>JAMIIA010000084.1:0-73731 GCA_035913795.1 Bacteroidales bacterium
TCAATGCCTTTATCAAGGCAGCCAACGATGGCAAGGTAATGATCGCTAAACGCACGACTGAAAGCACTACCCCCACCGCCATCGAAGATTTTGCACACACATTTGCTTTCATCTATCAGCAATAAAAATAGTTCCAGCAATAGATGAGGCAGGGATAACGCTTGACGTTATCCCTGCTTTTTATTGATACAAAGTGGAACCCCTGAGTGTAAAAATCACTTTTCTATAAGGTGCCGGATTACTAAATTAAGCGAAAGGCCAACTTTTAATTAACAATTTACAGAATCCTTGCAAATTCGGCTTTTATTTCAAGTCTTATCTTTCGCAATATTAGAATATCATTCTATTTTTGTAACTTCTAATATCACTTTCAATAGATAGACTCAAAATATGCATACGAATCACCATTCTCTCACAAAAATTATTGCTACCATAGGCCCCGCCTGCAACAGCAAAGAAATACTCCGAAAAATGATCCATGAAGGAATTGATGTAATAAGGCTCAATTTCTCGCATGGCAAACATACCGATCACGAACCGGTAATCAGAATTATAAAGGAACTCAATCAAGAGCTAAACACGAACGTAGCCATATTAGCCGATTTACAGGGGCCAAAATTACGTATTGGCGAAGTGGAGAATAATGGAGTAATGCTCGAAAACGGTAGTCATATCAAATTTGTATCGGAAGAATGTATTGGCAACGCTGAAAGAGTATTTATGAGCTACAAACCCCTACCAGTAGATGTTAACCCAGGCGAAACCATATTGGTAGACGACGGTAAAATAAAACTGGAGGTAGTATCGACCAATCGAATCAACGAGGTAACCTTAAAAGTTATCAGTGGAGGAAAGTTGTCATCGAAAAAAGGAGTTAACCTGCCTAACACAAATATATCATTACCCAGTTTAACAGAGAAAGACATTAATGATGCAAATTACGTGCTCGATTTCGATATCGATTGGATAGCGCTTTCCTTTGTAAGAAACTCAAAAGACATAATCGGTCTAAGAGAAATCATAAAGAAAAAAAACAAGCACACCAAGATAATCGCCAAAATTGAGAAGCCAGAAGCAATTGCCGATATAGACAATATAGTAGAGGTAACCGATGGAATAATGATTGCTCGCGGTGATTTGGGCGTGGAGACTCCTTTTAATCAAGTGCCAATTTTACAGAAACAAATTGTACATAAATGCATTTTAAAGAGTAAACCGGTAATTATAGCTACCCAGATGATGGAAAGTATGATTACCAACTTCAGGCCTACCCGTGCAGAAGCTACCGATGTGGCAAATGCAGTAATCGAGGGTGCCGATGCACTTATGTTAAGCGGAGAGACATCGGTTGGAGAGTACCCGGTAGGTGTAATCAGGGCTATGCAGGACGTAATAAGTGCTACTGAAAACAAAGGTTTTGAGATGAGTCATAACCACGAACCCGACCCACGTAACCACAGTTACTTACCCGATTCGGTATGTTACAATGCATGCAAAATGGCCGATCTCACAGGAGCAAAAGGTATTGTTGTATTTACTTATGGTGGAGGTTCAGCTTTTAAGGTTGCCAACAACCGTCCTAAGGGAAACATTTACGCTTTCACCCCCTTTAGGCATGTAATGACACAATTGAATCTCATTCGTGGTGTACAATCCTTTTACCTCGAACCCGAATCGACAATAAACGACTCTATTAAAGTAGCTACCCACATACTCAAACAAAATAATTTTATCAAAACCGACGATGTCATGGTATTTATAGGTGGTATACCTATGGTGGAAAAAGGGCCAGTAAATATGATGAAGATTGTAAAAGTCGTATAGAGGCTTTTTGTATTCCCTCAATCAACGCACGCTAACAAGGTTAACAGCCGCAAACTTGTCTATAAATTCCAGAATTTTGAGCGAGCAAAAAAGCGGCGGTAAATACCCATTCCATTTTTAGGGTTTTATTCTCATTTTTAGGTATTTGCACGAATACCCCGGCGTAGTAATGTGCCGTATATTTGTATAAAGAAATTATTAAAAAAAATTCATTTTTTTTCATAGATTTTCATGTAGGGTTTGGTTGGATTTAGGTTGAAAAGAGGTTGCTCTCATCGGGCAACCTCTTCTTCATTTAATTAGTTACTACTGATTTATGTATGCAAGTGGAAGAATCCAGAAAAAAAAACAGGAGTTACAAAGCCATCAAAATTTAAAGGACGGAAAATACACAGATTTTTTTAAGGAATTTTACTTCATTTTTTAGTAATACTACCAATAACATCCCCTTAGGTCAATCGTATATTTGTACAAAGAAACATCAATCGCAAAGGGATAACATTTCATAGTTTCATATAGGGTTTAGTTGGATTTAGGTTAAAAGAGGCCGCTCATATCGGTCTCTTTTTTTATATCCTCTCGTTTTAAAAGAAATTGATGACTACCTTTTTCAGAAATTTTTCTTCAAGCTGATAGGCAATCCTCTTAACCACTGTTCTTCTTATTTCGAGGTCGATATTGATAGATGGATCTTGATGAGCAATGTTAATTCGGGTACCGACAAAAAATCGAATCTCGTCGCTTTCGGTAATTAGTTTCACTACCTGATCCGCAGGACCTCGCCCCAATTTTGTGCTGTTGTTGTATGTTTCAAGTATCAGCTCCACCTTTCGTAAGGTAAGAATGCCTTCTGTAAAAAGATCTATTCCATCGATATAAGATAGGGGCGGAAGATCCGGATCGGCAAATTCCTGTCCATCTTTCACTGTAAGCTTGCCCTCGCGGGCAATAATATCGCCGGTAGTTGCACCCATCACTATTTTACTACCTTCAAACTCTATCACACGCTGTGCAAAACCAGCGTCATCAGCCTTGTGGTATGGTGGTCCTGTGCAAATAAGAAGTACGCGAGGTTCGCGAAGGTAAACAACCCCGCAACTGATATCGTCTTTCGCTTGAAATCCATCGTTGCGAAAAGCTGTGTTAATTATTCGGGTTGCCAATTGTCGGGCTGAAATCTGAGGGTAACGCTTGGTCATGTCAACAGCATATTTTCCTACTTCATCAATTCCCCATCCGAAGGCATACCTTGGAGTTCCTAAGCCAGATTGAGCAACCCCATCGGATGTAAACACTATGCGATCGCCCAGCTTACCCTTAAAAGTACAAACCCTTAATTTCTTGCCACAATTACGTTCACTCTCCAATACAATGGATTGCCGGGGTAGGGGAATTATTTCGCGATGACGAATGACAAGTGTTTCAGGGTTATCATATTCGAGAATGGTAATATTGCCATCGTAATCCAAATCTATTATGGTAAAAGTGGCATAGCTAATCTTCCGCTCGCTACATTCAGGAAGGGTATTCATAATTATTTCGGCAGTGCGACCAGGTTCTTTGTGCTCTTTTGTAAAATTAAGGGCCATGGTTGCCGTAAGAGTAGCCAGCACGCTGGCTTTTACACCGTGTCCCATACCATCGGATAAAACAAGCACAATTCGGTTTTCCTCCTTTACCTTCCCGGCCAGAAACACATCTCCACAGATGCGTTCTCCCTCATGATTTTTCTGTTGACAATCGATTTCTATAAAAAATTTCTCAGCCATTGCATTCTCTTAGTTCAAAATAGGTTTAGATCATTGAGAAATTTTTCTCTGGTTGTCAGTATAAATTTTCAATATTGAGTTAAGCATGCGTTCGATATCGGAGGCTCCCTCGCCGAGCAGGAAACCAATCTGCTGTACCATCGAGAGGTTTTTATCGATTACCTCAGAAACCCTTTTCATTACCTCGGCCTTTTGCACTTCGGGCGCACTCATATCGCGAACAATTGCACCGGCTACCTGATTTTCGCGTATGGGAAAGATGGATAAATTAAGCAATAAATTACCATGTTGCACATCGCGGCTGTCAATACTTTCACCTTCGGTGAGCACATAAGTAAAGAGTTTGCAAATATCTTCCGTAAAAATCTTATGCAAGTCAGCCCCTTTAAGCCCAGGTATCACCTCACTGATTTCTTCTACTTCATCGCCCAGGATTGAACAAAAGGTTTTATTTGCCTTCAGTATACTCATCCGGTAATCGACAAACACAATTCCTGCCCTTAGCTTTTCGAGCATGGCATCGGTAAGATCAGAAGCCTGCTGGGCTGTATCGTGTTCAGAGCGAACCTCATCTTCTTTCTCGTTAAGAGCTTGCCTTGTGGCAGCCAGTTTCTCGTTGAGCTCTTTTAGGGTTGAGCTGTAATTTTTACTGGTTTTAATGGAATAGGTAGAACACATTTCAGGAATGACGATTCCTTTAGCCAGATTTACTACAAACTCCTGGCAAGTAGAATAACCGCACTGTCCGCAATTAATATTCGGATTTTGTTTCCAGCCCATCGATTCAAGCGTTTTTTGAATTACCTCTTCAGGTGGTTCAGGTATGCGCTGGTTGTTAGGTTTGAACTCCCTACTGAAATCGAGTGAGAGGTAGGTTTGAAGGTTATCGTACCATTCTGATCGGAAAAAATTCATCAATCGTTTGTTGGCATATTTGATTACCAGGTGCTCTTTGAAAAGCTTGTTTCCTCTTCCGGAAATACCTGGCCCCGCCAAGGAGTTACCATAAGTTACATGTATATGTTTGTGAATGATATTGACATTCGCTTCAAACTCATCAATTGTCTCGAGCATCTCTTTTTTACCTTCAACGGCAGCTACTTCCCCTGTTAGCAGATTTTCGTCGATATCGGCGGTTTGGAGGAATCCATTGCGTATGGGATATAAACTGCCTTTATACCCAATAGGGCCATCGAACTCAGAATACTCTACTGTTCTTTCGGCTATTTTCATTTCATCGAAAAGCTGACGCAATTCCGGAAATGTTAAAACAACATCTACCCTACCGTCTGGTGGCGATTGAAGGGCTACATCTTTGCTGGCAATATCGGGACCGATGTAAATAACCTGAATATCGTTGCCGTATTTTTTCCGAACCACCTTAGCAGTAGCCACCATGGGCGGAACAAAAGGAGCCAGATTACTTATAAGGTTAGGATGATATTTTGTAACAAAGTCTACTACTACCGGATCGCAAGAAGAAATATAATACCGGCCTTTAAAATCGCTAAACAAATTGAGGTATTTATAGGCCAATAAATCCACCCCGAAAGAAACTTCATTCACGTAGTTTATTCCAAGCGATTTAATCATTTGCACAAACTTACGAAAATCAGAAATGTCATGAAACTCTGCACAAATACTGGGTGAGACAATGGCTACTTTAATTCCTTTTGTTTTAAGCACTAGTCTGGCACTTTCAATGGAGCTCCGGTACGATATTGCGTTTGGCACACAGGTAGTAATGCAATCGCCACAACCAATGCATTGTTTATTTTGAATTATGGGCGATGGTTTATCGACATCGGCACGAATCGCTTTAACCGGGCATATGCGCACGCAAGTGTAGCAATTGGTACACTTTTTTGGGTCGATTGTAACAAGGGGAGCAGCTGCCATAATTTATAAAAGATCTTTCAGGTTAGTATCCAGAAGCTCGCAAACATTATCCTTAGTAATACCATGAATCACTCTTCCTCCTACCTGCATATTAGGGCCTTTCAGGCACTCTTTGGTGCAATGATCGCCACTAAACGACACTTTATCTTCAAGTTTCTTGGCCATCAGGTAACGTCGAATTACTGGTACCAGCTCGTGATTACCCCGGGAAAAGCAGGAACTACCCAGGCAGATTTTAATTGGAATTTTATTGATCATAAAATTCATTTTAGGTTAAATTAAGAAAAAAAAACCGGCTTCATCATTTTGTTATAAAAATAACAATATACTGTCAATGAGTGAATGATAATTCTTATTTTTGTGAAATACCTTTGTGCATACCTGGATGAAAAAACTACCCGAAAAAACAGTTGAACGGCTAAGTCAATATCGCCGGGCTCTTTACAACTGTTTAAACAACGGAAAGACCCGGATTTATTCGCATGAACTAGCCGTACTTTTAAACATTACGGCTGTTCAGGTAAGACGAGATATAATGTTTATTGGTTATTCATCGAGCCAACGAAAAGGTTATAAAGTAGATGAGCTTATTGAGGTTATAAGTCAAATTATCGACACTCAAGAACCACTAAATGTAATAGTGGTGGGATATGGCAATCTTGGCAAGGCAATAACAACCTATTTTATTGGAAACCGGCCTCAACTGAACCTGGTGGCAGCCTTCGATATAGACCCTAAAAAAATTGGTCTCTCTATCAGCAATATACCATGCTATTCGATAGATCGTTTGAGGGAAATTATTGCCCTTAAGGATATCTCAATCGCCATACTCACAGTACCTACGCAATCGGCACGTGAAATGGCCAAGGTATTGGTAAGCACAGGTATAAAAGGCCTGCTAAATTTCACAACAGTGAACCTTAACCTCGAGAAAGACATTTACCTCGAAGAATATGATATGATTACTTCGTTGGAAAAAGTTGCCTATTTCGTAAAACACCGCGAAGAATAAACTATAGTTTCTGCTGATAAAATCCGAAGGTTTGTTTTTTGCGAACCAGAAAATTAAAAACCATACTCCCAGGATATATTTGCCCTACGCTCTGCACTTTTTCTTTTGCATTAAATTCGATTCTTTTCTTGTGGTTGGAATAAGCACTCAGGTAAAACCTTATATGAGCCCTTAAAACAGCAAAGAAAAAACTGAAAGATAATTTGGAAAGATATACTAAAGACGAAGCCCCGTCGAGCAACATGCGCATGATCAGGATAGGTATAAGTTTGCGGCGAGGTAGATTTTTTTGCAGCAGGTACAGGCTGTTTCGATAGTTAAAATACAACTTTCTGGGGTTGTTGTTGGGCAAAGTGCCGCCCCCCACATGGTATACTTTCGATACCGGAAGGGCATATATTGTATAACCCAATCGTTTAAGACGCCAGCAGAGATCGATTTCTTCCATGTGTGCAAAAAAATCGGCATCTAAGCCACCGGCTTCATGATAGGCAGATGCACGCACAAAAATGCAGGCTCCCGAAGCCCAAAAAATTTCTATTGGATTGTCATACTGCCCCTGGTCCTCTTCAATTTTATACAGAATACGGCCACGGCAGAATGGAAAACCATAACGGTCAATGTATCCACCTGCTGCACCGGCATACTCGAAATGGCTTGTATGGTTGTATGAGATTATTTTCGGCATTGCAGCAGCCACCTGAAGGTTACGATCTAGAAACTCCAGAACAGGTTGATACCAGCCTTCGGTTACTTGCACATCGGAGTTTAATAAAACATAATACTCACTATCGATTTCTTCAAGTGCTTTGTTATAACCACCGGCATATCCATAGTTCTGATCGAGCTGAATTATTCTGATATTCGGATAAGTTTTTGAAAGAAATGCCACTGATTCGTCTGTGGAATTGTTATCTGCAACAACAAGACTAATACCAGAAGCCTGAGTATGCTTCAGAAGAGGTGGGAGAAACTTTTGAAGAAAGTCTTTACCGTTCCAGTTGAGTATTACTACCGAGAGTTTATCCATCGGATTGATGTTCTGTGCTTTTAATTTTTTTATTTGTACGCGCCTCCTCCAAGATCTTTTCAACATCGGCCCTGGTATACTTCCAGCGCTTATGGGACCAAAGATAATATTCCGGTTGAGATTTTATTTGGTTTTCGAGTACGGAGTAAAAAAGAGTTGACACTTCATTCTCTGAAGTTTTTGAGGCATTTTCAGTAATTAAAATAGGGAATACTCGGTAATAACCCCTTTTTACAGGAACCACTTGAAGATAGATTACTGCAGTATCGAATTTCTGAGCCATTTTTTCCGGACCAAGAATAATTGGGGTATCCTGGTTCATAAAATTCAACCATAGTTTAATTTCTGCGGGAGTTGGTCGTTGATCGCCAACGAGCAGAAGAGCAAAACGATCGTTGTTTTGCCTGAATCCTACAGCCTCTTTAAAGGTATTACGCAGTGGCACCGCCTGGCTGCCAAAGCGTGTGCGCATAAAAATAAAATACCGGTCGAATGTTTTATTCATTAAGGGTTTATAAACACCAATTGTACGGTAGGGTACCTGGTTCCAGGCACTTCCTGTCCATTCCCAATTGGCATAATGGCCCATCATGATAATAAGGTCTTTCCCTTGCTCAAAAAGTTTTTGATAAAGTTCAACCTCTTCAAAAACATACCTTCTATGAGCTTCCGAAGGCGACATGCGATAAATACTTTCCATAAAAGTATCGCACAAGTGGAGGTAAAAGCGTTTTGCAATTTTAGCAATTTCCGATTCTGTTTTATCTGGAAAGGCATTTCTCAAGTTTCTTATCACTACCTTTTTGCGGTACTTTACTACATGCCAAATAAGGTAATGCAATACCCAGGCAAATCCCTGCAGCATCCAAAGCGGTAGACTACCCAGCAGCCATAATGGAGAAAGAATTATTTTATCCTTTAAAGTAAGCATGTTAATAAAGCATTATTTTTTCATCATTCTGTTTAACTCGCCCGCCAATTCTTCCCATATTTCCGAATTAGAGGCTATAAGCTCTTTTCCAAATAAAAAATCATTGCCTTTGGAAAAATCAGAAACCTTGCCTCCTGCCTGTTGAACAATATAAGCACCTGCAGCTACATCCCAGGCTTTGAGGTTATATTCGTAAAATGCATCGTACCGCCCGCAGGCCACATAGGCCAGGTCGGCAGCAGCTGAACCAAGGCGACGCACACCGTGCGAATAATGAAAGAAAAACTCAAGGGTTTGCATAAACCGGTCGAGCAAGCCAAAGCTGGCATAAGGAAAACCAGTAGCAATAAGGGCATCTTTCACTTTAGCACATGGGCTTACCTGTATTTCGCGGCCATTTAAAAAGGCTTTTGAATTATTAAAGGCATAAAAGCATTCATCGGCAGTAATTTCGTATACTACGCCTCCAATAAGGTTCTTGCCTTTGCGCAAACCCACACTCACACAATAGGGTGGGGCTCCGTGTATGAAATTGGTTGTTCCATCGAGTGGATCGATTATCCAGCTATATTCCTGATCCTCGTAACTGCTTGTGCCTTCTTCGGCTATGAAACCACTGCCTGGGATAATCTGCGAAAGACCAGCAACAAGCTGTTCTTCAGAGGCTTTATCGACATGAGTTACAAAATCGTTATTTCCTTTTTGCTGTATGTTGGATGTTTGAAACAATTCCCGCTCCTTGCGTATGTAATTGCCCACTGAGGTTACCAGGCGAAGGGTCTGGTCCTGAATAAGATTAAAATCCATTGAAAATAATGTTTGCGCAAAAATAGAACTTTCGACAGGCTTTATGTTATAAACTTGCCATTTATGCAAGTATTTTATTCAATATAATTTTGAGATTTTAAAACCCTATTTCTCATCCAGCTTGCTTCGGTAATAATCGTAAAGTACAAACTGACTTCTGATTAGTTTGGACGCTTGCGTTTCGACATAATTGTTTTGTTGTTCCTCGTCGATAACCCTTGCCTTAATGTTGTCGGTCTGTTGAATGTGCAACAAATCATCGATTTCCTTTTGCAGGGTTTTATCGTAAATTGGGGCAGCTACTTCGATGCGCCTGTCGAGGTTGCGACCCATCCAGTCGGCAGACGAAATAAAATACAAAGGGTTTTTATTGTTGCAAAAAACCATAATGCGAGCATGTTCCAGAAAACGGTCGATAATACTAATTGCTTTTATATGCTCACTTTTGCCAGGGACACCTGGTTTCAGCGAGCAAATACCCCGGATATTGAGTGTAATTTTAACCCCGGCATTATTGGCTTCGTATAGTTTTTCGATGATTTCGCGGTCGACCAGATTGTTAATTTTGAGAATAATATAAGCTTCTTTGCCCGCTTTAGCATTTGCAATTTCGTTGTCGATAAACCTATAAAACCTTCGCCGCATATAGAGTGGCGATACCAACAAATGTTTATAGCCCTGGTTCCGATAAGTATGCTCGAAGAACTCAAATAGCTTTTTAACTTCACTTGTAATTCGCTTATCGGCTGTAAGAAGCATCAGGTCGGAATATACAGCAGCATTTCCTTCGTGAAAATTACCCGTACTAACACAAGAATAATAGACCATGCGGTTATTCTCACGTCGTGCAATCGATACCAATTTGGCATGCACTTTCAGGTTCGGAAACCCAAAAAAGATGTTAGCCCCCACTTCTTCGAGCCTTCGCGACCAGTATATATTTGTTTCTTCGTCGAAACGTGCCTGCAATTCGATGACCACATTTACCTTTTTTCCATTTTGACAGGCATTTACCAGAGCATTCATTACTTTCGAATTACGGGCTACCCGATAGATGGTTATGGAAATCTCCTTTACATTCGGATCGATGGAAGCTTCTTGAAGCAGGGAAATAAAAATATTAAAATCCTGATAAGGCATGTGAAGCAACAAGTCTTTTTTACGCATTACTTCCAGAATGCTTGTATAATCTTTTACTTCGGGATGCCCTACTGGTTGTGCACGCGAGTATACCAGCGATTCGGGACCGATGTTAGGAAATGCCATGAAATCTTTAAAATTATGGTACCTGGCACCCGGAATAAGGTTATTGTCCGTATCGAGCCCCAACCTTTCAATTATAAACTCCAGCAAATCCTTTGAAATGCTTCCATCAAACAAAAAACGGACGGGTTGCCCTGTTTTTCGTCCCAGCAGGCTTTTCGAGATTTTCTCGAGAAAACTTTGCGATACGTCATTATCTACATCAAGTTCGGCATCGCGTGTAAGTTTGATAGTCCAGGCCTCGAAAGTGTCGAAATGTAGAATGGAAAATACCTCTTTGAGCGAAAAACGTATGATATCTTCTATAAGAATAATATAGTTACCCTCTTTATCGGCTGGCATCTGCACAAAACGTGGAAGGGTGTGGGACGGAATTTCGATGAGTGCATACTCGACCTGAGAGATATCGGCCGAATTGGTAAGCTTAATGGTTAAATAAATCGAATGGTCTTGCAGGTAGGGAAAACCCTGAACATTGTGCAACATAATAGGTGAAATTACCGGCCTCACCTTTTCTTTAAAATACTGCCTTACAAAAGTCTGCTGCTCTGCACTAAGTTCCGTTTCGTTAATGATATAAATATGATGCTCTTCCAGTTCGTCGAGCAAAGTATTAAAAGTTGTTTCGAACAGATTCTGAAGTTGAATTACCTGTTTTTGAATGATAGCCATGAGGCGTTTTGGCCTGATACCTTCCACACGTTGCTCTCCCTGCTGCACGTCGATCATTCTTTTAATGGTAGCAACCCGGACACGAAAAAATTCATCGAGGTTGTTAGAGAAAATACCCAGGAACCTGAGTCTTTCAATAAGAGGTACATTTTTATCGGCCGATTCCTGCAGTACCCTGTGGTTAAAGGATAACCAGCTAAGTTCGCGGTTAATAATATTTGGCGATTTTGGCATGTAAGGTTTGCGGTTAGTTTTAGCCAATTCTTTTACAAATCAGTATTGATTTCTTTTCGAGGGAATTCAAATGAGGTCTCCTGCAAAGTTTCAGCCGAAGAATTTGCCCAGTTGTTGGCTTCAAACTTTAAACGGCACAGGCCACATGTAGGAAGTTCCTCCATGGGCTGCCCGGTTAAAATGGTAACGAGGTCTGAAAAATCAGGGTTATGACCAAATATCATCAGATTCCGGACCTCGACAGGCTGATCTGAAATAACTTTGCGAATTACACCTACACCTGTTGCATACAGTCTTTCGTCGATAATCAGTTGGGAGAACTTCATTTCAAACACACGTAAAAAGATAATTGCCGTATGCAGGGCTCTGTTTGCCGGGCTCGAAACAAGGCGTTCAGGAACAGCCCTGTCAATCTTGATGCGTCTGGCTATTTCGTATGCATCGCGTATACCCTTCAATTTTAATGGCCTGTCGATATCTGCAACTCCTTCGAGGTCCCAACTCGATTTGGCATGTCGGACAATGTACAAGCATCGGTTTATTGGCATACAGGTATATTTTTTTATAATAGATTACTAGCCAGTTCGGCCAGGTAGCTTCTTTCCCCTTTAATCAGGTTAATGTGGGCAAACACATCCTGTCCTATCATTTTATCCGTAAGGTAGGAAAGTCCGTTCGATTTCATATCGAGATAAGGAGAATCGATCTGTTCGATGTCGCCGGTAAAAACCATTTTTGTACCTTCTCCTGCACGTGTAATGATGGTTTTTATTTCGTGAGGAGTAAGATTCTGAGCTTCGTCGACAATAAAAAACACGTTCGAAAGGCTTCGTCCACGGATGAAAGCCAGAGGGGTAATAATCAGTTTTTCGCCCTTTACCATTTCCTCAATCTTCTGAAAATCTTTGCTGGTAGGGCTGAATTTATTTTTAATTACATCGAGGTTATCAAACAGAGGCAACATGTAAGGTCCAATTTTCTCCTTGGCATCGCCAGGCAGAAAACCAATGTCTTTGTTAGAAAGCGGTACAATAGGTCTTGCCAGAAATATCTGACTGTATTTCTGACGCTGAGCTACAGCAGCTGCTAATGCAAGAAGCGTTTTACCTGTTCCGGCTTTTCCGGTAATGGTTACCAGTTGAATCTCGTCGCGGCAGAGGCAATCGAGGGCAAAAGTCTGCTCCGCATTTCGGGGCTCGATACCATAAACTTTTTGTTTTAGTACCCGGTCGAAAGCCTTCATGTATGGATTGTAGTGCACCAGTGCACTGGAGCGGGCCCCTTTTAGTATGAAATACTGGTTGGGCTTGGGAGAAATTTTACTTCCCACGTCTTTTACAGGTATACCCTCTGTTTCTTCGTAAACTTTTGAGATAACCTCGTCATTTACTCCTTCAAGTGTATGAATTCCTTTATAGAATTCCTCGAGATTCTGAACCTTATCGCTTTCGTAGTCGGCAGCCATTACGCCAATGGATTTGGCCTTCATGCGCAGGTTAATATCTTTTGTAACAAGAGTAACCTGGTAGTTAGGTTTCGAGATCGAGATACTCTCGGCAATGGCAAGAATGCGGTGATCTGGAGTCATTTCCGGAAAGGAGACCCTAAGTTTTTCTGAGAAAGGTTTCCCAGTTTCGATGGTTAGATTACCCAGTTTTTTACCAAGTGTTACCCCTCCATTAAATAAATTATCACCCGATAGCTTGTCGAGTTCACGCGTAAACTCACGGGCATGAAAATTTATCAGGTCGTTACCCTTTTTAAATTTATCAAGCTCTTCCAATACAGTAATTGGAATTACGATATCGTTCTCCTGGAAATTGTAGATACACTTATAATCGTGCAGGAGCACGTTGGTATCGATTATAAAAATTTTTTTCTGCTTGCGTGCCATATTATTCTGTAATATTACGATACTCTTCGAAGTGCCTAAAGAAAGGCTTCTAGACTGATTGAGACGTACTAAATATAACTAATTTATTTCTTTTATTTTTGAGCACATTATACATTTATGAACCATTTATAGCGCCATGGATTTATTCACAGCATTGTTCAATCGCCGCAGTATCAGGAAATACACAACCGAAAGTGTGGAACAAAACTTGTTGGTAAAAATAATTGAATGCGGAATGTATGCCCCCTCGGCGGTAAACAAACAACCCTGGCATTTTATAATTTTTCAAGATATCGAAAGCATCGAAAAAATAATTGAGGTACATCCCCATTCAGCCATGCTTAAGGAAGCCTCTGCAGGAATTTTGGTATGTTTCGACAAAAATCTTCAGCACGACGAGGGTTACGGCCCTATCGATTGTTCGGCCGCAACCCAAAACATGTTGCTGGCAGCACACGGCTTAGGACTGGGAGCCTGCTGGGTAGGTATTTATCCGAGGCAAAACCGTATTGAAGCTTTGCATAAACTCTTCTGCTTGCCTGAACATGTTGTGCCCTTCTCTGTTATTTCCATTGGATATTCTGACGGCCCTGCCAGAAAAGCTGACAGATTTTTGCCAGAGCGTATTCACTACGAAAAATGGAATTCGTTGCCCTCTAAGTTTAAATGAAACCTTTTCAATCTCACAAAGGTTTTTTAATCTTTACGGCACGTGCAGACTAAAATTTGATTGCTTGATTTAAAATGACTTACGAACAAATCCTTCAATACATGTTCGAATCTTTGCCAATGTATCAGCGCATTGGCAAAGCAGCCTATAAAGGTGATCTTGAAAATGCCTATGAATTAGACAAATTTTCGGGATACCCGCACAAAGCCTATAAAACTATTCATGTGGCAGGCACCAATGGAAAGGGATCGGTAAGTCATATGCTGGCCTCCATATTACAAAAAGCCGGGTATAAAACAGGTTTGTATACTTCACCCCACTTGCTCGATTTTCGTGAAAGAATTCGCATCAACGGCGAAATGATCGATAAGAAATACATCATTAAATACATTCAGCGTAATCAGTGCTTTTTCGAATTAATCAAACCTTCTTTTTTCGAGATGACCGTATTTATGGCTTTCAGCTATTTTAAAACCGAAGAGGTAGATGTGGCCATTATCGAAACCGGACTGGGTGGAAGGCTTGACACTACCAACATAATTACCCCCATTGCATCGGTAATAACCAACATTGGAATGGACCATGAACAGTTTCTGGGAAACACCATCAAGCAAATTGCCAAAGAAAAAGCCGGCATTATAAAGCCCATGGTCCCTGTAGTTATTGGTGAATCAAGCAACGAATCGAAAGGTGTTTTCCATGCCCGTTGTTCACTGATGGAGTCGCCACTCATTCAAGCCACCGAACAATACCAATTTCTTTCGTCGCATCGCACTAACCGACACACCCAGCGAATACAGCTAAGAGATTCGCATGCTAACCTGGCTTATGAGACCGACCTTTTGGGGCTCTATCAATATAAAAACTTAGTTACTTGCCTCACTACACTCGATGTAATTGCCGATAAATTTCCGGTTACCAACCTCCAAATTAGCGAAGGCTTAAGCACCGTGATGCAGACCACCGGATTGCTTGGCAGATGGCAAATAATTGACTCAAAACCTCTTACTGTATGCGATGTTGCCCATAACAAAGATGGACTAAAGTTGACCCTCGACCAGGTTTCGAAAACAAACTATGAGAAGTTGCATATGGTTATCGGTTTTGTAAACGATAAGAACCTGGCAGAGATACTTCCTCTTTTTCCAAAAGAAGCGTATTATTATTTTACCCGGGCCTCGATCGAAAGAGCTGCCGATCCGCATGAAATCATGAAACTTGCCTCGACCCTTGGATTAAAAGGCAAGGTTTACGAGAATGTTGAGGTTGCCTGGCTTGATGCGCAGAAGCATGCTGAAGAGGAAGATTTTATTTACATTGGCGGAAGCACCTTTGTGGTGGCCGATTTTTTGACTCTTCAAAAAAAATAAAAAAACTTTTTTATTGTAAAAATCTCTTCTATATTTGCACCCGCTTAATTACACAAGGGCGATTAGCTCAGCTGGTTCAGAGCATCTGGTTTACACCCAGAGGGTCGGCGGTTCGAATCCGTCATCGCCCACAGAAATAGAACCTCCAAAAATTTTGGAGGTTTTTTTATTGTTGTTTTTTAACAAATCTTACTTCTGATATACCTAGAAGAAAAAATAGGAAATTCGGTCGCGAACATATCTGGGTTCGTTCGGAAAAATTGCACAAAAAACTCTCATTCGCCCTTAAATCTTATCGAGCCTTACCACATTCTCTACGTGATGGGTGTGCGGAAACATATCGACTGGCTGCACAGCCCTTACCTTGTATTTTACCGACAATAATTCAAGATCGCGCGCCTGTGTAGCAGGGTTGCAGCTTACATACACAATGCGGCTGGGTTCTGCATCGAGAATTACTTTTACTACATTGGGGTGCATGCCTGCCCGCGGAGGGTCGGTAATCAGCACATCGGGCTTTCCATGTTCGGCCATGAATTCGCTTGTAAGGATGTCTTTCATATCGCCAGCAAAGAACAGGGTATTCTCTATCTTGTTTTCGAGCGAATTGATGCGTGCATCGACAATGGCATCTTCGACATATTCGATACCAATAACTTTCTTGCATTGGTGTGCCAGAAAATTGGCAATGGTGCCGGTGCCTGTATAAAGGTCATATACCAGGTCGGTTTTTTGCAAATCAGCAAATCGACGCGCCACTTTGTACAATTCAAGAGCTTGTAGAGAATTGGTTTGAAAAAAGGATTTGGGGCCCACCTTAAACCTTAAGCCGTCCATTTCCTCAATAATGTATCCGGGGCCAGAAAAAGTAACAACATCCAAATCGCCAATGGTATCATTTACCTTGGTATTTACCACGTAATGCAAGGAGGAAATTTGGGGAAAAGAATCCTTTAAGAAAAACATCACCGACTCTATTTCAAAAGGTCGATCTTCACCAAAAACCATAATTACCATCCATTCGCCCCGATTGGAGTTACGCAGAATGATGTTACGCAAAAAGCCTTCGTTGTTGCGCTGATGATAAAACGAAAAATCATTCTCGATAGCGAATTTTCTGATTGCCAGCCTAATCTTGTTAGACAATTCGGGTTGAAGGTAACAGGTTTCGATATCAAGTACACGGTCGAAGCGACCCGGAACATGAAAACCCAGTGCATTGCGGTTGGCTATTTCATCTTCTTTTACCACTTCCTCATCGGTAAGCCAGCGCGAAGCTGAGAAGGTATATTCCAGTTTGTTCCGGTAATATTTTTCATGAGCCGAAGGCAGTATCGGACTAATATTTTCGAGCGGTAGCTTCCCAATGCGGGTAAGATTATCAACTACCTGCTTGTGCTTGAATTTAAGCTGAAGCTCGTAAGACAGGTGCTGCCATTTACAACCGCCACAAACGGTAAAATGACTGCAAAAAGGTTCTACCCGTAAAGGAGAAAGTTTTTTTATTGCCTGCACCTTCCCTTCCATAAATTTTTTCCTTCGGGTAGTAACGCGCACATCCACCACATCGCCCGGAGCCATCCAGGGCACAAACACCACCATGTTGTTGTGCTTTCCTATGGCCTTGCCCTCTGCCGCCACATCAATTATTTCGAGGTTCTCGATTAGTAGATTGTTCTTACGTTTGCCCACTCTTTACATATTAATTTCAGCCCACAAAGGTAAAAAAAGGAAAACAGCCTTCAAGCGAAAATTGAAACAGGCTTATAATTTTGAACCAACGACGCCCTTAAAAATATAGTTTGCCATGCACAATTAAAATCAAAGGTAAAAACCCCCATTTTCACACATATAATATTGTGTAGCGCTTCCAACTGTTTTTGCTACTTTTGCAAATCTTAAACAAAACGGATGATTTCACTGGAAAGCCTCTCGCTGCAATATACCGGACAGCGCATTTTCGAAGACATAAGCCTGATGATAGGCCCTAAAGATAAGCTTGGCCTGGTGGGTAAAAACGGTGCAGGAAAGTCGACCATGCTTAAACTGATAACCGGCGAAGTGATACCCGACAATGGCCAGGTGGTGGTAGGAAGCGACGTGAGCCTCGGCTATTTACCACAGCAATTGGCCTGCAACGATACGCGCACGGTTTTTGACGAAACGATGACCGCTTTCGAAGAATTTAAAAAAATTGAGCAGGATATCGAGCACATTGGTCAACAACTTATAGAACGCACCGACTACGACTCGGACAGCTACCTCGAATTGGTTGAACTGCTTACAGAAAAGAACGACCGTTTGCACATTCTTGATGCAGGCAATACCGATGCAATTTGCGAACAAACTCTGGTTGGCTTGGGTTTTAAACGTTCCGACTTTAATCGTCCAACCAAGGAATTTAGCGGGGGCTGGCGCATGCGCATCGAACTGGCAAAAATACTTTTGCGTTCGCCCGACATTTTTCTTCTCGACGAACCTACCAACCACCTCGACATCGAATCGATACAATGGCTCGAAGACTTTTTAAGCAGCTATAAAGGAGCCCTTGTGCTAATCTCGCACGACAGGGCCTTTCTGGACAAAATTACCAAGCGCACCGTAGAAATCAGCCTCGGTAAACTGCACGATTATAAAACCAACTACTCCAACTACCTCGAGCAACGCAAAGATCGCCGCGAAAAACTGATGTCTGCCTATCGCAACCAGCAAAAACAGCTGGACGACACACGGGAATTCATCGAGCGTTTTCGATATAAAGCCTCGAAAGCAGTGCAGGTACAATCGCGAATCAAGCAACTCGATAAGGTAGATATCATTGAAGTAGACGAAGAAGACCTTGCCTCCATCAACATAAAATTCCCGCCTGCGCCCCGCTCCGGCACTGTGGTATTCGAAGCCCGTAATCTAACCAAAGCCTATGGCAGCAAGGTTATTCTCGACCAAATCGATATGCAGGTGGAAAGGGGTGAGAAACTTGCCTTTATTGGTAAAAACGGTGAAGGAAAAACTACCCTTTCTCGGATTATTGTAAACGAGCTTGAGGCTACCGGTGAATACAAGCTGGGGCACAATGTAAAACTTGGCTACTTTGCACAAAACCAGGATGAACTGCTCGACGGTGACAAGACCGTTCTCGAAACAATTGATGCAGTAGCTGTTGGAGATGTGCGCACCAAAATCCGCGATATACTGGGTGCATTTTTGTTCAGCGGCGAAGATGTCGATAAAAAGGTAAGGGTACTTTCGGGCGGCGAAAAATCGCGGCTATCCATGGCCAAACTTTTACTTGAACCCTATAACCTGCTTGTACTCGACGAACCTACCAACCACCTCGACATCCGTTCGAAAGATATTCTGAAAAAAGCCCTTCTGGCATACGATGGAACCCTCATACTTGTATCGCACGACAGGGAATTTCTGAACGGACTTACCACACGATTTTTTGAATTCAGCAATAAAAAAGTCAAAGAGCACCGTGAAACCATCTATGAATTCCTGGCCAATAAACGTCTCAACAGCCTTGATGAGTTAAACCGGAAGCAACCTGCTACCGTTCAAAAACAGGAAGCTAAAACAAGTAAAAGCAAATTGAGTTATGAGGAAAGAAAGGAGATGGACAAGGAAATTAGGAAGGTTGAGCGGCGCATAGAAGAAATTGAAAAAAGCATCAATAAACTGGAAGCAGAAAATGCCGAGGCTGAAAAAACCCTCGCTCAGAATACCCAAACCGACCAGACCCTGTTTACACTTTATGAAAACAACAAAAAAGAACTAGGAAAATTGCTCAAAGAATGGGAAGAGCAGGGTAGTCAACTTCAAAAACTTGCAGACCAGAGAAACTTGTAAGTGGTTGCCGCAAAAGCACAAAGAATCACTATTTTTACAAAAAATAACTGCCCTTTGAAATCAAAAAAAACTATAAATCTTCTTTCTAAGCTTACCTTATTGCTTTTGGCTTTGCTAGGATCGTGTAGCAGCAATTATAATACGCAAACGAGTACCCAATGGACGCTGGCCAATATTTACAACCCCCTCAAATCGTCTTTGCATCCGCTATACAAGGTATACCATAACAATACCAATACTTCGGTGCTATTTTTTAAAATCCGTACCGACGAATTATTTTTCAGGCCAAACGCCTTCTCTAACCAGGATGGATGTAGCTTCACACTGAAATACATGCTTCAGGAAGTTGGCGAGGCAGGGAATTTTCTGGTCGATACCAATACCTATGTGTATCAGTTTAACCGAGGTGACCTTGGCAAGTTTTATATCTCGCAAATACCCTTTAAAGCCATCGAAGGTAAATCTTACCGAATGAAAATTACGCTACGCGATAATTTCCGTTTATCGCATAGCATTTATTACATCGATATCGAAAAGCAGCCCGATATTGGTGAGCAATATTTTAATGTAACCATGCTCGATGGTACACCTGTTTTCAGAAATGTACTCATTAACGAGGGAATATTTCGCGTGCAACACCCCTCCCCTGTTTCAGAGAAACTATTTATTGCCTACTACCAGAATCAAGCAGAAGCATCGAAACCCTTTGTGGCTCCCCTGAGCGATGAATTTATTTACAATAGTCCCGATTCGATGTTTATTGTCGACTACAATCCCAATACTGCATTATCCTTGGTTTACGAAGGGCTTTATTTTATCCGGTTCGATACCAACTCTAAAGCAGGAGTTAGTTTACTCAGGCTTCCCGAATCGTTTCCGAAGGTAGAAAAGCCTGAAGAACTGATTCCACCACTTACTTATATTACTACCGATGCCGAATTTAACAACCTGTTGCTTGAGGCCAACCCAAAACTTGCTGCCGATAATTTTTGGCAAAAAACAGCCGGTGGCATAGACCGTGGTCGCGAGATGATCCGGCTTTATTACAACAGGGTTTATTACTCGAACTATTATTTTACAAGCACACGCGAAGGTTGGAAAACTGATCGGGGAATGGTTTACGTGGTTTATGGTCCTCCGGAAGAATTAAAGAAAACACCCGAACAAGAAATATGGACCTATAAGAATAAAACCGATGGCACTCCCATCGTGTTTACTTTTAACTATCAGCCTAACCGCTATAACCTCAATAATTATCAACTACAACGTTCGCAAAGCGAGGGATGGCGCTGGACAGAAACAGTTTATACATGGACAAGCGGCCAAATATTTAATACAAACTAAATTCAATACCAGCAAACCTGGCGGCCATCCTACGTCGCTGGTGAAAGCGAAAGAAATCTACCCCACATGAAAAAACACAGCGATGATTTGCTAATTGGTTTTCACTCGGTAATAGAAGCCATCAGGGCCAATAAAACCATCGATAAAATTCTAATAAAAAAAGGACTTACAGGAGACCTGTTTCAGGAGTGTCTACAACTCATTAGAACCCAGAAACTAAACTTTCAATACGTTCCTATTGAAAAGCTAAACCGCATTACGCGTACCAACCACCAGGGTATCATTGCCTTTTCGACCTCCATTACTTATTACGATATTACTAATCTGTTGCCATCGGTATACGAAGAAGGCAGAGACCCGTTTATTTTGCTGCTCGATGGCATTACCGATGTTCGTAATTTTGGAGCCATTGCCAGAACAGCTGAAGCAGCGGGAGTAGATGCAATTGTGATTGCAGCCAGAAAATCGGTTAGCGTAAGTGCAGATGCCATCAAGACCTCGGCAGGCGCCCTTACCCGCATACCGGTTTGTAAAGTCGAAAGTATACCAGAAACCATACGTTTTCTGCAGCAATCGGGAATTAAGGTTTATGGTGCCACTGAAAAAGCCGAACTTAACTACTTCGAACAAACCTATAGTGGTCCGGCAGCTATTGTAATGGGCTCTGAAGATACTGGCATCTCAGAGGCTGTACTTAAACGCACCGATGCCTTGGTAAAAATTCCCATGATGGGCGAAATTGCTTCGCTCAATGTAAGCGTAGCCACTGGCGTTCTGCTATTCGAAGTGCTGAAACAGCGGCTGGGATAAACTTTTTTTTAGGAATTTAATTTTTACTCGATCTACACAAATACATCCATGAGGTTACCTAAACTGAATCTCGTGGTTTCATATCATCGTGCATTTAACCCCCTTGGTAATCAATTCTCTGTCGTTTATAAAAATCATGCAGCGAAAAGCCTTGATATGTTTCTCATTAAAAAATATTGATTGTATTTTTCGCCTCCGTGGTCGATAAAAACGGGTTCAATAAGTAATGAGAAGTAAGGATCGGAGACTTAGATCAATAAGTCATAAAACCAGAGAAAAAGAATCAGCAGAGAGCAATGGACGAAAAAAATTACAGCGAGGAGCAGTGGGAGCATGTGCTTTTTGAGGGTATTGACAGCAACGAGAATTACGAAGTGTCCAATACGGGTCGAATCAGGCGTTGGATAAGCAAAAAGAATGAATGGGTGATACAAAGTCCATCCAATGTAAATGGATATGCTTATTTCTCTTTTCGTACCAATGAGTTGCTTACCGGCAAAAAACGCATCACAAAAAGTATTCATCGTTTGGTAGCAGAGAGTTTCCTAAGCCAGCCATCACTAAAGCACGACAAGGTAATCCATGTCGATTTTAATAAATGGAATAACCAGCAAAAAAACCTACGATGGGTTACCCGTTCGGAGATGTTCGAACATAGCCGCACAAGTCCGCGCACTGCGGCAGCCATCGAAAGACGCAAAGGTGAGATAACCAACTCTAAATTAACCGAAACAGAGGTTATGCGGCTGAAAAAGAAATTACAACGCGGTAAGACGCCACTCTATAAAATAGCCAAAGAGTTCGGAATCACACACACACAACTTAACCGCATTCGACGAAACGAAAACTGGGCGCACATCAAAATCGATTAGGTATCCTTCCAATTCTTAAGCACAAGTAAGCCAATTCAAAAGAAAAAGCCACAAATAATGTTTTGTGGCTCATGGTATAAGATTGTAATCAAACTCTCTAATTAAGACGCTTACGCAAATCATCGAGCTCGCGCATAAGATCTTGCTCGCGGCGAGCCGATTGCTCCTGTGTGGCACGTAATTCTTCCATATTCTGCCTCATTTCTTCTTCCTGTGCCGACATTTCTTCGGCCTGCTGTTGCGATTGCTCGAGAAGCATCTGGGTTTGAATGTTGCTCTTTACAGATGAGATGGTGGCGGCAATGCTCTCCCCTATACGCTCCATAAATTCAATTTCGAACGATTGGTAGGTATTCACCGAGGCTATTTCTATGATACCAAAAATCCGGTCGTTGTATGCAAGAGGAATTAGCAGCAAACAATTTGGTGTTACTTCACCCAGACCAGAAGATATTTTAATGTAATCCGAGGGAATATCGGTAAGCAGAATGCGCTCCTTTTCTTGAAAACAACGACCGACAAGACCCTCTCCAGATTCAATGCGTCTCTTCAGGAACTTTTGCCTGTCGTAGGCGTAACAGGCTGTCATTTCGAGAAACAGATTTTCGTGGTCGTTGTCGTTGAGAATAAATATACCTCCCTGGTTCGAATTTGTATATTTTACCATGTTGCTGATAATCTCAAACGAAAGCTGTGCGAGGTTGTCGTTATTGGAACGTAATATATCGCTAAACAATGCCATGCCTTGCGAAGCCCATGTACGCTGGCGGTTCTCTTCGGCCCTTTTTTCCTCCTCCACTTTGGCAAATTGCAATTCGTTGCGCATTTCAATCAGCGAATGACCGAGTACATCATCGTCACTAAGAGGAGTGAACCCCCTCGAAAAGTTACCTTTGCCTATTTCCTGGGTAAAGTTAGAAACCTCCTTTAAACTATTCACCACCAGACCAAGGGCTTTCGACATCTGACCAATCTCATCGCTTCCTTCACGAAGAGTAATTTCAGGCAAAATACCTTTGCTAATCGACAGCAATATGTTTTTGGTTTTATTTATTGGCCGCGAAAGAGAAAGCGTTGTAACTGCACTGATTGCCACTGCAGCTATTATTAGCAAAATAAGCATGATAAAAATGAAACTCCTTAAGCGGTTGAGCGAATTCACCATCTCGGCACGCTTAGTGAGTATGAGAGCTTCCAGTTCTACCATCAGATACTGAATATGATTGAGTGAACTGGCCGTAGCCTCCATCACCTCGCCTGTTTCCTCCACCATCGGTGTTACTTCAAAAATAACAAAGGGGTCCTCGTAACTAATAAAATCCTTAAGCGCCTGCATGATATAAATATGCTTGGGGAAAAGGGTGTCGGCAATGGACAAATTGATAACTTCCAATTGCATCTCCAGGGTATCGTTGTACCAAAACTTGCTTAACACCATGAGCGAATCCATCATTTTTGTGTACCCTCCCGAATGGAGTTCCTGAAGTTTTATCTTGTCAGGGGTATCGGCAATTTTATCGATATGCACCCACGATTTTATAAGCATCCTCGAATCGGAGATATTCGAATAAAGCTCGCGGATAATCTCCACCGAGGGTGTGTAAACCAGGTTGATTTCTTCGTTGGTTTTGCGGCTTTGAGTCAGGGCATTGCTGATCAGGACCGAATTAAGTATTACGGCAGCGGTCATAACCCCAAAGCCCAGTATAATTTTAGTAGCAATTTTCAATCTCATGTCACTAATCTGAGGTGTGTGTGTTTTTCAGTTAACTAATATAGCAAAAAAAGTTCAACTGCTGAAAGTATGTTTCAACAATATAGACAATTGCTGCTTAGCGGGTAAATTTGTCAATTTTTGATAGTTTTAACAGTGCTTCTTCCACTTTACTGCGGGCGCAACCAATGTTCATGCGCCAGAAACCTTCTCCTTCGGGGCCAAACATAAAACCATCGCTAAAACCCAAATGTGCCTCATGAATCAGAACCTGGTTGATCTCTTTCCGACTAAGCCCAGTTTTTCTGAAATCGAGCCATAATAAAAATGTGGCTTCGGGTGATACAAGTGTAATATTTTTAAGCTTGTCGTTTATCATACTGCGAACCATTTCGATGGTTCCAGTATAATAGTCTACCAAGCCCTTAAGCCAGTCTTCTCCATAAAAATAGGCTGCCTTGGTAGCTTCAATTGCAAAAATATTTGGGCCAAGGTGCATTCCTTCGAAATAGTGAGAGAATTTTTGGAGCAATTGAGGGTTCGATGAAAAAGCATACGAAGAGTTAAGACCTGCAATATTAAAGGTTTTACTGGGGGCCATAAGTGCAAGGGTCTGCTGTGCGATGGCTTCGGAGAGTGAAGCTGTTGGAAGGTGTCGTTGCCCTTGGTAAACAATGTCGGCGTGTATCTCGTCGGAAATTATGATGATGCCATTCTTAAGGCATATTTCACATAATTCGCGTAATTCAGCTTCTCTCCATACATTTCCTGTTGGGTTATGCGGACTGCATAAAATAATCAACTTGGTTTGGCGGTCAATCTTGGCTTTCAGATCGTCAAAATCCATTTGATAACGACCATCAACCAATTTAAGCGGATTAAGCACAAGTTGGCGGCCTGTTTCTTTTACAGCCGAATAAAATGGATGGTAAACCGGTGGTTGAATAATTACCTTATCAGATACTTCGGTAAATGCCAATACCGATGCAAACACCGAAGGTACCACCCCCGGAGAATATTTTATCCATTCTTTTTTTATCCGATAGCGGTGCTGAACCTCCACCCAACTAATAATAGCACGGTAGTAATCGTCGTCGAGCAGGGTATATCCAAAAATACCATGATCCATTCTTTTTTGCATGGCCTCTAAAATAAAAGAAGGAGCCCGGTATTCCGTATCGGCAACCCACATAGGGTAAACCTCCGCAGTTCCGAACATTTTTTGCCTTAAAAGGTACTTGTAACTGTTGGTGCCTTCGCGGTCAATAAGTTCATCGAAATCTTGTGCCATGCTTTTTTCTTCAAAAATAGATATTTCGCCAGAATGAAAAAGAGTTTCAGGATGGAGAGTATAAAAGTTTTCGCAAGACAAAATGTTCATTGAAAAAAGAACTTCTCGAAATTCGATTCGCTATCAATTAAAACACCGAAAAGCATACCTTTGCAGCGACCATTAAAAAATATGCTTGTGCAAAAGGTAAGACCAAAAAAATCGCTCGGACAACACTTTCTTACCGATAAAAACCTCGCCATCAAAATCGTCGACTCACTCAAAGGTGAAGGTTGCCGTACTGTTCTGGAAATAGGCCCGGGCATGGGGGTATTAACAGAACATCTTATTTCGAGGCATCGGAACTTCAAGGCAGCAGAAATCGACAGCGAATCGATACTATACCTCCAGCAACATTTTCCGCAAAACGATTTTATTATCGCCGAAGACATTCTAAAACTCGACTTCAGTCAATTTGAATCGCCCCTGGCTCTGATTGGTAACCTACCTTATTACATTTCGAGTCAGATATTTTTTAAAGTGCTCGAGAATTACACGCAGGTAAACGAAGTAGTGTGCATGATTCAGAAAGAAGTGGCAGAAAGAATTGCTGCTCCTCCCGGCAGTAAAACCTATGGTATACTCAGCGTATTGCTGCAAACCTGGTACGATATCGAATATCTATTTACCGTGCACGAGAATTGTTTCAATCCTCCGCCCAAAGTAAAATCGGCTGTGATACGCCTTACCCGAAACCAGCGCAACCATTTGGTATGCGACCAGCTTCAGTTAAAGGCTGTTGTAAAACAAGCCTTCAATCAGCGCAGAAAAACGCTTCGTAACTCACTCAAAAATATTTGTTTAAATTTGGAAATGGATAAGGAAATGATGGGAGAAAGACCCGAGCAGCTGAGTGTGGAACAGTTTATTTCTTTAACCCAGACCATCTACGGCTCGAGAACCGAATAATACCATGTTATGGCATCAAATTTCAATTTAACAAACGAATACCTCGACACGTTGATTGAGGCTATTGAAAAGGATGACAGCATCACCACACATAAACTTATCGATGCGCTTCATCCGGTTGATATTGCCGATGTTTACCAAGAATTGATCATCGAGCAGGCAAGGTACATTCATATGTTACTCGACAGCGAAAAAGCTGCCGATGTGTTGATGGAACTCGAAGAAGATGTACGCGAACAGTTTCTTGAAACCCTTCCGGGTCATGTGATTGCACACCAGTTTATTGAAAAACTCGATTCTGACGATGCCGCCGATGTGCTAAACGAACTTTCGGACGCCAAGAAAACAGAAATTCTTCAAAGTATCGGGGATACAGAACAAGCAGGAGATATTGCCGATCTGCTGAACTATGACGAGGATACCGCCGGGGGCCTTATGGCCAAAGAACTTATTAAGGTAAACGTAAACTGGGACCTTGTGACCTGCATGCGCGAAATGCGCAAACAGGCGGCCGAAATTGACGAAATTTATTACGTATATGTGATCGATGACGACGGCATTCTCAAAGGCACCCTTTCGCTCAAACGAATGCTTGTGACAAGGCCCAACGCCAAAATAAAAAACATTTACAACGATAATGTGATATCGGTTTTGGCCGATACCCCCTCGAAGGAAGTTGCCCTGGTAATGGAAAAATACGACCTTGTGGCCTTGCCTGTAATCGATATTTTAGGGCGACTCATCGGACGTATTACCATCGATGACGTGGTGGATATTATTAAGGAAGAAGCTGAAAAAGATTACCAGATGATATCGGGTCTGTCGGAAGATGTAGAAATTTCTGACAACGTATTTCGGCTTACCAGAGCCCGTATTCCATGGCTTTTTATTGGCCTGACAGGAGGTATCTTAGGTGCCCAGGTAATCAGTCGCTTCGAGGGACAGATATCGGCTTATCCGCAAATGGCCATGTTTATACCGCTTATTGCCGCTATGGGTGGTAACGTAGGTGTTCAATCCTCTTCCATTGTGGTGCAGGGAATTGCCAACAAAACCCTAAACCTCGATTCGACATGGGAGAAGTTAATTAAGGAAGTAAGTGTTGCATTCTTCAATGCGGCCATTTTTTCTATTCTTATCTTCGTGTACAATTACTTTTTTAGCACCGGAATAAACCTCACAGTCATGGTTAGCTTGTCGCTTTTTACAGTAATGATGTTCGCCTCAGTTTTCGGAGCCTTTATTCCCATGCTGCTAAACCGTTTTAAAATAGATCCGGCATTAGCCACCGGTCCATTTGTGACCACTTTGAATGATGTATTTGGAATTGTGATATACATGAGTATCGGAAGAGTTATTTTTATGGCTATGCAATAATCAAACTCCTGCAAGAAATGTTTATACAATGTTGAATACTTCAAGCTATAAACTGGCCCATTGGTAGTCAAAAAAATTATATCTTTCGCAACAATTCGAAAAAGCATCTCCGATGCCATTAAGAAACTAAAAATATGAGTAGAGAAAAAGCCATAAAGTCAGCACTGATATCAGTTTATCATAAAAACAACCTCGACCAGATTTGCCATAAATTAAATGAACAAGGCGTGCGGATTATATCCACAGGCGGCACTCAAAGTTTTATTGAAGAATTGGGCATCAAGGTCGATGCGGTAGAAGACCTCACCGGATACCCTTCAATTTTAAGTGGCCGGGTAAAAACTTTGCATCCGAAAGTTTTCGGTGGTATCTTAAGTCGCCGCGATGAAACTGGCGATAAAGAACAACTTATCAAATTTGACATCCCAGAAATTGACCTGATAATAGTAGACCTTTATCCGTTTGAAGAAACCCTGGCTTCCGGAGCATCGGAACAGGATATCATCGAAAAAATTGACATAGGGGGCATCTCGTTAATTCGGGCAGCAGCCAAAAATTTTAAAGATGTTGTAATAATAGCCTCACAAAAACAATACAATTACCTGCTCGACATTCTCAATACAACCGGCACCACTACACTTGACCAGCGCAGAGAGCTTGCCATGGAGGCTTTTCAAGTATCATCGCATTACGATACAGCCATATTTAACTACTTCAATTCTGGCTTTAACAAACCCGTATTTAAGCAGAGTATTCAGCAATCGATGGAATTGCGTTATGGTGAAAACCCTCATCAGAAAGGAAGGTTTTATGGACATTTCGATGCTTTGTTCGACCAGCTTCATGGAAAAGAAATATCGTATAACAACTTGTTGGATATTGAAGCAGCCATCTTCCTCATAGACGAATTTAAAGACACCAGCTTTGCAATTCTCAAGCACAACAATGCCTGTGGAATGGCCAGCCGTAAAAAACTGGTTGATGCCTACAAAGACGCCCTGGCCGGCGACCCTGTATCGGCATTTGGCGGCATCTTAATCTCGAACCGTACCATCGACGCAGAAACAGCCGAGGAGATGAACAGTCTGTTTTTTGAAGTAGTGATAGCCCCCTCATACAATAGCCAGGCACTCGAAATTTTAAAAAGCAAAAAGAACCGCATTATCCTTGTGCGCAAAGAATGCGAATTACCAGCCACACAATTCAGAACATTGCTGAACGGAGTGGTGGAACAAGACCGCGACATGTCGATGGAAGGACGTGATAAAATGGAAACCGTTTCCAACCGTAAACCCACCGATACCGAACTTACCGACCTTGAATTTGCTACCAAACTGGTAAAGCAATCGAAATCCAATACCATTGTACTGGCAAAAGGGAAGCAATTATATGCCAGTGGTGTTGGGCAAACCTCGCGGGTAGACGCGCTTAAACAAGCCATTGAAAAAGCACGTAACTTTAATTTCGATTTGCATGGTGCAGTTATGGCTTCAGATGCTTTTTTCCCTTTCCCCGATTGCGTGGAAATAGCTCACGAAGCTGGCATCACAGCCGTAGTGCAACCTGGTGGCTCGATACGCGATAAAGATTCGATAGAATATTGCGATGAGCATAACATGGCTATGGTATTAACAGGAGTAAGACATTTTAAACACTAAAAAACGATAAACACCCATGGGATTTTTCTCATTCTTAACTCAAGAACTGGCTATCGACCTTGGAACAGCCAACACAATAATCATCTACAACGATAAAATTGTTGTCGACGAGCCCTCGATTGTGGCTATTGAACAATCAACCGGTAAGCTCATTGCCATCGGGCAGGTTGCAAGGCAAATGCACGGCAAAACACACGAAAACATCAAAACCATCCGCCCCCTGCGCGATGGTGTAATTGCTGACTTCAATGCAGCTGAACAGATGATTCGTGGGATGATAAAAATGATTAACCCCGGTCAGCGTTTCTTAACCCCCACTCTTCGCATGGTAGTGTGCATTCCCTCGGGAAGTACAGAAGTTGAGATTCGTGCTGTACGCGACTCGTCGGAGCATGCAGGCGGACGAGATGTGTATATGATTTACGAACCCATGGCAGCTGCCTTAGGAATTGGTATTGATGTGGAAGCACCCGAAGGAAGCATGGTGGTTGATATCGGAGGTGGCACCACTGAAATTGCCGTCATTGCACTGGGAGGTATTGTATGTAACCAAAGTATCCGTATTGCCGGCGATGGATTTACTGCCGACATACAAGCCTATATGCGCCATCAGCACAACATTAAAATTGGCGAGCGCACAGCCGAAGATATAAAACTCAATGTAGGCTCGGCTCTGCCCGACCTTGACGAACCACCCACCGATTTTAGTGTACGCGGCCCCAACCTGATGACCGCGATGCCCATTGAGGTTCCGGTTTCTTACCAGGAAATATCGCATTGCCTTGATAAATCGCTCTCAAAAGTTGAATCGGCCATTATTGCCGTGTTGGAGCAAACACCCCCTGAACTCTATGCCGATATAGTTTCGAAAGGAATTTATCTTGCCGGAGGAGGTGCCCTGCTTCGCGGACTCGATAAGCGTCTTACCGATAAAATTAATATCCCTTTCCATGTGGCCGAAGATCCATTGCATGCAGTGGCAAGAGGCACAGGAATTGCGCTTAAAAACGTCGATAGGTTTAAGTTCCTTATCCGCTAAATAAATGTTGAATGAGGAATTTATTAAGATTATTACTTAAGCAACACCTGCTGATTTTATTCCTATTCCTCGAGATAATTGCGTTTTCAATGCTGGTCAGGCACAACAATTATCAGAATGCCCGATTCTATAGCATCAGGCATTCTATTGTTGGAAACCTGTCGAACCGGTTTTCCGATTATTCGAAATACTTGTCGCTTGAAGAGCAAAACCAAGCACTGGTTATTGAAAATGCCAAACTATATCATGCTCTACCCCTATCGATTTATAACCTTAAAGACGAGTCTTTTGTCGACTCAGTAGGTATTCAGCAGTACCAATACATTCCGGCCACAGTAATCAACAATTCGGTGAACAAGCAATACAATTATATCACCATCAACCGGGGAAGGATACATGGGATTGAGAAAGACATGGGAGTTATTGGTCCTGAAGGGTTGGTTGGCATCGTAAAAACCTCGAGTGACCATTTTGCTTCGGTAATTCCGATTCTGAACCGCGAATTTTTCCCCAATGCACGGATAAAGGGGTCGAACTTTTTTGGATACCTTGAATGGAACGGAAAAAACTACCAGCAGGCAGTACTGCGGGATATTCCGCTTCATGCCAGTTTACAAATTGGCGACACCATCGAAACAAGCGGAAACACAGCTATCTTTCCCCAGGGAATCCCCATTGGAACTATTGCTGATTACGAAATATTAAGAGGTATCAACTACAACATAACGGTAAACCTGTTCACAGACTTCAAACGACTTAACTCTGTTTTTGTCATTAAAAACATTTTAAGAAAAGAACAACAGGAATTAGAAGAAACCCTGGCACATGATTAAGAGAATACCCCGTAACATCGTACGATTTTTCGTGCTCATACTCTTGCAAGTGTTGATTTTTAACAACATTGAATTAGGGAAATACCTAAATCCCTACATTTATGTTCTGTTTATCTTGTTGCTGCCATTTGAAACCCCGGGTTGGCTGGTGCTTCTTTCTGGCTTCTTTTTGGGTTTATCGGTCGATATATTGTCCGAAACACTGGGTATGCACACTGCTGCCACTGTGTTTATGGCCTACCTCCGCCCCACTGCTCTTGCCATGGTTTCGCCGCGCGATGGTTATGAAACCGGCACCTACCCGAGGGTATTCTTTTATGGCCTCGAATGGTTTGTACAGTATGCCCTGATTCTGGTGTTTGCACATCATACAGTATTGTTTCTTACCGAAATGTTCAGCTTCCGCGATCTGTTTCATGTTCTCATACGAATTATTCTATCTACAGCGTTTTCTGTGTTATTCATCATTCTGAGCCAGTACCTGGTATATAGAAAATAAGCCATGGACCAATACAGCAACCGACGATACTATATTGGGGCATTTATCATCTTGCTGGGGATTATCTATATCATCCGGTTGTTTTACATACAAATAATCGATTCGAACTATAAACTTTCTGCCGAAAGCAATAGCAGGCGCCTTGAGATTGTTTATCCGGCCCGCGGGTTTATTTACGACCGCAACAAAGAATTGTTGGTGCACAACCAACCCTCGTACGATTTAAAAATAGCCCCCTATGAATTGGAGGCTTTTGACTCCCTCTTACTGTGCAACATTCTAGAAATTGATATTGCTACCTTAAGAGAAGGAATACGCAAAGTAATTGAAGATCCACGCGAAAGGCGAAATCCGTTTATCAAACAATTATCGCCCGAGGTATTTGGCAGATTAAAGGAAACCCAGTATAAATTTCCAGGATTCTATTTCAGCGAACGTACCCTGCGGAAGTATAAATATGAAATGGCTCCACACCTTTTTGGGTATGTTAGTGAGGTAGATTCCAACGACATCAAAAAAAACAGTAACTATGAAATGGGCGATTACATTGGGGTAAACGGCCTTGAAAAGTTTTACGAAAATATATTGGGTGGCGTAAAAGGAAAGCGCTACCGGTTTATCGATGTGAAAGGACGCGAGCAAGGAGCCTATAATGAAGGGCGCCATGACGAGGATGCTGTACCCGGCAGGAATATTACTATTACTATCGATGCTGATTTACAGGCTTATGCCGAAGAGCTGATGGCCAACTATCAGGGTAGCGTAGTTGCCATAGAACCAAAAACAGGTGAAGTTCTTGCGCTTGTATCGGCACCCTTATATAATCCGGCATTGCTTATTGGTCGCGACCGTCAGAAGAACTATGTGATGCTTCAAAAAGACAGCCTTGAGCCCTTGTTTAACAGAGCCATTATGGCAATGTATCCACCAGGCAGCACCTTTAAAATGTTAAATGGCATCATTGCCTTGCACGAAGGAGTTATTCAGCCAGGAACAACCTTTGGGTGCCAGCTTGGCTATCATGCCAAAGGCGTTTCAATGAAATGCCATTCACACAGCACACCTCTGGCTCTTACCGGAGCCATTCAAAACTCGTGCAACGCCTATTTTGCCAGTACCTACAAACGCATCATGGACAATAACCATTATGCCACCACCGAGGAGGCTTTTATCGCCTGGAGAGAATATGTAGCATCTTTTGGTTTTGGAGATCAGCTTGGCATTGATCTTCCCTCGGAAAAGGCAGGATTCATTCCAAAGTCGACCTATTACGACCGTTACTATGGTAAAAACCGCTGGAAGGCCCATACCATTATTTCTAATTCAATTGGCCAGGGCGAGATTCTTACTACACCCTTGCAAATGGCCAATATGGCCGCCATAATTGCTAACCATGGGTATTTCATCACGCCACACCTGCTAAAAAATATAGAAGGTGTCGATACAATCCCACAAGCATATACCAGAAAGAATTGGGTAACAGTAGACACTAACCTGTTTCCGGTAATTGTAGAGGGTATGTACAAGGCTGTGAACGAACCCGGAGGCACGGCTCTCATTGCCCGTTTAAGCAACATAGAAGTCTGCGGAAAAACAGGAACAGCCGAAAACCCACATGGCGAGGACCACTCAGTATTTATAGCCTTTGCACCAAAAGAAAACCCACAGATTGCCATTTCGGTTTATGTAGAATATGGAAAATGGGGAGCTACCTATGCCGCCCCGATAGCCAGCTTGCTCATCGAGAAGTACCTTACCGATTCCATAGCAACCGACCGTAAATGGGTTGAAACCAGAATGAAAACAATAAAACTATCCAATAAAAGTGAGTAGAAGTTTAAATACCATAACAGAAATAGATTGGACCACAGTATTTCTTTACCTGCTTCTGGTGTTTTTTGGATGGATAAATATCTATGCGGTAAATCTTACAGGGAAAGAAACCGAATTCTTCTCGCTCGGCAACAGGTATTCCCTTCAGTTGATTTGGATGGGAGTATCTTTTCTGCTCGCATTGATGGTTATGTTGATCGATAGCCGCTTTTTCTCATTTATCGCTTACCCAGCCTATGCTTTTGCCATTTTGGTATTGGTGTTGGTTATTCTTATCGGCAAGGAAGTAAATAGTTCAAAATCATGGTTAGTGTTAGGGCCTGTCAGTCTTCAACCCTCGGAGTTCGCCAAGTTGGCGACCGTACTGGCCCTTTCGAAATATTTATCGGGCTTTAATGTAAAACTTTCGCGGTTTAAGCATTTGCTTATTGCCCTGGCCATTATTGCAGGTCCTCCGCTTTTTATTATGCTCCAACCCGATTTTGGCTCTACTCTGGTTTATGGTATTTTATTATTGGTACTCTACCGCGAAGGGCTACCCGGCTGGATTTTATTGCTCATTGGCTTAACCTTCTTACTTTTTTTAAGCTCCCTTTTACTTCAGGCAGTTGCTATTTATAGCTTTCTTGTACTTGCAGCCTTTGTAGTTTTTGGACTTTTTTACCGTAGCAGAAAGCGTGTTCTTTTTGCAACCGGTATTTTTCTTTTGTTGGTATTGATCTTTATTATAGTCGACAGGGTTGACCTGATTGCTTTATCGGCCCAAAGAATTTTCTTTTTAAGTTTGATTCTATCTACAGCGACCTATCTCGCTTTTTCCATTGCAAAAAAAATTAAAGGAGTATTTGTTTCCATTCTAATTCTCTACATTTTTATTGGTTTTGTGTATTCTTTCGATTATGTGTTCAATAACATCATAAAGCAGCACCAGCGCGACCGGGTAGAAGTAATGCTTGGGTTAAAATCCGATCCCTGGGGTTATGAGTACAATGTCAATCAATCGAAAATTGCTATTGGCTCGGGAGGTTTTAGTGGCAAAGGTTTTCTGGAAGGTACTCAAACCAAGCTTAAATATGTCCCTGAGCAAAGCACCGACTTTATTTTCTGCACCGTTGGAGAAGAATGGGGTTTCCTTGGCTCATTTGGGTTGGTGGCAGCATTTGTTGGATTGCTAATCAGGCTGATTATTCTTGCTGAACGACAACGGTCTCGCTTTAGTCGTATTTACGGATATGGTTTATTGTCAATAATCTTTTTTCACTTTGCTGTCAATATTGCCATGACCATTGGATTATTTCCGGTTATTGGTATCCCACTGCCATTTTTAAGTTATGGGGGTTCGTCGCTGATGGCTTTTACCATAATGCTTTTCATTTTTTTACGCCTCGATTCAACGCGTAAAGCCTACCTTATCTAGCAGTTTTAGCTTTCCAGGAGACGGATTACATCCTCAGGTCGAATGGCTTTCATGCAGGCGCATTGAATACTCTTGCGGCAATCCTGGCAAGCTTTATCCACTACCAATACGTTTGCTTGTTTACCAATGGGTCGCCAGCGACCGGGATGCATTGGGCGTATGGGTGGATAAATACCAAGAGCTTTAATTCCGAGAGCTGCCGCTATATGCAAGGGGCCCGTGCTGGCCGCCACCAAAGCATGAGCCCGACTGATAAAAACAATAAACTGCCCGAGGCTTAGTTTCCCAGTAATATCTATCGCATCAGCACGCACAGATTCAAGCCAGCCGGCCATCTTTTCTCTGTCGTCGACAGTACCCGAAATGCAAATACAATATTCTTGCTTATTCACAAGCTTAATAAGCTGGCCGAAGTTTTCGAGCCCCCATTCACGGGCACTTCCTTTTGATTTCGGATGAAGAATCAGAATTTTCTTCCCCTCGGGCAACTTAATGGGCAATTCACTATTTTCTTTGATACGATCGACATCCCAACCATAATATCTGTGCATTTCAAAGGCTTGGGGACCCGAAACTATACCTAGTGGCTTTAACAGTTTGAAGTTTAATTCGCTCTCGTGTAAATCAGACTTCTTTCTGGAAAAAGATAGCCGGTAATTGCAGGTAAATAAATGAAAACTTCGGTGCGAGGTTCCTATTCGCCCTGGTATTCCTGCGGAGCGGGCCAATTTAGCTATTTCGCGGTTCGGGTAAACATGCACCATCCAGTCGATTGACAATGATTTGAAAAAGCTTTTCTGCTCCCGGAAAGGTAATTTCGAAATATCGTCCCAGTTCAAGAACCTGTCGACATGCATGCTCATGCCAATAATTGCCTTGGTATAGGTACGTCCCAGGAAAAAAACCTTGCAATCTGGAAACAGTTCTTTTAAAAAGCCTGCCATCGGAAGGGTTAACACTACATCGCCAATGCTGTCGGTACGACTGATTAAAATATTCATATCGGGCTCAGACTTTTGCATTCTTTTTCAATTCTATCATTTTCAGATACTTTACAAAAGTAGCCACCGACGACAAACCGCAGATTACAAAGCCATAGTACCCATCGAGAAAGCCAAGTTTGAATGCATAGTCGCGCCAAAATTTCCAGACAGGCTTCACTAAAAGCAGGAATACATTGGCTGCTTTACCCCTTTTAATGGCCTCATTGGCGCCAATATGTGTAAACTTATCGATCTGGAGTATGTGCTGCGAAATAGAATGGTAAGAAAAGTGAAGCAGGTCGCCTTGAAGATACTCAAGCCAGCTACCTTCCTCCATTTCAAATTTATCGTGTGGATTAATCCCTCCCCATTTCCCTTTGCGGCTGTCCCATAAGCGAAGCTTTCGATCGGGGTACCACCCGCAATGCTTAATCCATTTACCGCAATAATTGGTCATGCGGCTAAAATAATAGCCATCTGCCTGCCAGTTGGCCTTAACCCTTAAAATTTCGTTTCGCAGCTCTTCCGACACTACCTCATCGGCATCGAGCGATAGCACATGCGGATAGCGTGCCTGGGTAATCGCCCAGTTTTTTTGCTGAATGTGCCCTTCGAAAGCATGTGTCACAAAGCGCGCTCCTTTTTCCATTACAATCTCCCGGGTTCGGTCGGTCGAAAAGGAGTCGACAACAACAATGTCGTCGGCAACCGATTGCACCGAATTGATGCATCGGGCAATATCTTTTTCTTCGTTATAGGTGATTATGACTACAGATATTTTTTGCATGTGTGCATCCTTTAATCTTTGAGATATATACGTTTTACACGCGACGATACATTGGTGAGTATTTCGTAAGGAATGGTACCAACCTGCTCGGCTAGTTCAATTATCGATGGATTATTGCCAAAAACTACCACTTCATTGCCCTCTTCGCAATTCAAATGCGTAATATTTACCATGCACATATCCATGCAAATGGTGCCTATATAGGGGGCCTTTTGGCCATCGATAGTTACATAACCCTTGCCATTACCAAGTTTGCGATCCAGTCCGTCGGCATAACCAACCGGAAGAATAGCTATAACAAGGTCGACATCGGCTTTTCCTTTGCGGCTGTATCCAACCGTCTCGCCACGAGGAATTTTTTTTACCTGAGAAATGTGGGTTTTAAGGCTACTCACCGGTTTTAGAGGAGATCGAAGCGTCGACACCCCATGCAATCCTATTCCAAGCCTTACCATTTCGAAATGCGCTTCCGGAAACCTCTCGATACCGGCTGAATTAAGAATATGCCTCATGGGCTGGTAACCTATCGCCGAAGCAATAGCCGCGTACATTTGTTTAAATGTTTTAATTTGTTCCTGGGTAAACCAATCATGTTCAGGTTCATCGCTGGCTGCCAAATGAGAAAAAACCGACTTTACTTTTAAGCAAGTTGTGCTTTTAAGCTTTTTGGTCAGCCATTCGATATGTTCCCCGGTAAATCCAAGACGGTGCATTCCCGTGTCGAGTTTAATGTGAATCGGGTACTGAATCATTTGCTGTTTTTCGGCTATTTCGAGAAACCGTTCCATAATTCTCGGGCTATAAATTTCTGGTTCGAGCTCGTACTCGACCATGCGCGAGAAATCTTCTACGCCCGGCGACATCACCATAATTGGTAGGTGAATTCCAGCCTGGCGCAACTGAACTCCTTCGTCGGAGAAGGCCACTCCCAGGTAATTCACTTTTTCGTGCTGAAGCACACGGGCAATCTCAATACCTCCTGAACCATAAGCTAGGGCTTTCACCATAACCATGATTCCCGTTTTGTCTGACAACTGAGCACGAAAATAATTCAGGTTATCGACGAGATTATTCAGGTTGGTTTCAAGTAAGGTAGTATGGTTTTTCTCTGCCAGAAGCTGAACAATCCTTTCGAACTGGAAACCACGAGCGCCTTTAATCAGAACAATCTGATCGGAAAATTTTCGGTGCTCAGCAGACCGGAGAAATTCATCCGTATCGGCATAAAAGAAACTTTCGATGCCCTGGAAAAAACCTGCACAGGAGGTCAACTCTTTACCTATGCCAATAAATTTATCGATTCCCTTTTGCCTGACAAGGGCTGCAACCTTTTGATACAGTATCTCGCCACTTGTACCTGCCTGCTGAATGTCGGAAAGTATCAACACCTTTTTTTGGAATAATTGCTGATGAATGTAATCCAAGGCAATGGCAAGTGCATTTTCATCGGAATTGTAAGCGTCGTTAATGAGCAGGCAGCCATTAATTCCTTTTATCTGCTCCATGCGCATAGCCAACAAGTGGAGCCCTGCAATTTGTTCTTTCACCTCTTCGAAACTAAAGCCATATGCCAGTAAATAGGTGATCACATGGAGTGCATTCTCAATGGAAGCTTTATCGGTAAAAGGAAGGATAAGGTTAGCCCCCAGAGCATTATATTTCAGCACTATTTTAGTTGAATGAGAACCTTCTTCCAGTAGGGTTACATAAACTGTTGCAGAAGGATCGTGCATCGACCAGGTTATACGTTTTTTGTTCGGATAAATGCCCATCAAGGTCTGGTGCACCATTTCATGGTCGCGACAATAAAACACCTTTTCGCAGTGTTTAAAAAGTTTGATTTTCTCGTAAAGTTTTGACTCTATTGTCAGAAAGTTTTGTTGATGTGCCTCGCCAATGTTGGTGATGAGGCCATGCACCGGAACTATTACAGACTCGAGTTTGTCCATTTCGTCGTGTTGAGAAATGCCTGCCTCAAATACTGCCCACTCACTTTCTGCATATAGCAACCACACCGAAAGGGGAACACCAATTTGTGAATTATAACTCCGTGGACTGCGGGTTACCTTGTAGCGTGAAGCCATACATTGCGCCAACCACTCTTTGACAATGGTTTTACCATTACTTCCGGTTATTGCCAGCACCGGCAGTTTAAAATGATTTCTGTGCCATGCGGCAAGCTTTTGCAAAGCAAGTATGGTATTTTCTACCCGTATAAAGGCAGCATTGGAATAGGCATCGATGAGATTAAAGCGGTTCGACACTAAAAAGACCCTAATACCTTTCTGGTACATGCTTTCAATAAAAACATGACCATTGTGCCTTTCACCTTCGATGGCAATAAACATACTACCCACTGTTTCTGAAAGCTTCCGGCTATCGTAAACAAGCCACTCAACCGGCAGTGCAGAGCTACCCAAAAGCTCACCATCAACAACAGCTGCAATCTCGCCAGTAGTATAGCCCATATAATTATTACTTTTGGGTTTGTTTAAAGCATGAACGGCACAAGGGCTCATAGGTTTCCAGTTCGCCAATGAGCACGCGTTGTTCATCGGCAGTTTTCCGATGGGTAAATTGGGCCAGGTTACCGCATTTTACACAAATGGCATGTACCTTTGTTATGTAATCTGCTACAGCAAGTAAGTTGGGAATAGGACCAAAGGGTTTCCCCAGATAGTCCATATCGAGTCCGGCAACGATAACTCTCACACCACTATTGGCCAAGTGGTTACAAACATCTATCAAGCCTGCATCAAAAAACTGTGCTTCATCCACTCCAACCACATCTACATTACTTGCAAGCATGAGAATGGTTGAAGCTACATCCACTGGTGTAGAGGATATTAGATTTTCGTCGTGCGATACCACATGGGCATCGGAATAGCGATTGTCGATAATTGGTTTAAAAATTTCAACCTTTTGTCCGGCAAGTATAGCACGCTTAAGCCTTCGTATCAATTCTTCGGTTTTCCCCGAAAACATCGATCCACAAATTACTTCAATCCAACCACTGCGATTACCCGGATTAATGGTGTTTTCTGTAAACATTCAAAAAGATTAAGTGCCTGGCAAAGTATATTAAGAAAATAATTTACGATTTTTGCTCAAGTTACCGTTTCTGCTTTATCAGAAAACATAATGCCTGAGCTTTATAAATCCTCACAAAAATAAAAAAATACAACAGCTTTTTTGTCGAATTGAAAAGAATTGAACCCATGCACTATAAAAACTCCCTGGAAGCCACATCGCATCAACTTCATGAAATTGCCGAAGATATAGCCAAATGGCAACAAAACGGACCCATAAGAAACATCGATCTTGACCTGGCATTGAATAAACTACGCAACCTCTATGACCTGATGCTTACCTTGAGGGCAGACGAACGAAGCTTTTCGAAAGATGAGGTAGTTCAACAAGCTGTAAGCAATGTTCCTGAAGTAAAAATACCCGAAGCAAGCACTATTCAGGAAGAAAAAGTGCCAGAAATAAAACCCCTGGAGTTTGTAAACGAACCTGTTGAATTAAAAAAAGAGACCATTTCAGCAATGCCACCAACCCAAGCTGTACAGGAAAAAAGCCTGCTGGCAGAGAAATTCAATCAAACACGCCCTACACTAAACGAGGAGCTTTCGAGCCATGTAGCATCGGGCGATTTGGCCAAACAGCTTAAAAATAAACCTATCACCAACCTGTCGAGTGCCATTGGCTTAAACGAGAAGTTCGAACTCATTAACAACCTCTTTCATGGCGACAAACAAAAATACGAGCAAACCATTGAAATGCTGAACAAGGTTACAGATTACCACGAAGCCATCGATTTTCTTTCAGTAAATTTAAAACTCGACCTCAGTCAGCCTATGGTCCAGCGCCTGCTGGAACTTCTACAACGCAAATTAATGACGAAATAATATGCCCGGCAGGCTTTACATAGTTCCCACCCCTATTGGAAACCTCGAAGACATTACTCTGAGGGCCATAAGAATTTTAAAAGAGGTAGACTTAATTCTGGCAGAAGACACCCGTACCTCTTCAAAGCTGCTAAGGCATTACGACATTACAACCCGCACCGAATCGATGCACATGCACAACGAGCATAAAAAGGTCGAGCAGTATATCCGGAGGTTGCTTGCGGGAGAAAATCTGGCCTATATTTCCGATGCCGGAACCCCGGGAATATCTGATCCCGCCTACCTTATGGTGCACCATTGCCTCGACAACCAGATTGCGGTGGAATGCCTGCCTGGTGCCACTGCTTTTGTGCCGGCCTTGGTAAACTCCGGATTGCCATCAGAAAGGTTCATCTTCGAAGGATTTCTTCCCCAAAAGAAAGGCCGTAACAAACGCCTGTTGCAATTGATTCACGAAGAAAGAACCATTGTATTTTACGAATCACCCTTTCGTTTGGTAAAAACCTTAACCCAACTCAGCGATTTTTTTTCGCCCGACCACAAAGTATGCGTATCGCGCGAGCTCACTAAGGTATTTGAAGAAAACTTCCGTGGAACTCTGCAAGAGGCAGCAGCTCACTATACTACTAACCCTCCGCGTGGTGAGATTGTAATCGTATTCAGCCCCCGTATAGAGCTGAAAGAATTGAATGCCGAAGAAATGGAGGAGGATTCGGAATAGAAGCAGGAAGGTAATTCGTAAAGTTTTTCAAACTACAACGCATGTTGCTGTTTGCTTAAGCGGATAAGGTTATCGATCTGCACCAATATAACAATCGAAAAAAGCAATACACAGGCCGGAATTATTACCCCGGAAAAATTAGATGTAATCGGACCGAAGTAACTGAAACTGTAGCTTGCCGCTTCGTTGTAAACTGCATAAAAACCTCCGGGAAACAACACTGCTGAAAGCACAATAAAAAACCATGAAGTCCGGATATTTTTGCGCACATGCTTTTTATGCTGGTAGGAATAAAAAACTTTTTGCATTACCTTATCTTCGAATCCGGTAGTCGGGACATTGAGCTTAGCCAAGCCTAACAGCCGGCTCAGTTCCTTTTCCTGGTCGTTGTGTTTCGTTGTCATCATAAGATTGAATACATTTCATTTCTATAAGTTCGTTCGAGCAGAAAATAAAACCGCTTTCGTGCCCTGTGCAGGCTTACCTTGATATTCGATATACTTAACCCGGTTATTTCTCGTATTTCTTCCATCTGGTTTTCGTTTAAATAATATAAGCGAAGAAGCAGACTTTCAGATTCAGGCATAAGCTGGAGAATATTCTGAATAATCTCTTTTTGTTCCAGTTCATGCAAAGATTGCAATGAATTTTCAAATTCGTAATTAATCTCTTCAGGTAAAGAATCCTCGTCATGGGGTATTTCGAGCCTTTTCCTTTTTATCTTTCGAAGCGATTCGTTCACTACAATTTTATAAAACCAGGTAGAAAAACTTGACTTTTGCCTAAACTTATCAAGATTCTGGAAGGCTTTGACAAATGCCTCCTGTGCAGCCTCTTCAGCTAAAAACTCCGATTTGCAGATACTCGCAGCAAGAGAATAAGCCATATCCTGGTATTTGTTGATAAAATACCGAAAAGCATCCACATCACCTTCCAGAACCCTCTTTATATAAGCAATGTCCATCAGCTCTGTGTTTCGTCGTTTCTTGCAAGCACAAAGTTATTTAAAATAAGAGCTGCTCCGCCAAATAACAAAATCATGCTAAAGTAAGAAACTACTGCATTAATCACTGTAAATTCTCCCAGCAGGTAACCGGCAAAAATACCAATGCCAAGTCCGATTAATAATATGCCTGCCTTCATCCCCTGGTTCTTGTCTTTTTTGGTTTTCGGTTTTTCCCACAAGCCTTTTTCTATCATGGCCATTTTTTGTTTGTGCAAGGCGCTTGAAACAAAATAAATGGATAAAACAACGGCTGCAAAAAACCCTAGTGGTACTAAAATCTCTGTTAAGTTCATGTCAATAAATTTAGAATTTGAATAAATGAATTTAACTGTTAGATACCTCGAGTAAGCAATCGGTTACAAAAAGGATGAAGAAATTTATTAGTGAACGCAGAAAAATCTTGAATACATTCATAATATGCACAATAACTAACATCTATCGCTATGCATTTACTATTACTTTAAAAACTGTTCAATACCGAACAAAACAAAGTGCAAATCCGGTCATTGGGATTAGGTATTGGGATGCCACCTTGAATGTATGTTATTGAATTTATGAATTTTACAACAAACGGCACAATTGATGAATAATTGGCAGCAAAACACACCACCATGAAACCACTCCAATCTATCCAACAAACCATTTTGGCAGCATCGCTGCTGATATTAGTATCAATGCCTACAAAAAGTCAAACAGTAGCCAGACTATCTGATCAATCAGAAAATAAAGTGGTCTTTACCATCGAAAACTTAAAAGAAAAAGCAAAACCCTCAAAAATTATCCTGGTATACGACTCCAACCTTATTGCACTGGAATCTACTACAGTTACCAGCAACTTACTTAAAAACAAGCGTTCACGAAATCATACTTTTATCTATTATTCTGCTGTCAACGCCATGTCATCGATTTTAAAAGAAGATGTTGAAAATGAGATAGCTCTCGAAGAATGGATGCTAAAACCCTTTGCATGCCAAAGCTCCTCAAGAGAAGCAGATAACGAACAAGAAGGAGATATACAAATTGAACCCTGGATGACTGATCTGACAAAATGGTAGAAGCAATATTATTATTTCCTACCAATCAAGCTTCTTCTATATTTTCTGATTCCGGGTCTGTGCCCATCTCAATCGAACGATTTACCAGATTATCAGGCAATTGCTTTTTAGCCTTAATTCCTAATTCCTTCAATTTTTCCACCCGGCTTACAAGATTACCTTTTCCTTCGCTAAGGTTTTGCATGGTCTCGCGGTAAAAACCAGAAGCCTCTTCCATCTTCTTTCCGAGTTTCACCAAACGCTCGCTTAAAAGCACAAAACTATCGTACAATGCCCCTCCCTGACGAGCAATTTCCAGCACATTTCGGCTTTGGTATTCCTGTTTCCACAAGCTTTCGATCATTTTAAGCACTGCCACAAGGTTGGTTGGGCTAATAAGCAAAATGCGACGCTGGTAGGCATAAGCCCAAAGCTCGTTGTCGTTTTGCACCGCAAGCAGGTAGGCAGGTTCCACCGGAAGAAACATCATTACAAAGTCGAGGGTTTTCAATCCTTCCAGATCTTCGTAGGTTTTCGAAGACAGCTTGTTGATATGAGAGCGGATAGAGAGCAGATGAGCCTTCATGGCCGTGGACTGTTCTTCATCGGTACTGGCCGATATGTATTTCTCATAGGCTGTTAACGAAACTTTCGAATCAATCACCACACTTCTATTGCCCGGATAATGCACTACCACATCAGGAAGGAACCTATTTCCATCGTCGGAAACATAAGCTTCCTGCACAGTAAATTCAATTCCTCTTCTTAATCCTGTTTGTTCAAGTATACTTTCCAGCAGCATCTCGCCCCAGTTGCCCTGAGTTTTCGAATCGCCTTTAAGGGCGCGTGTAAGCGAATTGGCTTCTTTGCTTATTTGCTGGTTAAGCTCGGCAAGTTGTTTTACCTGTTCTTTCAACGAAAATCGCTGCTGGGCTTCTTTATCGTATACCTCATCCACCTTTTTTTCAAACTCTTTAATTCGAAGGCTGAGAGGATTGAGTATCTCATTCAGGTTATTTTTGTTTTGTTCGGTAAACTTTTTGGTTTTTTCTTCCAGAATTTCGTTTGCCAGGTTTTTAAACTCAAGGTTAAACTGCTGCCTGAGCTTCACAAACTCATCTTTTTGTTCATCGAGCCGTGCTTGCAGATTAATCAAGTCGCTTTGCCGTGCAGCCATGGTGGCGCTCACCTCCATCAACTGGTTTTGTTTTTCGTTCAGGCTTTCTTTAAGCCTAATGGTTTCATTTTCGAGCATAGAAGCCTTTTCGCTTAAAACAGCCAGGCGGGTTGCTCCACTCGTACGAAAAAACAACCAGGATAATGCCGCTCCGGTTAAAATACCTGCCAATAAGAAAACAAAATTCATGTCGAAACTTTAAATTGATGGATGAAATTAGGCTTTAAAGCATTGATATGCAAGAAAGACTCGAAAAGAACTTCACGATAAAAAACTGAGGTTCTATCGATTTAGAGCAAGCATCTTTTTATTATTAGGCAACACATACAATGCCTGCAAAATAAAAAAACCCCCGCACAATGCAGAGGTTCTTAAAATCATATGCAGATAATACTAAGCTGCGCTGATTGCTTCTACAGGGCAAACATCGGCACAAGCACCACAATCGATGCAAGCATCCGGATCAATTTTGTAGATATCGCCCTCTGAAATAGCCTCTGATGGGCATTCTGGTAAACAAGTTCCGCAAGCGGTACACTCATTGCTAATTACGTAAGCCATAATATCAAAATTATTTTATGCCGGCCTAAACCGACGGGTTAGAAATTCGTGACAAATTTATAGTTTAATAAAAAATTACACTATTAAATGCAGATTTTTTTTTAATATTTAGATTGATTTTTTAGAAAACCTATTGCCAGGTATGCCATTGTAGCCATGCCTGTTTCCAGGGCTTTTTCGTCGACATTGAAGGTTGGCGAATGCAAGGGAGAAGCCAGCACCCCATCGGCGGTTGAGATTCCCAGGCGATAAAAAGTTGCCGGATATTGTTGAGAAAAAAACGCAAAATCTTCCGAAGTCATTCTTAAATCGAGCTCCACTACCTGGTCCTTTCCGAGAATTTCGGCTGCTAGTTCGCTTGCCTCCTGGGTAATATGGGCATCGTTCACCAGACATGGGTAGCCCACCTCAATCACTACTTCGCAGGTAGCTCCCATTGATTCGGCAAGTGTGGTAGCTATTTTCGTTATCTTCTGGTGGGCTTCGTAGCGCCATTTTTCGTCCATGGTTCGGAAAGTACCTTCAATCTTAACTTCGCGCGGAATGATGTTGGTTGCTCCGGGGGCATCGACTTTTCCAAATGATAGCACCGAGGGAATAGCTGCATAGGCATTGCGGCTTACTATCTGTTGCAGGGCTACAATAATGTGCGAAGCTACCAGCACCGTATCCACAAGCTGATGCGGCATGGCAGCATGCCCTCCTTTTCCTCTTACGGTAAGATAAAGCTCATCGGCCGAAGCCATATACATTCCGGAGCGAAAGCCCACTTTTCCAACCTTGAGGCCTGGCATTACATGCTGCCCGATAATCAAATCGGGTTTCAGAGTAGCGAAAATGCCTTGTTCGAGCATTAGTTTGGCTCCACCGGGCAGTTTTTCTTCAGCTGGCTGAAAAACAAGCAGCACTGTACCCTCAAAATCATTCCGAAGCTGATGGAGTATTTTTGCCGCTCCCAACAGGCAGGCTGTATGCACATCGTGACCACAGGCATGCATCACCCCCGGGTTCTGAGAATGATACTCTATCTGATTTTCTTCCACAATGGGCAGGGCATCCATGTCGGCCCGAAGGGCTATAATTCTTTTTTGCGGATTGTGTCCTTCGATTTTAGCCAGAATACCGGTCTCCACGTATCCCCCTGTAAAAGGAATACCTATCTCTTCAAGCTGTTTTTTAATGTAGGCAGAAGTATTGTGCTCCTGAAAAGATAGTTCGGGGTGTTGATGAAGGTGTCGTCTTATCTGGATGCTCTCACCAAGAAAGGCCGCAGCCAATTCTTTTATTGTTTGAGTAATTTTCATTGTTTTCTTATTTTCCTAATAGCATTTTAAAACCAGCCACAAGCATGAGTAACCCAAATGCTCTTTTAAGAGTCTTTGCCGGAAGATTAACAGAAAGCAAGGAACCAAGATAACTTCCGATTACATACGAAATAACCAAAACCAGGGCTACCCGGTAATTGATAAAACCTTGTTTGTGGTAATTGCTGGCAGCAATCATAAAACCGATTGGAATCGAGAGCACAGCCAGGCTTGTTCCCTGAGCCTGGTGCTGGGTCATACCAAAAATAAATACCAATGCCGGCACCATAATAATGCCACCGCCAACACCAAGGCTTCCGCCTATAAAACCTGCAAGTATTCCGGTAATTAATAAAAGTAAAAGATTGTTAACTTCCATAACTAAAAGTCTAATGATAGCGAAAAATAAAAAACCTGTGGCAATACTTGTTGGTTTTCGATACCCCAGGCCCAGTCGAATCGAATAAAATAACCCAGAAACTGCGTGCGAAATCCAAAACCATAGCCTGCCACAAAAGGATCTCTTTGCGCATCGATTTCAATTTCAATAAGGGGTTCAGTCTGCGATCCCTGGTAGATATAATCGTAGTCGTAACCATTTTGTTTCGACCAGGGTGAAAGCCCCGTCCATGCGCTGCCAATATCGAAGAAACCAATCACCTGAAAATTCTCCAAAAAGGCATTACTAAGGGGATAATTGGCAAGGTATCGGATTATCGGCCACCGCAACTCAGAATTAATAAGGGCGAAATTACTGCCATTTCGGATGTTTTGGGAAAAACCACGCATGTTGGTAGCTACCGTCTGAAAGGCATAGTTTACGTTGTCGGTGATTCTGATTTCGCTGAGCGGTATAAAAGTTGGGGTACGGCTAGAGAGGTTGGTCCAGTTATCGACCCCACCAAGGTAATAGATAAGCCTTGCAGTACCCAGCGACGATCCGGTAGCAAAGCGGTTGGCCCATATCAGGTTGCGGTGTATTACCAAATAATTCCTGATGTCTGCTCCCCAGGTTACCAGATTAGAATAGGGTTTATTGACCATCTGGTAATACTCCGTAAAAATTTTAAGGCGCGTACCGGCCGGAAGGTTTAACCCTAGCTGGCGGGTATTGTCGAACACATATTCGAGTTTGGGTGTAAGCCAGAGCTTCTCGACATTTGGTTGGGCAAGTGCCTGGTTAATAACCGTTAACGAATTGCTCACCGGCTGAAAAATTGTTTTATCCTGCCGCGCCCCAATGGTAGCCGAGAGAGATGCAACCTGACTAAAAGGATATCGAAACACCCCATAAAGCTGGTTACTTACGTTACGAACCTGATAGGGATTCTCGTCCTGGGTTAAAGCATTAAAACTCTGACGGTGAAAGAATAGTTGTTTGTCTAACCTGTCCTTCAGCATCTCCAGTCCGATGAGGTACTCGCTGCTCTGAAAATCGAGCGGAAGCCGTATTCCGGCAATTACCCGATAATTTTCGAATAAATCTTTCGTACCCAACCTAAAAGCCAGGTTAAGCCCGGGGTTATAATACACCGCTCCACCCGTGAAAGTTTGGTATGATTCGCTTAGAAAACTAAAATCGATTTGTCCGGTAACATAATCCTGGTAGAATGCACGTTGGTATATACGCGCTCTATCCGCTTCTTCATCTTTTGGTAGTAGAATCTCAAGCAGAATATTTTCGTCTTTAAATTGTGCATTTAACATTTTAATGCGTTCAATCTCAAACAGGTAATTATTTATATCTACCTCGCTAACAATCAAATTGATGGTATCTTTCCCGCTGATTATAATATTGTTAAGAGCAGAATCGAGTGGAATCTTGGCAATTTTAATCTTGCTGATACTATCAGCCACCAGTAGTTTCTGTGTTTTTTGCTGTCTGAAATTGGTTACAGGAAGCACAATGGAACCATTTTCCGGAAGATCCAACTCATCGAGGTACATGTTGTACTTCCCTTTCGAAAACACTATTTCGCCCAGGGTATTGGTCGAAGGATTGTAATCCTGGTCAAGTATGCCACGGTTGTAATTTGATACAGGCCGGGTAATGGCAAAATATCGGTAATGTACCGTAGTGTCGACAAAACTGATGGTGCTATCGAATTTCGAATAATAACGGTTCACTATACCGCTCTTGTTGCTGAGCGAGATAAACTGGTTTGCTACTATTTCGTATGGTTTAGCCTTCTCGATATAAGGTTCATCGGCTAGTCTGAAAAGCTTATCGGGTTTGTTCTCGAAATCGTAAATAAACAAGTCTTGTGTATAGGAGCGGGTTTGTTTTTCGCTCTCCACACTCAGGGTATCTGATTCCCTGTTGGAAGCAAAAATTATTTGCTTTCCATTGCTAATAAAGCGCGGATTGAAGTCGTCAGCCACATCGTTGGTAACCTGAAAATTGGTTCCTGAAGCTACCGAATGTATAAAAATATCTGTCTGTCCGTTTTTTACTGCAGAAATGGCTATTAAAGATCCATCCGGAGAAAAGGAATAGCCCAGTACTTTATCGAAATAGAGAATATTTCTGCTGGTAAGCTTTTTCTCGCCAAAAGTGTAGTAATACATCACAAGGCCACCTTTTTCTTCTACAATAAAGGTTAATATGCGGCCATTCGGATACCATGCCAGCAAGGGATAGGAATAATCGGTTATTTGCTCGAGTTTGTGCTCGCGCTGAAGTAGCTTTTTTTGTTTTTGTGTATTGGAATCGTAAAGCCAAATGGCATAGCGGCCTTTGGTATTGGTAACATAAGCCACATGATTACTTACCGGGTTAAGACTTAACTGTTGATACACCCTGTTTTTCTTAGGCCGCTTTAGTAATGGCTTACCTGAAGGGACTTCACTCGCATCTTCCATGGAAGCATACAAATCGTTGTAATAATAAAACCATTCGGCGGACAAGTCTTTTATCGATGAACCCAAGACATAATAAAAACCCTGGTTGGCATTTCTGTTTATTTTGGTCATGTACAATACTCCAAGAATTACCGATTCGCCATACACCTCGCTAATGTAGCGCCAGAAGGAGTGTCCGGCATATGCAGCATCGGCACCTTGTAAACGATTGAATTTTTTGTACTTGCCATTAATAACCCCGTCCTTTACTCTGTTTTCGGTATCAAAATCCCAGTCCTTCGAAAGGTAAGCCACCAAGCCATCGATGTACCATGCTGGCAGGTTAATAAGGGTTGAATTGGCCGCATTATCCCGAAATTGCTGCCCGTAAATCATGTCGTTGATCAGAATCTGACAAATGGCAGAGGTAATCTGTTTTTCGAAAGCTTCGAAATTACCTTCAAAATAGAGAAAAGCCTTGTTGTTGTCGATACGAAAAGTACCCCCGATGTTCGATTCGGTTTTGCCTGTGACCAAGCCTATGTTGCTTTGTCTGAAATCGGAAAGCTTGTTGTAAACCAGAAATATAATTCGCTTATCGAGATTATAGTCGAAAAAAGACTCGATGCGCTCCATTTCTTTTTCGGCAAATTCAGAAGCATAACGAGCCAGTTTGTCGCCATTTTCACTGTAATAGGTATCAAACCGATCGAAACGGTAATAGTTCCAATAAAACTCGCGGTACTGCACACGATTTTTTCCAAACAACATCTGATGCCCATTGTAAAACTGGCCAAAGACATTGCCGGCAAGCAAACACACAAACAGGGAAACTAAAACGCGTTTTACCATCCAATAAAAATGACAAGGAAAAGTTTGAACGCATAAAAATAGATTAATTAGTCCGAAATTTACCGCCCAAGCCGGAACTTTTTAGTTGCACGACTGGTATAAATGGCATACCTTAAATTTAAATTCAATCTAAAATTCATGCTTCGATCTATTCTCTTCACCTTCATAGGCATTGTCTTTTTCCTGAAGCTTTCTGCATTTTCTGCCGACAGTGCCCGTATTGCCTTCGATTCGCCAACCATTTATTTTGAACCTGCCTATGAAGCTGATGGTAGCTTTCCGATAGAATTTACATTCACAAATACGGGCGATACTGCTCTTGCCATCTACAGAATTATCGCTCCTGGTTTATCGGATGTATCCTTTTCGAAAGATCCGATTTTACCCTCCCAAACCGGAAAAATAGGTGCAATGGTGAATCCGGTTGGTAAAACAGGCTTTTTCGATAAAAAGCTTATGGTATTCAGTAACGCTGCAAATTCTCCCAGCCCGCTTGAAGTAAAAGGAATTGTTGTTTCGGGTACCCGCAAAGGCGAATTTAAATACCAAATGGGCCCAATTGCCCTAAGGCAGCTCCAGCATAGTTTTGGATACATCTACAAGGGCGACAAGCCCACCCAGTTTCTACCCGTTCGAAATGTGACCAACAAAGCACTGGATATTTCTATTACTGAATTGCCGGCACACCTGAGTGTGCAAAAAATGTTCGATAAGCTGGCCCCAAATTCTACCGGATATGTGGCATTTACCTACGACACCGAAAAAATCGACGATTGGGATTTTGTAATAGACCGCGTAAGCATCAAGGTAAAGGGTCAGAAATCAGACACAAACCAACTGATAGTCTCAGCCAATATTCGCGAAAACTTCCTGTTTTTGACCGAGGCCGAATTGCTGGTGAAACCAAAAGCCTCACTGCCTTTTGACACCATCTACTTCGATACAATTTCTCATGGCCAAATCGTACGTATGGAATTTCCAGTATACAATACAGGCGGTCGCGACCTGCTGATAAGGGCCGTAAAATCGAGTTGTGGATGCACAGCAGTGATGCCGCAAAAAACATTAATTTCTCCGGGCGACTCTACCCATGTGGTGGTTGAATTCAACTCAGCCGGTTTCAAAGGGACCAACAACAAAGGGGTTACCCTCATCACCAACGATCCGGATAATTACAAGCAATTTTTATGGTTGAGCGGTTATATCGAATAAACTTCCAAACTTGTCTTTAACCTAAATTATTTTTTTTTGACTTAAGGGTAATTAAACAGGCTAATCGAGCTAATAAATATTTGTTATCATTTCTCTCACAATCTATTGCAGCTTATTTATATTCTTTCAATTAATTCTGATTTCAACCAATTAAAAGCTACATTTTGATTGTATTTTATTTCTGGTCTTAGAAGAGCCTCCATATCACCCCTAAATTCAGCACTATTTTCCTTCTCTCGGATATTCAATAGAAACTCTTTTTTACTTGGAGGTTTTTTTCCTGTTGCAAAAGAAGTGTATTCCTTAAAACATGTAATTATTTGCTCATAATCCAGGTTAATATTTAGTCTGGAATAATATAAATCAAACAGATCACGTCCTTTGCTTCGCTGATATAATGCTCGAAGTTTGGTTCCTAAAAGTTCGTTTATATTGTAAGTTCTTATTTCTGCTTTGCCAGAAAACCATTCACTTTCAACTTTAAAAGGAAAATTAACCCAATTAAGCAAGTTAAAATGCTCCTGGCAATTAATTTCCAGTTTCAGTCGCATTCTTATTTCTTCATATTCCGATGTAAAACGATACAAAGCTTTTGCTCCATGTCCACGAACCTGGGTAATTCTTTTTCCCTCAAAAATAGTAATTACATTTTCTAATCGTTGCATTATTGGTTTAATAGCACCTGGTTTAATTTGAACTAAATCGATATCTTCAGAGTATCTTGCTGCTGGATGGAGATATAACTTATGTAAAGCTGTTCCTCCTCTGAAAGCAAGATTCTCTCTGAGAAACTCATCCGAGAAAATATCTACCAAAGCTCTCGAGATAATTAAATCCTGCTCAACCTGAGCGAACTCTTTCCAAGGAGCATGCTGTTGCCATTTAGCTATATCTGGTTTAGGAATCATATATCACTTTCCAATTTTAAATTGACAACAACTTTCCACCTATTATTTACAGCCCCAGGTTTTACATTTAACTTTGGGCTAAGTAAAACCGGAAATATCTTTTTTGTATTTAAATTTATAAATATTAATTCCTGAAACTCTTCATTAATCCCAAGTTCTTCCAGCAAAAAACCAAACCTTTGCAAAGTGCTTTTATTCGGATACCAATTTAAAAGTTCAACTAAATCCGATTTATTTAATTCTTCCGACAATTCTTCAATAACTGAAAGCATTCTGTTAATTCCACCCAACTTTGTTTGATGATGAATCAAATCTACGATTGTCAGGGCAGGACTTGAAGCTTTATAGATGCCAGCATCAGATTTCTTAATTTGGATATTCTTGTCAGTCCAGTTACTTGTTGTGAAAAAACGAATATCAATCGTGCGCTTTGAGATATCGTTGAATTTTGGTTTCTCAGTTATTATGTAGTCTTTTTGAATCTGTTGATGGCCTGCACCATGAAGCTTTGCTGCAGAAAAAAGAGCTACATAATAATTCCTGTTTAAAAATTTGAAAAGCTTTTCGCAGTAAAGTTGAATTGGCAATTTTTGTGCTGATGAATACCTTGGTGTAATAATAAGATAAAAGCCTTTTCGGAGGTTGACAATTTCTTTTTTTGCAATTAGTCGAGAGAGTTCACTTTTTATCGAAGTCTCACTTTTATGAATATTCTTAATTAATTCCTCCAGAGAGAATGAATATTCCTCGTAGGATAATAATTGTTTTATGTAATTTGCAACAGTCAATCTTAGTAGAATTTAGACAAAAATACTCCATTTCAGTAATTTTCTCAAATTATTACTACTATTTTCTAAGCAAATGCAAAAATTTGGCTCTTTTATTAGCTGTAGTACCACCCTTAGAGTTAGAGCTTGAATATGTGTCAAATGTGTGTTGGCTTTAATTTATAGCCTGAAACCAAACAGTCGTTATTTATTCAATACCACCTTTTAACAAAACGAACTATAACAAGTTATTGTTATCATTTCTCTCACAATCTATTGCAGCTTATTTAGAAATAATTTATACAGCTGTTCCGCTTAGCGCTTACCTAAAATGTTGTAATTTTTCATGGCGCTAAAAAGACCCTTTTAGCAGCGAATTAATTGTTTTACCTAAAAAAATCCAACCATGAAAACCACAAACCAACCAGGCCTTGCTATGGCAATAACAGGCAGTTTTCTTGTTTTTGCATTGTTTACGGGTTGTACGTCCATGCTAAGTGCCAAATTCGAATCAGACACCACCGGCTCGTTGCCCGATAAAACCCTGCCCGGCAACCCAACTGGTGATGCCTTGACTTATGCACCTGAAATTGAAACTCAAATAGAAGTAATTGTTACTCCGGCGAATCCTGCCCAGAAATCGCTCAACTACACAAGTGTTTCGCCCTCTGGAAGCATAGGTGGCCATTCGAGCTGGCTTGGATTTCGTGCTAAAAGCACAAATTTTTCTAAAGCAATTACCTATGCATGGTCGGCGAAGAAAAATTTTAACACCTCTGGCCCCGACCTTTACATCGATTGTTCCGATGGCAGCGGAGTGGTGGCCGCCCGTATAAAACTGCTGGCAAACGGTGATGTAAAGCTTGTTGAAAACATTGCCACCGATGCCGGCACCGTTGTTGGGACTATACCGAATGGCGAGGTTCACACCTTTATGGTTACAGTTAACCTACCCAGCGAAGTATACAATATTTCAATCCTGAAAGCATCGGGCAACATTACCATCAATGACCATGCCTTGCTTAACGACAACATTACACTTTATCATAACCCAGCCAATCCGGCCGTTTCGTTTAAGTATCACGCTTATGGAATAGCGCAGGAATATATTCTCGACGAGGTGTTTATTAACCGCAAAAATTAATTTTTTTAACCACTTTGAATTGCCTTTTGGTTTCTTCTCTAACCAAAAGGCAATTTTGTTTTATAGATGCCCAATAGTTTAAAAGACTGTATTTTCAACAATTTGAGAAATGATGTGAAGAGTTGTATCTAAAGACTAATTATCATCTTCACTATAGTTAAAGCCTTGGGAAGCCTTGGCTTTAACTTTTTTCCCCGAAATCTGAGAATTTAAACCTATCTTTTCTCCATCCAGAGCGGAAATAGTAGTTTTCTATTTTTAATATACGTCTTTAGAAATAACAACTTTTTATACCTCTCTCTGGTGCGACCTGATTGACATCAGCATACACTCGAAATGCATTTTATTCATCACTCCTTTTTAATTTAGACTAAATCTAAATTACCCCCCCCCATGTATATTTTTTTTAAATACCTGCATATATTTACCCTGAGTGAATGCCGTTTTTAAAACCAATTGATTAACCTAAGAGAGTATGCAGGGTGGTATTGCCTTTGCAGATAGGTTTATGAAATAGTGTTTTATTAAACGGTTTTTTTATACGCTAAAGATTTATTCAAAAGTTAGAAGAAAGCAACATAATCAATTTCGATTTTCAATTATTTACCTAATTCAAATCTGCCTATGGAAAAAAGCAAGAATCCCTTACCCCAACTTAAAAAAACACAATCTAAAAAAGAAAAAGGCAACATAGTCTGCGAAACTATGTTGCCAGGTATTAATTATCAAGGCTAAGCCTTAAAAAATCAAGTAAAAATATGAAAAATTTAATCGTTTTATTACTATTCACTTTGCCAATATTAAATGGTTGTAATGAGAAAGAGGAAATGCCTATTCAACAACTAAATGATAACAAGATGTTAGTATTCAATTCACTTCAAGAAATGGATACGCTAATTAAGAAAACATCGCTTATGCAATTAGAGGAGTTAATCGCTTATGAGGATGCGAAAGGATACAAATCTTTTGGTCGTGTTTGCGATGAATTTTACATTACGATTGTACCCGAAAATTTTAAAAGTATGGAAGATATTTTAAGATTTGCAGAGGAAAATAGCAAATATCTTCAAATTGAAATTGATGAAGATGGGGAAACCTCCATTATGCCCACGAACTTCCATTCAACTGAAAAATTTATTATGAATGAAAACAAGATGTATCAGATTGGTAATACAGTTTACAGAGTTTTTGACAATGGTGTTGTATCAACATCATTAGAAAATTCACAAAACCTTACCGACATCAAGGAGGAGAATTTATTGTCTTATCAAACTGATGGTAGATATCTTTATACCTTTAATGCAGCAGCAATAAATTGTAAAAGCGGATTGGCCGCATGCGGCAATGCCGCTACTGATTTTCACGCAAATGGTAATGAAAGGGTTGTTATAAAAATATGGGCTACTTCTACCCGTACAACTGATCCTTTGGGTAACCCTTTTAATTCTTACCTTGCTTTACAATATACGGCTTATGCGCAAAAAAGAACCTTAGGTGCATGGTTTAATGTCGGTCGAACCATTAATGCAACTTTCGATGCAACGGTTGAATGGGGTGGTAGGCAAAAACGTTTTGTTCTTACATTTAACAATCACTCAGGGACCATTTCAAGTACAGAAACGGATTGGGGATTTGGATTTGGCCCCATGAACGGTATTCCAATTGACTCTTATTTTGTTCGCTACAATTGCTGGGCATCTATTCCAAAACCTTGCTATGCAGATTTAGTATGTAACTAATCTTTTTATATCTTGACCCAAAAGCAAATGAATAAAATTCCTCCATTCAGTAATAGGTTCAGAAGGCCAAAAGCTTTTGGGTCAATTTATTGGGTAAGCCGGCTTATTGTTTTAATGCTGGCTGCCTGCAATACGGTAGGCTGCCGAAAGCTTGTACAGGACGATTTTCCTGACTTTCCATCCATTCCTGTAATTAACAGCATTTTAATTGCCGATAGTTTACTTAGGGTGCATGTATCGCTTACCGATAAAATTGGCAACTCGAAACTTGCAGGGATAGAAAATGCCCTTGTAATTGTGGCTTCGGGTACCAATGATTTTGATACCCTTACTTCCATCGGAAATAGCTTTTACCAGGCCCAAACTGTTGTTCAGCCGCTTGAAACTTATACCCTTCGGGTTACAATTCCTGGCTATCAAACCATCGTTTGCAGCAACACCATTCCCGAAACTCCTGAAATATTGGCCATACAACATATTAATTATGCCGGAATAGATGAAGAGGGCAATACATACCCTGCCCTGAAAGTAACCTTTAAAAATAAGCCGGACGAAGCACTTTATTTTCAGATTGCAATTAAACTTTTACAGTACGATACAGTGACATTCGCCCAATTGATACACATCACAGATCCTGTTTTACTTCACGAAGGAGTTCCCATTCCTGTATTTAGCAACGAACTAATTAAAACTGACTCGTATACCATGCATCTAAATTATACTTCGGGCTCGCAGAATAACATAGATCCACTTCTTGTTGAGCTTCGGGCAATTTCTTATGACTATTATCTGTATTTGAAGCAATTATACCTTTATGAAACCGGAAGGTACCCCACTGAAGTCGGCACAGGTGCAGTAACGAATTTTAATCTGTATTCAAATATTGAGGATGGCTATGGCATTTTTGCAGGATATTCCCGGGTGGTTTCCGATACCATTCAACCTGAACCTTATTATTAAAAACTATGGGGTTTAGGAAAATTGTTTCTCTTTTAGGTTTTATTGTCCTCCACAATCTGTTTTTGCAAGCACAGCATAGGGTTTCGGGGTTTGTAAAGGATAAAGGCACAGGCGAAGTGCTGGTAGGTAGCCATATTCTTGAGCAAGGCACACACCATGCAACCATCACCGACAATAACGGCTACTTTGCGATTATAGTCGCAAACAATGCTTATTTAGAGTTTGTTTATGTCGGGTATAATCGTTTAATAATTAAAACTGAATCAATAACAGATACAATTATACAGGTTGAGCTAACATCTGATAACCTGCTGGAAGAAGTAATCGTGATAGCCCCAAAAGCACAGATTCCTAATGTTTCCAGCCTTTCGATTAAAGAGTTACAATTTCTTCCATCCTTAGGTTCCCGGCCCGATGTGCTAAAAACAATTCAATTGTTGCCCGGTATTCAAACCACTAACGAAGGTTCCAGTCTATTGTTGGTTCGTGGGGGCGATCCCGGGCAGAACCAATACCTGATAGACAATATTCCGCTAATTTACGTGAACCATTTGGCTGGTTTTACATCGGTTTTTAACCCCGATATGATCAACAATATCAATGTGTATAAAGGAGGGTTTCCGGCACACTATGGAGGCAAACTTTCTTCCATTGTAGATATTGCCCAGCGCGAAGGAAGTGCATCGGGCTTAAAAGGTTCATTTAGTATTGGCATTACCGATATGTCATTCAGCATAGAAGGGCCCATTAAAAAGAAATCGACCTTTATTGTTACAGGCCGAACTTCTTTTCTGGGGCTGTTTTCGGCATTGTTAACGCAGGTAGCCGATGGAAACTATTATACCTTATTTTATGGTTTTCACGATATCAACGCAAAGTATAGCTGGAAACCGAATACCAAAAACAGTGTGCACCTCAATTTGTACCAGGGCGATGATTACCTTCATTACAAAATGAAGAGCAGCGAACTGCAAGAGGGTGAAAAAAGAACCACAGGCTATATTTGGGGAAACTGGCTGCTGTCGGCAAAATGGAATACAATTGTTTCGGGTAAATTAAGGTCTGCAAACAGCCTTTCTGTAACACGCTACAGGCTTAAAAACTCACAGGAGTTTATTACTAAAACCGGCCAGGGCGAGTATAATTATACAAAAGAATTTCTCTCCTCTATAAAAGATTTTTCTTTGTTCTCGGATTGGAAATACAATGTGGCAAGAAACTACTCGCTTGAATTTGGCTTGCATTCATCTTACCTTGTCAATTTACCAAACCAAACTACCCAGACAAACCAACAACAAATTAATGCAGACCCAATAAATGCACTTCAATCGAGTGTTTTTATAGAAAACCATTATAAATTTTTCGAAAGATCTTCTGCCAATGTGGGTCTCAGGCTTAACCATTACGCCACTGGCAACTATACAGCCTTTCACGTTGAACCACGTATTCTTTTGAATTTTGGGTTAAATGCTACCCATTCTGTCAACCTGAGTTTTATGAGGGTGTATCAATATTCGCATCTGTTGTTTACGCCCGGAAGTATCAACAACAACGAAATCTGGATTCCTTCCGATCAAACCATACAGCCTTCTTATGCCGACCAGTATACAATTGGCTGGCAGGCAAACCTTTCTGAAGGAGCTTATAGTGTGGAGTTTAACCTGTATTATAAAAACATGGCCAATCTGGCAACCTATAAGGAAGGATATTCGTCCATTATGGGTGATCCGAACTGGAAGTCGAAAATTGAAACAGGTGGGATAGGCAAATCAGAAGGACTTGAGGTTTTAGGCCGAAAGAATTATGGAAACTGGACAGGATTTTTGAGTTATACCTGGTCGCATACCACCCGAGAGTATGGCAATATCAATAAGGGGAACGAATTTTTATTCGATTTCGACCGGCCTCATAGTTTCTCCACCGGAATTATTCACCAACTGAATGAAAAATGGCAAGTAAACCTGGCATGGATCTATCAATCGGGCATACCTTATACTCCTGCGGTGGGCAGGCAATATACTTCCGCTTCGGGTTACGACGCCTATTATCATTCCGATATCTATGAAGCCCTTATCTATGGCGCACGCAACAGCGGGCGGTTAAAACCCTATCACAGGCTCGATATCTCGTTTAATTACTCCACTAAAACCGACAGGGGAAACCAGGCCGAATGGACATTTGCGGTGTATAACGCCTATAACAGGCAAAACCCGTATTATTATTACTATAACACCAATGCCGGAGGCGAAATGTTGCCTCCTGATTACTCCAATGAGTATCAACCCTTATCGCTCTACCAGATAAGCTTTTTGCCTGTTCTACCATCGGTATCCTACAAGGTTTATTTCAATGGCGATTACCGCAGAAACAAAAAACAAAATCCGGATCAACAAAACAACTTTTTAAAATGGCTTTTTTATGAAAATTAATCCTTTAAAATTCAAAACCCTATTAGTGTTTAGTGTGCTATTTCTAACTGTAATTAACCTATCAGCACAGGAAACGAATAAAATCGACAAACTCAATTTTAAGCTTGGCTATTCAAGATATACAGACACCGAATTTTTTTTTGATAATTTCCTTAAGCATGATTGGGATGACAAAACACCTGTTGGTAATATCAGACTGTCGACGAATTATGTGATAAATAAATATATCGATGCAGGTTTATATTTTGGTTATAGTTTATATAAAACATATATACCTTATGTTTATAGTATAGATTATGTGGACGTAAGTTCAATCATGTACGGTGTGAGTTCAAATATACATTTTCTACCCTTTTTTATAAAAATGGAAAGATCCAGAATAGATGTGTACGCCTCCCTGCACTATGGGGGTATCCATTTATTCGAGCCGGAAGGCGGTATCAACACAAAGAAAAATTATACAGAGTATGGTATATATGGCGGTTTAGCATTTTATCCCTTCAGGCACCTGGGTTTTTATGCCGAATATGGTTATGGGAAATATGCTAATTGGCGGTATGGGCTGAGTTTAAAGTTTTGATATAATTATGCCCATTAATTTAATGGATGCACGTTTAGATAAAGCTCAAATAGAGCAGAAGCACACATCATCAATATCCAAATCCACCGCTAGCCCACTTTTGGGCTTACTTTGTAGCAACAATACCAGAGGAAATTGAAATAGAAAAGCATAAAACGAAACAAACATTAACATACTAATATGAAACAAAAAAACAACACCGGACTTTTTTATATTTTAATAATAACCATTGTGTTTATCTTAAGCTGCGATGAAAAGGATATTGTTATTGAAACGATGGGTTATAGTGCTAAAAATGGAAATTTCGGACTTCAAGGCAGATTTCAGATTTACACTGACATTATAGGAGATGAGAGTGTTGGCGTTGATTATCGACTATCCAGTAAATATGATTCATCAATTTATATTCAAGCCTACGACAGTACACTTAACCAAACAAATTTCGAGTTCCCAAATTTTCAGGCAAAATATTCATATACCAATTCTGATAATGTTGTAAATAATTATCGGGCTATTTCAGGTGTATTCATAATTTCCAGGATTGAGGGTGGTATTGGCTTAGGTACTTTTTCCTTTCGAGCTTTAAATATCTTAGATATTAACGATACAATTAGTATAACTAATGGCTATTTTGAAATTACTGTTGAAAAATATAAAAGATTACTTTGATGAACGAAAGTAAGATTCAAAACAAAACACAACTTTTTAAAATGGCTTTTTAATGAAAATTAATAAACCTTACTAAACAGGAAGCAATAACAAAAGAAAAGTTAATTTTTAAGCTTGGTTATTCAAGATACCCCTGGCTTAAGCCAGGGGTAACTGAAGCCCTGAAACAAACTGAGCTTTAGTCTAAATTGTAATTAACTCAAATCTTACATCGTTTTATTTATGCGTAGTTAAATTCGCATCAATCTTTCTGACCGGCAATGGTGTTTAGAAATAGTGATTGAAGGTTGTTGCTTTGTTTGTAAAACAGCAACCAAAATCTGGCAGCCTGTTCTATCTTTGTGCCATTGCATGAGAAACCCTAAAAGCCATAAAAGCGCATTGTCGGTTGCCGAAGGAGTTCCGCAACCGTCCTCTACTCATTGTAATGCTGTAGAGCAACTGCGAAGGTTAAAGAAAACAAAACCTACCGCCGAAACCATTGCCCGGGAGCTGATGAATGGCGACATTACCCAGCTCAGCCGGGCCATTACCCTCATAGAAAGTAACCTGGCAAGTCATCAGCAGCAGGCACAGCAAATTCTGAAAATTTGCCTTCCGGCGGCTGGCAATTCGGTAAGAATTGGCATAACCGGTGTACCCGGTGTAGGAAAAAGCACTTTTATCGAATCGTTTGGCAAAGCCTTAACACACAAAGGCCATAAGGTAGCTGTACTGGCCATCGACCCCAGTAGCGAGCGTTCCAAAGGAAGTATTTTGGGCGATAAAACCCGCATGGAATTGCTCGCAACCGATAAAAATGCATTTATACGACCCTCTCCCTCAGCAGGTTCCCTGGGTGGTGTGGCCCGTAAAACCCGCGAAACAATCTTTTTGTGCGAAGCAGCCGGATTCGATATTATCATCATCGAAACCGTGGGGGTGGGCCAGTCCGAGACTGCCGTGCATTCCATGGTCGACTTTTTTCTGCTGCTCATGCTTGCCGGCGCTGGCGATGAGCTTCAGGGCATAAAGAGGGGCATTATGGAAATGGCCGACTTAATTGCGATCACCAAAGCCGATGGCAACAACGCACACAAAGCAGGCATTGCCCGATTGGAATACCTGAATGCCCTGCATCTTTTCCCCAAATCCGAATCGGGCTGGAAGCCTGATGTAATCACCTGTTCGGCTTTAAAGAATGTTGGTATCGATGCCATCTGGGATAAAATATCCGAATACAGAACCTTCACACTCGAGAATGGCTATTATGACAACCGCAGAAACGACCAGAATAAATACTGGATGTACGAAACCATAGAAGAGAAATTAAAAAACAACTTCTACTCTAACCCACATGTTTCGGACCAGATCGAGGAGTTTACCCAAAAGGTTTTAAAAGGCGAAATGAGTTCATTTGTTGCGGCTTCGGAATTACTCGAACAATATTTCCGGCTTCTTAAATAGTTCGGTCATGCTGCGTAATAGCCATCTTCCCTGGCAATCGTTCCATGGAAGATGCATTTTTTCACGTTCTTTGCCACAACAGAAAATAAGCTAAAGCCAAACCATTTTATAAAATATTTGTTTAGTCATTGGTTTTTCAGATAAATTGGCTTTTCTTAATTGTTAGGTTTTCACTGAAATTTAATTCATAAACATACAATACATGGAATACGATGTAATAGTGATTGGAAGTGGTCCAGGAGGTTATGTAACCGCCATACGGGCAGCGCAACTGGGTTTAAAAACAGCAGTAGTGGAAAAAGCCGAATTAGGTGGCGTATGCCTCAACTGGGGCTGTATACCAACCAAATCGCTTCTGAAGAGTGCACAGGTTTTTGAATACCTGCAGCATGCCGCTGACTATGGTATAAGCATAAAAGGAGAAGCCAAGGCTGATTTCGAAAAAATGGTATCACGTAGCCGCGAAGTGGCAGGTGGCATGAGCAAGGGAATTCAATTCCTTCTTAAGAAAAACAAGATCGACCACTTACAAGGTACCGGAAAAATAACCGCCAAGGCCACTGTGAGTGTAAACGATGAGAAAGGAAAAACCGAGCAATACAAAGCCAAACATATTATTCTGGCCACCGGAGCGCGCGCCAGACAACTTCCCAATTTACCCATCGATGGCGAAAAAATTATTGGCTACCGCCAGGCTATGACCCTGAAAAAACAACCTGAAAGCCTCCTTGTGGTTGGTTCCGGAGCCATTGGAAGTGAGTTTGCCTATTTTTACCACACCATTGGCACCAAGGTGACACTGGTAGAGTTTATGCCCAACATTGTTCCCCTCGAAGACGAAGAAGTATCAAAAGCGCTGGAGCGCAGCTTTAAAAAAGCTGGGATGACTGTAATGACTGGAAGTACAGTGGAATCTGTCGACAGCAAGGGTAAAAAATGCAAAGTTAGCATTAAAACCCCTAAAGGTACAGAAGTAGTCGAAGTCGACATCGTGTTATCGGCCGTGGGCATTGCTCCCAATATCGAAGGCATCGGGCTCGAAGAAATGGGCATTATCCTCGAAAACGGAAAAGTAAAAGTAGATGCATATTACCGTACCAATGTAGAAGGTATTTATGCCATTGGCGATATAGTCTCAGGACCGGCCCTTGCACATGTTGCATCTGCCGAAGGAATTACCTGTGCAGAAGCTATTGCAGGCCTGAAGCCCGAACCAATTAATTATTCGAACATACCCGGCTGCACTTATACCGTTCCGGAAGTAGCTTCGGTGGGAATGACCGAAAAACAAGCCAAAGAATCGGGCCATGAGATAAAAATAGGCAAATTTCCCTTTAGTGCCTCCGGAAAAGCAAGTGCAGCGGGCAACAAAGACGGATTTGTAAAGCTTATTTTCGATTCGAAATATGGCGAACTGCTCGGTGCACATTTAATTGGACTGAATGTAACAGAAATGATTGCCGAACTTGTGGTGGCTAAAAAATTAGAAACAACGGGCCATGAGCTCATCAAAGCCATTCACCCGCACCCGACAATGTCTGAAGCGATTATGGAAGCTGCCGCAGCAGCCTATGGCGAAGTGATTCATATTTAAACCTATTGGTTATAAAACAGTAAGGGCTGAAACAATACTGCTTCAGCCCTTACATGTTCTTCAAAAACCCATCAATAAGAAAACATGTATTTCTTTTTAAGCTCCCTTTGGTATTCCCTGATTTTTTCTTCGAGATGCTTATTTTCCTCTTCGAGGTGATTGATACTTTGGCTCTCAACCTCCAGCTCACGCATAAACCGGCGGTTTAGGATTATCCGTTTCTGGCATTCGTAAATGCTCGAAACTAACCCCTTGATATTGTATTTAATGTCTAACATGAGGTTGGATAGTTTGGTTTGGTAACTCCAAAGGTATCGCTATTGTTCTCTTTTTCCCAGCTCACCGGCATGATGTTAATTACTGATAAATGATGATATAAATCAGTTTCGAGTTTGGCATCATTCATTGATATTGTTTGCCATTATAACATACTAAACAGGAACAATAATGTAGCTCCCCGCAGCAAGCAGTCTGGGTATTTATATCGAATCTCCTTTCATTCGCCTCAAGAGGAGGGAAATTTACCCACACCCGCTTTTGTCGCTATTCAAAAGCGTGACTATTTCGAAAACTTATGATTTTTTTACTCTCATTAAACCCTTCTTTACTTAGTACTTATGAATGGTATTTTTAAGGTTATACTGTTTTTTTTACATACCTAGTAACATATAAAAAGAAATATCGTCCTATCTTTAAACTCTAATCGAACAGAAACCAAAATTTATTACCCGATAATACTAAAAAACATGAAAAGAATTTTATTCCTGGCATGTCTTCTTGCATGCTCAATCTCGTTTTACCAGATTAATGCCCAAATGGATACCTATTCTACCTCGGCTGGAGAAGTTATTTTCTCCTGGGGCGAAACTCCTTACACAAGCGCCTTTAAAACCGCCTATCCCGATGCGCAAATTTCAGATTATCCTGTACGTTTTACTGTATTCTTCCATATACAACAATTCTGGCACCTCGATTTAAACGATAACCTGGGTTTTTTTACCGGACTTGCCATCCGAAACATTGGTATGATTTCGGATGAAGTTTTACCCGAAAATTACCAGGACGCTACACCTACCTATTTCAATGCAAAAATAATACGCAGGACTTATTCATTGGGTCTTCCTCTGGCAGTAAAACTCGGTTCGTTCAGTAACCATCTTTACATTTACGGCGGTGGCGAAATCGAATGGGCTTTTCATATGAAAGAAAAATGGTGGGACCAGCACAGCCGCGATGGATCGAAAACAAAAACCACTACCTGGTGGCCCAACCAGCTCAATACATTGCAGCCTTCTGCATTTATTGGCGCTCAGTTTCCGGGTGGTGTAAACCTGAAAATGAAATATTACCTCGATAACTTCCTGAACCACGATTACAAGACCTACGAAAATGCAACCAACAGGGGGCATGTAGTTTCGGATTTAACCAGATACGAAAGCAGCCAATTGGTTTATGTATCACTATCCTTCCAATTCCAAACATCGCAAATAATGAAGCAGTTTGAATCGGAAAGCACCGTAGCCTCGAATTATTAAAAAAATATTCTCAAAAGCCCGTTACCAAAAGAGTAACGGGCTTTTTCTTTTTACCAAAAAAAATAAACACATGAAGATCCGGCACATTATTATGTCATTTTTATTGGCAGCAGGCATGCCATCTCTCTTTTGCAGTGCGCAACATTACGGAGCCTACACCGATTACATGAATAAGTTTTGGGTATTCGAAAAAGGTAAAAGCACAAAAATTGAAGATTTAAGGCCACAGGCATATATGGTAGGCGGCGAAGGCGTTCTGTACATCAATAGTGCCGGAAAACTGATGGTTTATGCAGATGGAAAGGTAAACCAGCTTGAACTGGGAGGTGTGAGTCCACAGGACATGCATGCCACCGACCATTTAATTGTTTACAATATCTTCGAAAAACTTAAAACGGTGCAAAATGGCGAAGTGATGGAGTTAAGTTCACGTTGTCCGGTTTACCGTGTCGAAGATAGTCTGGTGGCTTTTTACGATAAAAACAAGGAATCAATAAGGGTGTTTTACCGCGGCGAAGTGCAGGATATTGAGTCGGGAATGGTTGGGGTACCGGTAGAGAAATTTGTTACCGGCGATAACATTGTAGCCTATGTATCGAGCCGTACCAAAGACTTTAAGGTATGGTATCGGGGCGAAGTAACCACACTTATAAAAAATGTGGCTGAAATTAAATTCAAGGCCGGAAAAGATGTGGTCGCTTATATCGACCCGCTCGACCAGGTTTTTAAAGCATTTTACAAGGGCGAAATTTATACACTCAGCGATTTTGATCCTCAATCGTTCAAAATGGGCGATGGGTTCGTTGCCTTTGTCGACCAGATGGGTGAATTTAAATACTTTTCGAATGGCGAAGTGACCACCATCAGTACCATACCACCTGATGGATACTTGTGCGAAGATTATAGCCTGGCCTATGTGCAAAACGGAAGGTTTATGATTTGGCATAATATGCAAGCATTAGAAATGGAAGCCTGGGTACCCTCGGTTTATAAAATTGACTGGAACACCATTGCCTACCTCGACAACAGCCAAAGAATATGGATTATTCAAGACGGCGAGAAAAAATACTTTTCGAACGAACTGGTAAACAGCTTTGATATTTACCGCGACCTTATTGAGATGAACGTGAAAGTAGACCGAAACATTATTTACTACATGGGCGAATTCTACGAAGGAGAATCGTTTTACCGATAGTGAAATCCTGCTGATTGATCTTATGCTAAACTATACCCTTATTACAGGTGCATCCAGCGGAATAGGTTACCAGCTAGCCAGGGTATTTGCTCGCAATGGCCACAATCTTTTGCTTGTAGCCCGCCGCGAAGATCGGCTGAGGGTAAACTGCGCACAGTTAATTGAAACAAACGGAATTAGGGCATTGTATTTTCCCTGCGACCTGACCAAAGAGGATGAAACCGGCAAGTTATTTGATTTTATCAAAACTCAATCTATTGAGATCAACTACCTCGTTAACAATGCTGGCGCCGGGCACTTCGGCCTTTTCGAACAATCCGATTCAATCAAAAACAAGCATCTGCTCGAGCTAAACATCAAGGCCGTGGTAAACCTCACACACCGGCTTTTGCCCAGTTTAAAGAATAATGCACCTTCAGGAATTCTGAATGTTTCATCGATGGCTGCCTGTATGCCCGGCCCCTATATTGCGGTCTACGCAGCTACAAAAACATTCGTTCTTGCTTTCTCCCAGTCGTTGGCAAGCGAGCTCGAAGAAAAAGGTGTGCAGGTTTCGGTGCTCTGCCCGGCCGATGTAGCTACTGAATTTCAGGAGCATGCCAACTTGCAAAACTTTGAAATAAAAGATTCAATCCCTGTCGATGAACTTGCGGAATATACCTACCAACAGTTTATTCTGGAACATAAATTACTCATCATTCCGCCCGATGCACAAAAGAAAATCGACAGCATGGCACGGTCTGGTTCCGCAGAAGTGATAAGCCGCAACCTTTTTAAAATACGCAAACTACTCGCCAGCAAGTTAGGAATAAACTAGCGCCCACCTGCTTCAACTATTGGATTTTATCGTTGCGAAACGTACTTTTGAAAAAAGGCAATACGTTCAGGATGAATGAAAAAAAAAGCTGCCCAGTTTGTGGCGATGCACTCACAGGCCGAATTGACAAAAAATTCTGCTCCGACCAATGCCGGAATACCTATAACAACCAGGCTAAAGGATACAGCACCGGGTATGTGCGGGAAGTAAATGCCATTTTGCGCAAAAACAGAAAAATCTTGGAGGACCTGAACCCGAACGGAAAAACAAAGGTTCATAAGTCGCAACTGAGCCGGAATGGCTTCGATTTTAGCTTCTTTACAAATATTTACACAACGAAAAGCGGCAACACGTATTACTTCTGCTACGAACATGGATACCTGGCGCTCGAAAACAACTATTATGCCCTCGTGCTGCGCGAAAACCCCGATACAAAAACCTCATGAGTATTCATTCTCTCAAGCGAATAATTCTGATTTAGCAATGAAAACTACCTCAAAAAGGCATTTTGAATAAAAAACATGCAGCAGGTATTGGAATGAATCGTATTTTTGTCGTCTTAAACCAAGAAAAAAAATGGAGCCATCGAGGCAGATCTGTGTAATTGGCGGTGGTAGCTGGGCAACAGCCCTTGTGAAACTGCTGCAAAATAACAATGAGAAAATAAATTGGTATATCCGCCGCGATGAGGTTATTGATCAGATTAAAAAATACCGTCACAACCCAAATTACCTCACGTCCATTCATTTCGATACCAGTTCCATTAAGTTTTACAACAAGATTAACGAAGCCATCGAAGATTCTGAAATAATCATTGTTGCCGTGCCGGCTTCTTTTATCGAAGAAACCTTTGTAAAATATTATGGTGACTACACGAAAAAATTTATTTTTTCGGCAGTAAAAGGTATAATTCCCAACCACAACCTTACTGTAACCGAGTTTTTCAATAAGCATTACAACATACCATTCAGTAAGGTAGGAATCATTTCTGGGCCCTGTCATGCTGAAGAAATTGCCCTGGAACGGCTATCGTACTTAACCGTTTCGTCGAAAAATGCTGTCGATGCCAACTATATGGCTGAGCGTATAAGTTGTCATTACCTTCATGCGAAAACATCTTCAGATATCTATGGTACTGAGTATGCTGCAGTGCTAAAAAACATCATTGCCATTGCTGCAGGTATTTGTCACGGATTGGGTTATGGCGATAACTTTCAGGCAGTGCTTATATCCAATGCCATACAGGAGATCAAACGTTTTCTGGATAGAACCTACCCCAGCAAACGAAAAATCAATACCTCACCCTATCTGGGCGACCTGCTGGTAACCTGCTACTCGCAATTCAGCCGTAACCGAACATTTGGTAATATGATTGGCAAAGGTTATTCAGTAAAATCGGCCCAACTTGAAATGAATATGGTAGCCGAAGGGGTAAACGCTGTAAACTGTATCAGCCAGATTAATGAACACCATAAAGTAAAAATGCCTATTACCCAGGCCGTATATAACATTCTGCAGAATAAAGTTTCTCCGGCTATTGAGATACAACTACTCACTGAAAAATTAAAATAATCAATTTATCGAATGGATACTATCAAACTGAACATTGAAAAAGTTTTCGGGTTTGTGGATAAATCTGAAATCACTGGCTTAAAAGAAAAAGCCAATGCGGCCAATAAAGCCCTGGAAAATAAAACCGGAAAAGGAAACGATTTTCTGGGTTGGGTAAACCTGCCCTCCTCCATCACCCAGGCCGAAATGAGGGATATAGAAGATACCGCTAAAAAGTTGCAAAGCCAGATTGAAGTGCTGGTAGTAATTGGTATAGGTGGTTCGTTTTTAGGTTCCAAGGCCATTGCCGAAGCACTTACCGATACTTTTGCTGCCCTGAAAAACCAGAAAGGCAAACCAGCCATCGTATTTGCAGGGCAAAACATCGGCGAAGATTATTTGGTTGAATTGCTTCAGCTACTCGATCAGAAACCATATGGCGTAGTGGTTATTTCCAAATCGGGCACCACTACCGAACCTGCCATTGCTTTCAGAATAATTAAAACCCACCTCGAAACCAAAGTTGGTGTGCAAAAAGCCAGGGAACTAATTATTGCTGTTACCGATGAAAGTAAAGGAGCACTTAGAACGCTTGCTACGCAGGAAGGATATAAAACTTATGTGATACCCGACGATGTAGGCGGCCGCTATTCTGTGCTAACTCCGGTTGGACTGGTTCCGCTTGCCATTGCAGGTTTTGATGTAAATGCACTGGTGAAGGGTGCTGTGAATATGGAAAAAAAATGCCATTCTTCGAACAATTTCGATCAGAATATCGCCTGCCAGTATGCAGCAGCCCGTATTGCACTTTATAATTCGGGCAAAAAAATTGAAATTCTGGCCAACTTCGAAAACAAACTGCATTATTTGGCCGAATGGTGGAAACAACTCTATGGCGAAAGCGATGGAAAAGATAACCTTGGAATATTCCCTGGCAGTGTGGACTTTACAGCTGATCTACACTCTATGGGACAATACATTCAGGAAGGCGAACGCCATTTGTTTGAAACAGTGATATCGATAGCGAAAACCAAATACAAACTCACTGTGCCGGCCGACAAAGATAATCTTGACAGCCTGAACTTCCTGACCGGAAAAAATATCGATTATGTAAACAAAATGGCTGAACTCGGAACCCAAATTGCCCATGTGGATGGTGGTGTTCCGAATATCCGCATCGAACTACCCGAATTGAACGAATATTACCTGGGACAATTGATGTATTTCTTCGAAAAAGCCTGTGGCATTGGCGGTTACCTGATGGATATTAATCCCTTTAACCAACCCGGTGTAGAAGCATACAAAAAAAATATGTTTGCCCTGCTCGAAAAACCGGGTTTCGAAGAAGAGACAAAAAAAATCAAAGCGCGTCTGTAATTGACAATCGCTGGGTAGGTAAAAATTCAGCCTGCCATACTAAAACGAAAAACCATCTGTTAATACCACAGATGGTTTTTTGTTTTTCACTATCTTTCAGGATATGAATTACCTGGCGCACATATTTCTTTCAGGCACCGAAGAGTCTGTGGTAATTGGCAATTTTATTGGCGATTATGTAAAGGGTCGCGATTACCTGAAGTACCCTCCGAGCATTCAGAAAGGACTGGTCTTGCACCGCCAGATCGATTCATTTACCGATTCTCACAAGGTGGTAGGGCAGAGCAAAAAATACATTGCCCCGCAATATGGTAAGTGGGCTGGCATTATTATCGATATATTTTACGATCACTTTCTGATTAAAAACTGGGATAAGTTTTGCCCAGTTTCTCTTGAGCAATACAAAGAAGATATTTTTGATGTCTTGCAAAAGTACTATCCGGTACTGCCAGATAGGGTAAAATACTTCGTTCCCTCTTTTATACAAAACGATTGGATTAACACCTACAGCACCCCCGAGGGTATTATTAATGTTGTGTACAATATGTCGCTGCGGACAAATCTGCCAGACAATTCTGCATTTGCTGCCGAGGTACTCAGAAAATACTATGTTCAGTTCGACAGTGAGTTTATGACCTATTTTCCTGAGCTAATAAAGTATGTGATAGAGAACTTCGAAATACGGATACCGCTGGTCGACAACAATATTCTTAACCGTTAGTTTTTCCTAAGAGCTTGAATCTCTTGATATCGGAAACAAGTTATCACATGGTCGTTTACCATGCCAGTAGCCTGCATGTGAGCATAAACAACGGTTGAACCCACAAACTTAAACCCCCTTTTTTTCAGATCGAGGCTTATTGTATCAGAAAGCGCTGTTCTGGCTGGTAATTCTTTAATCGATTTAAAATTGTTCTGAATGGGTTTACCCTCTGCAAATTTCCAAATGTAGCTGCAAAAACTTCCATACTCTTTTTGAATTCTGATAAAAGCCTGAGCATTGCTAATGGTGGCCAGAATTTTAAGCCTGTTGCGCACAATTCCGCTATCACTAAGAAGTTGATCTATTTTATCCTGAGTGTATTCTGCAATTTTCTTATATTCGAAATGATCCAATGCCCGCCTGAAGTTTTCGCGTTTGCGCAAAATGGTAATCCAGCTTAGTCCGGCCTGAAAGGTTTCCAGCACCAGAAATTCGAATAATTTTGCATCGTCAAAAACTGGCACTCCCCACTCAAGATCGTGGTAAGCGAGGTACAAAGGATCCTGCCCGGGCCATTCGCAGCGGCACTTTTCCTGGTTTATCATACACATTTAAACTAGGTTGGGAATTACAATATCGTTTTTAGTTCTAAAAGGTTGTCGATCTCATAGGTAGGTTTTTCTTCAATCTGCACCTGATCGTGATTGTACCATACCTGGTCGATACCGAAAAGCTTTGCCCCCCGAATATCGGTTTCGAAATTTTCGCCCACAAATATGCTCTGGTCTTTCCGCGCATTGGACGATTTCATCGATTCTTCAAAAATTCGTTTATCAGGTTTCGCCACCCCAAGCCGATCGGAAGTAAATATCTTTTCGAAGAAATGATTGATGCCACTTGCTTCCATCTTTTGAAGTTGAACCTGGTAAAAGCCATTTGAAAGTATGTACAATTTATACTGTGGTGCCAGGTAAGCAAGTACTTCAAGGGTATAGGGCATAAGCATGCCTTTTGTAGGTGCAATGAGCGAATAGTATTCGCTGACATCGTTCATCAGGCTTTGGTTCGATATTCCAAAATCATCGAACAATAACCGGAAACGTTCGAGACGCAACTCGGTTTTGGTAATTTTTCTACTCTCATAGAGATTCCATACATACAAATTATGGCGCTGATAGTCTGCGATCCACTTCTGCTTGTCTGTCACCAATGCATTCAAGCCAAAGGTATCGAGAATCTCGAGTAGGGTCTCTGCCGAATTCGAATCAAAATCCCAAAGGGTGCGGTCGAGATCGAAAAAAATATGTTTATAATGCTTCAAGATTCGGTAATTAAAAATAAAAATTCAAAATGACAGGCAAGAAAGGTATTTCGTTGTAAAAGATTGTTAAACAAAAGAAACGAAGAATATGCCTTGCAAAGCTTTCTAGGGCAGAAAAATTAAGGGTTGTACCTTGATTGATTCAATATATCCTGATAATTGTTGCTCGCTGCCAACTCCGGAAGGCTAACCGATTTATTTCGTTGCATGTACGACTCTACAATGCGGTAGCCTATCCATACTGCAGCCCTGGCAGGCGATTCGGATGTAAATTCTTTGGTAAAAGGGCCAGGATTTGTGAACTGGGCGATACGAAAACGATCGCTTGTAAACAATAATCTCTGATCGATCAGATAGGTCCACATTTCTTTTTCGCTGTGTGTGCAAAACTCGAATTGCTTTGCCGTAAAACCCCACAATAAACTATCAGCAACTTCTGGCAACAACTGTTTCGTTATATAAAAGGCCTTTCCTTCGTAAAGTATCTGTGTAAGGAGTGTATTTTTTTCGGGTTGATAATCGATATCAGACAAAACCCAAGCTTTAAGAGCATCGGAAACAATATAGACCGGCTGCATATTTTGCCGAATATATTGGGGAATTGGTGGATACACCTTGTCGTATAAGGGCTCCTCAACACCCAGGTATTTATCGAGGCTGATACCCAAGATTTCTTGCCCGGTTACAATGGATTGATTTAAGCCCGAAACATAGGTGTAAACAACAGGCAATGGCTTAGCCGGAAAGTTTTTCTGGTAGGCAACAAGGCCTTTATTCAAGCCTTGCTGCTGATCTGAAAAATCGGCAAATACATCTTTGGTCCGAACGGCAAGCTCATAGATTGACTTATCGGAAACAAAATACAACAACTTATCGCTGAATGCATCAGAAGCAGTATCGCCAATCTCAATAATGCGACTTGAAAATAATGCAACAAAATCGGGATATTGCTCCAATAATAACCGTGCGGTATCGTGTAATGCATAAATGTCGGTATTAAACAATTTCTGCTCAAAACGAACTACCTCAACCGCATTAGCCTGGTTTTTATTGTTCATATTGTCCGGAGTACAAGAAATGATGTGTGCACCGAACCCTGTTAAAAGAGCTGCTTTTACAATGCTCCCATAGCTTTTATGCCACAAACAGATAAACCCTTTTAAACAAAGTACCATCGAAGAATAATAAAAACCAGTCATAAAAAAATACATAAGTGAAATTAAACCGTCTATTAAGTTTCAATATTATAGAATGTAAGGCGAGGCACCAAAACTATTTAGCAAAATATTTTAAGAATATATTTGTATAAAAACTAAAAAACGATACCTTTGCGCTTCTAAAAAATGTAAGCGATTCTTAAAACAATAAAGCGATGAAAAGAACATTTCAACCATCGGTAAGGAAAAGAAGAAACAAACACGGCTTCCGCGAAAGAATGTCTACTGCCAACGGAAGAAAAGTTCTTGCCCGTAGAAGAGCCAAAGGTAGAAAAAAGCTAACTGTTTCTGACGAGATTAGAAGAAAGTAAAAATATTTTTCTTACGAAGAAAGAGGGTGTCCAAAAATGGATACCCTCTTTTATTTTAAATTGCACTTAGTTAGTATTTTACGTCACAAAAAATTTGTCATGTTCTTGATATTTAATATATTAAGGCATGAAAAACATCAAATTCAAAGAATACAACCAAGGTCAGTCAGAACTATTTCCCATGCGTCTGGATGCCTATATTTCGGCTAATTCGCCGGTT
>JAMIIA010000085.1:0-10504 GCA_035913795.1 Bacteroidales bacterium
ATTTTAATAATATATAATTACTTACGTCAGTTTAGTCCCGAACAATCGGGAGTGGTTTCAGCCACTCACCCACCTCACCATTATTATTTTAAATTATATATTTTAATAATATATAATTACTTACGTCAGTTTAGTCCCGAACAATCGGGAGTGGTTTCAGCCACTCACCCACCTCACCATTATTATTTTAAATTATATATTTTAATAATATATAATTACTTACGTCAGTTTAGTCCCGAACAATCGGGAGTGGTTTCAGCCACTCACCCACCTCACCTTGGGCATGCACAGCTTTTTGCAAAGCGTGTGCAAAAGTAAAAAAACAGCTTGTATTACCAAAAAATATTTAGAAAAAAGGCCAATCTATTTCTTTTTCGTTTTGTCACTGCTGCCCGCAATGGAATCGCGCATACTTGTATCGGCTTCGATGTTGCGCAGGCGATAATAATCCATTATTCCGAGGTTGCCATTACGAAAAGCTTCGGCCATGGCTTTTGGGATCTCAGCTTCGGCCTCGATTACTTTGGCACGTGCTTCCTGAGCTTTGGCTTTCATCTCTTGCTCAAGAGCTACCGCCATTGCCCTGCGTTCTTCGGCTTTGGCCTGTGCTATATTTTTATCGGCATTGGCCTGATCCATTTGAAGAACGGCACCAATGTTTTTTCCTATGTCGATATCGGCTATGTCAATCGAAAGTATTTCGAATGCAGTACCGGCATCCAAACCTTTGTCGAGCACTACGCGCGAAATGGAGTCTGGATTCTCGAGCACTGCCTTGTGCGAATGCGATGAGCCAATGGACGAAACAATCCCTTCACCCACACGCGCCAACACGGTATCTTCACCGGCACCACCCACCAATTGTTTAATGTTGGCACGCACTGTAACACGGGCTTTACAAATTAACTGAATACCATCTTTGGCAACTGCTGTTACCGGAGGTGTATCGATTACCTTAGGGTTTACCGACATTTTCACTGCTTCAAGTACATCGCGCCCGGCCAGATCAATAGCCGTTGCTGCTTTAAAATCGAGGGTAATGTTGGCCTTGTCTGCCGAAATAAGCGCCCGAACCACCATTTGCACATTACCACCGGCAAGATAGTGGGCTTCAAGCTCATCGCGCACCAACTTTAACCCGGCTTTGGATGAGTTGATTAATGCGTTAAGAATAATTCCGGGAGGAACTTTACGAATTCGCATTCCAATGAGTTGACCAATTGGAACATACACACGGGCAAACACCGCACTAAACCATAAACCCAGTGGTATAAAATAAAAGAACATCCACAATACAGTGATTATGGCAATAATAATCAAGATATAAAGACCAAGTCCAGCTCCATCCATGTTAGTAGTTATTTAGGTTCAACATATATTTTATTTTTTTCTGTACGCACTATCACCACTTCGATATTGGAATCGATGTAACCACCCATTGAACGGGCTTCTATGATCAAATTATTTATCATCACTTTGCCAATGGGAGCAAGACGCGATATAGTTTTTCCAGCATCGCCAACCTTAAACTGATCAGAACCGGCAGTTTCGACATGACTGTCGATGCTTGTGCTCAAACCCATTCTTCGCCAAGTTTTCGTTTTAAAAGCTACTACAAATAACATCACAATAAGCACCATTGTGGAGAGCATTATATAATGCCCTTGGGGGGTGCCATGAAAAATATAGCCCGCAGCTACTCCCCCTAAAATTAATGCTGTTCCTGCTATGCCTGCTATTGTTACACCTGGAATTACAAGAAATTCGATAAGGAGTAAGACTATTCCAATAACAATGAGGATGATAATAACGCTTATTGCCATAATTATTCGATTGTAGCCTCAAGTCCCCGCTCGACAAGGGCATCTTTAAAAGGTTTCAGGAAGTTAAGGCTTCCTTTTTTAACATCACATTTTCCTTTGTAGTGGATAAGGTAGGTGCATTGCTCCGCTTGTATTTCATCCAACTCACATACATTCACCAATGTCTCAATCACAAAATCGAAGGTATGAAAATCATCGTTGTGCAACACAAGAAAGCTCTTTTGCCCCGTACCGGTATCAACTTGTTCTTTTAAGTCGGGCTGGTTCGTATGAAATTCGTTTGCGGCCATACTCTGTAATTTGATCTGCAGTTTGCTCAGCTAACAAAAATAGCAATTAAGTTCACAACATCCTTACCGGATAAGATTTTTTTCGCTGAATTCGAACTCTCTGGCCTCTTGAATCGAAATTTTGCGCCCATTTAAATACGGCAGAATAAAAGCATCTTTAAAACCAATGTTCTGGATCAAGATTAAAGCCTCCCGGGCTTCTTTCGAACTGGAAAAAAGTCCTGTAAAATAGGCTCTTTTGGTGTGGTCTTCCATAAGCTCAAGCCAACAGGGTACCAGTCCTCCAAAACTCTCTATTGCCAACGATTTGGAATAAACTCCCAATTGAACACAATATACCAGGCCTTCGGGTAAAATTCTCATGGCTGGTATGGGCTTATTGGCACTATAAGGTGTTTGGTCCATGATGGCAAAATAGGTAGTACCTATCTGAAGAGTAAAGCTATTTTGTATATTTCTGTTCTCAACAATAGAAGTATCGGAGCCCTCCAGAAAAGGCACCGGAAAAAACTGATAGCAAGGTATGTTGTTTACTGGTTGACTTATTTCGATAAGGTATTGTGCTACTGATTTGGTAGGCGCCGAAGTCATTGCTGGCTGATTGTATTGTGTTTTTCTGAACAATTCGTCTGCCTGCTCCTGACACCTGTGGATAGAGGATTCAAGAACCTGAATTGAGGATTTGAGTTTCTGACGTTCATCTGTTTGAGTGCTGGCTGAATACAAATTTCGCTGAATCAGCAATTGATCGCGCATAGAATCGCATTTTAACTGCAGTGTGAGCGCCTGAGAGAGTATGCTATCGTTTTCGGCTCTTAGTATTTGAAATGAAGTTTTTTCCTGAGTGCAGCAGCTCTCTTTACTCTTAGCTGACAAATCGACTATAAAAAGCAGGCTGAAAACAAGTGGCAGAAATTGAAAAATACGATGCGTAGGTAAAATGGTGCTCATTTCATTGTGGTTTCACTACGAAATTACGTACAAAGCCGAATTGTATAAAAAAGAGTTTTACACATACCTTTGATAATAAAATATTTTACCTTTGCCCCACTTAAATCGTAAAACATCGCTAAATCAATTGAAAAAATGGTAATTCAGCAGAAATTAAAACAAACAATAAATAAATAATTAATCAACTTTTTTATGAAACACATTTTAAAATCAATCATCGTATTACTTTTCGTTGCGATTACATTTTCCTGCCAATCGCAACCAGGCCAAAAAGCCAAATTAAAAACCAATTTCGATACCGTAAGCTACATGATAGGTATGTCGGTAGGTGCCAGTTTCGAGCAATTGCCCAGCAAAGACCAAATTAGCCCCGAACTCATTGCAAAAGGTATTTATGATGTACTTAAGCAAGGTGATACACTTTTCAGCATGGAAGAAATGCAAAACTACCTGAGAGAATTTTCTATGGCTGAGCAAGAAAAAGCTTCTGAAAAAGCGAAAAAAGAAAACACAGATTTCCTTGAGAAAAATAAAACCAACGAAGGTGTGGCAGTAACTGCAAGTGGTTTACAATACCGCGTAATAAAAGAAGGTGCCGGTGTAAAACCTGCTGCCACCGATAAAGTAAAAGTACACTATACTGGTAAACTTATCGACGGAACTGTTTTTGATAGCTCAGTTGAACGCGGTACCCCCGCCGAATTTGGCCTCAACCAGGTTATTCCAGGATGGACCGAAGGTCTTCAATTGATGTCTGTCGGATCAATTTACGAATTAACAATTCCGTTTGAACTGGCTTATGGTCCTCGTGGCAGCGGACAAGTAATTCCTCCTTATGCCACCCTTGTTTTCGAAGTAGAATTAATCGAAATTTTACCTGCTGAATAATGAAAAAAGCAATTATAACTACTGCTAAAGGCGAGATGAAAGTGGAGTTTTTCGAGAAAGACGCCCCAAACACAGTAGACAATTTTATTAAACTGGCAAAGGAAGGCTACTACAACGGATTGCGTTTTCACCGAGTTATACCCGATTTTGTGATACAGGGTGGTTGTCCGCATTCAAAAGATGCTTCCAACCCCAGAGTGGGCACCGGAGGACCAGGTTATTCAATTAATTGTGAGCTTACTGGTGGAAATCAATACCACGACCGCGGTGTGCTGTCTATGGCACATTCAGGGCGTAACACGGGTGGTTCTCAGTTCTTTATTTGCCATAGCCGCAAAAACACCGCTCATCTCGATCGCAACCATACCTGCTTTGGCAAGGTTTACGAAGGTCTTGAAGTGATTGATGCCATAAAAGCCGGCGACTTGATAGAAAAAATTCAGATTATTGAGGAATAGATTCCAAACTAAACTTGAATTAAAAAGCTGCACCCATCTGGATGCAGCTTTTTTTATTTCGAATAGCATTTAAGCTTTTGTTCGATACTCTTACGACAAACTTCGCAAAAATAAGTACACTCCGATGTTTTCATGGCGCATTGCAGAGAAGGCCGGTAAACCCCCTTAGCCTGGTAAGCAGCTCCCTCGAAAACACCAATTACATTGTGGTATTTCTCCAGCGATGGTGTAGGAATAGGTATGGTATCGGAAACAAAGCTTTTCCATTTGATATCGAAATTGGCCAGTGTGGTGATATTCGGTTCAACAGGCTCTAAATCCAATCGTACAAACTCGCTAAAGTTCACTTCGCTTGAATAGTACTCGTCGGCCAGGCCGGCAAGGCTATGCCCCAGCTCGTGTATAAAAAGAAAAGCACTTTTTTCGTTGTCGACAGTAAACAAGTTGTAAAAATTATAAATGCCCCCTCCCCCATACCGCGATGAGTTTACCATAATGCACAACTGATCGAAATAGATTCCTTGCAAAGCCTTATAGACTGCGGGCATATCTGGAACAGATAAATACCGTTCGATGGAAAAAGTACCGAAGGAGCTATTAAAATTTGTTTTGCGCCAGACATTTTCCGAGGGCACATCCACTCCCTCTTCTGACGATTCGATAAATACAGCACAGATTCGGATCCGGTCCTTATAGCTAGCGTAGGGCTCCCAATCGAACAAAACTTGTTTAAAACGCACTGCATCGGAAAAAAACTTCGACTTTTGCTGGGCAGTATATCCTTCCGACACAAACACCAACTCCAGTTTATGCTGCAAGTCACCCCCGTCGTGCACAACACTGTCGAAACGATTGTGCTTATTAACCTCGTCAGCTATCACGGTTGATTTAAAAATTGTTTGTGAAAAAAACTCCCTGAAAACAAGGTTACTGTCGCGCCGAAAAAATTTCACGATAAAACTATCCGCGGATGAAACGAAACGTAAGCTGTTTCGAAAGGTATTCTCTCTTGTATGGGCCTCATCGGTTAGCTGCCATTCCTGAAATAAATCGGAAAAACTGTGCGAATAAAAAATCTTTCCGGTTGTTGCATCCAGCACCTCGAACCTGTATTGCCCGTTTTCCTGGCAATCGCTATTTTGTTTAAAAAAATCTGCAATACCCGTCTCATAAACAAAAGATACATCCTCCAATCGTGCATTTGAATTGTCTCCCGTGATAGAATAATCCATACGAATAAAAATGGAATTCCTCTTCTCAACCGAAACCGTTTCCTGACCTTTTACAGTGAAACAAATAAGAATGGGTAAAAAAAATGGTGCGAATCGATTCATAAAAAAATCTGATATAATATATTTGCGAGCCAATTCAAGTTAACACTTTTTGCCATTATGAATACCAATTACCTATTCGATTTAAGCTCGCATTTAAAAAATACCAACATATCAGAAGAATTTTATCCCCTGATTAATGTGAGCTTTGGTTTGCTTATTCTAATCTTATTTGCCTATACAGCACATCTGATTGTAAAGAAATTTGTATTAAGGGCACTTCGATCGATGGCGAGACGCACCACAGCAAAATGGGACGACATTTTGCTCGAAAAAAGAGTGTTTAACAGGCTTGCCCATCTGGTGCCAGCAATTATTATTTACTCCGCGATTGGTTATATACTGAAGGATTATGACAAAGCCTTACTTTTTAGTTATGCGGTATTGAAAATATACATGAACCTGATGGTTATCCTCGCTCTGGATGCCATGGTTAGTGCTATGCACCATATTTACCTGGATATGGATGTTACGAAGGACCGCCCCAACATAAAAGGCTATGTTCAGATCGCTAAAATCATAATCTACTTCATCGGGGTCATTCTTATTCTTTCGATAATTCTGAATAAAAAGCCCACTGCCCTGTTCGCCGGTTTGGGCGCAATGGCTGCCATCTTACTGTTGGTTTTTAAGGATACCATACTTGGACTGGTGGCAAGCGTGCAGCTCTCGGCGAATGATATGGTACGCATTGGCGATTATATTACCATGCCAAGCCGAAATGCCGATGGGAATGTGATTGAAGTTACTCTGAATACCGTAAAAGTAAGGAACGCCGACAAAACCATCAGCACTATACCAACCTACGCACTTGTCTCAGAATCGTTTAGCAACTGGCGAGGGATGATAGAATCTGGAGGAAGGCGAATTAAGCGCCATATTGCAATCGATATGCAAAGTGTAAAATTCTGCACGCCCGAAATGCTAAGTAAGTTTTCGCGAATAAAACTTCTCGAAGATTATATCCAAAATAAATCGAAAGAAATTGACGAATACAATGCCGCCAATGAGGTTGACAATACAATTTCGGTTAACGGCAGAAGAATGACCAATTTGGGTACTTTTCGCTATTACCTCGAAGCCTACCTGAAGAATCATCCGATGATCCATGAGGATATGCCTCTTCTAGTAAGGCAACTGCAACCCACTGAAACCGGTATACCAATTGAAATATATGTATTTAGTAAAGAGCTTGTTTGGGATAATTATGAGAGAATACAGGCTGACATTTTCGACCATATTTTGGCTATCATACCTACGTTCGAATTGAATGTATTTCAAAATCCTTCGGGGCGCGATTTTGAGGCTCTTATAGAATAATAGAGACACAACAGATAATTCCCATGCTTAAACCTGCCAGTATTAAATAAAAACTGCATCAACCTTATGGGCTGATGCAGTTTTAAAAGGGGTTTGCAATAAGCAAACCTATATAGAACAGGTTTTAGGTTTCGATTAAATTGCTATTCCTCCGCGCTCTTCGGTACGAATGCGAATGCATTCCTCGAGGTTTGTAATAAAAATTTTACCATCGCCTACCTCACCATCTTTTCCGCTTTTAGCAGTTTTGATAATGGTGTTTACCGTGATGTCGACAAAAGCCTCGTTAACAGCAATCTCGATTTTTACCTTAGGAATAAGTTTGGGAATTACCTTCTTCCCGCGGTAAATATCTTCCTGATGCTGTTGTCCATGACCCGACACACGCAGAACTGTGATACGGGTAATGTCAGCTTCGATAAGTGCCTCGCGCACTGCATCGAGTCTGGTTTCGTTTATAATAGCTGTTATAAGTTTCATTGGTAGTTAAATTTTAATCCGTGTTAAATTTTAGCAAAACTCCATTACAAGTTAAGCATACCATATCCATGCTCACCATGATAACTGGCATCCAAACCTTGCATTTCGTCTTTTTCTTTCGAACGCAAGCCAATGGTTTTGTCAATCACAAAAACAATAATCAGTGTTAGAACTGCGGCATAGGCAATGGCAATACCAACGGCAAGCGCCTGAATACCCAACTGACTGGCTATTTCGCCAGAAGTATGTTCGCCACGCATAAAGAATACCAGGAATATTGCACCGATAATTCCGCCAATGCCATGCAAACCAAAAGCATCGAGGCTATCGTCGTACCCAAATTTATCTTTTAGAATTATGAACAAGTAACACGCTAAAGAAGCTAATACTCCAAGTGCAAGGGCTCCAATGGGTTGAACAACTCCAGCAGCAGGAGTAACCGCTACCAGCCCAGCTAAAATTCCGGAAGCAAAACCAAGGGCAGTAGATTTACCCTGATGAATCCCTTCGATAAGCATCCATGTCAATGCTCCAGCAGCAGCTGCAGCCTGTGTGGCAGTGAGGGCTTGTGCTGTACTTAGTCCGCTACTGATTGAGCTACCCGCATTAAATCCAAACCAGCCTACCCACAACAAACCAGCACCCATCATTGTCATTGTAAGGTTACTTGGCGCAATGGCGGCTTTCGGATGACCACGACGTCCGCCCAGATACAAGGCAGCTACCAAACCGCTAACGCCGGCTGAAATGTGCACCACAGTACCTCCTGCAAAATCAATGGCTCCCATTTTAAACAAGAAACCTCCTTCGGCCCATACCCAGTGACAAAGTGGGTTATATACTATTATGCCCCAAACAACTATAAAAATTACATATCCTTTAAAAGTTACCCTTTCGGCAAAGGCACCAGCAATAAGCGCCGGAGTGATAATGGCAAACTTACCCTGAAACATAGAGAAAACATATTCCGGTACTCCAGAACTTAGAATGCTTTCATCAATTCCGTTCAGAAAGAAAAAGTCTTTGTTCCATCCAAACCATCCACCCAGCACATTGTCTCCAAAACTCATGGAATAACCCAAAATTACCCATAATACTGCCATCACACCCATGGCTACAAAACTGTGCATCATGGTGCCCAATACGTTTTTGGTACGCACAAGCCCACCATAGAACATTGCAAGACCTGGCACCATTAAAAGAACCAGCGCGGTCGATGTGAGCATCCAGGAGGTAACTCCCGTATCCACCACCGCTCCATCGGATGCAAATAATGCATTCGATCCGAAGAATAGCAGGATAAAAAGAACTGCTAAAAGTTTAAAATTTAGTTTTTTCATAAATCCCCTGTTATTGATTAATGTCTACTTATAAATTTTTAGTTTTTCTGTGACAAATATATAAATATTTTAATATCCATGAATCTTTTTAATGTTTTTTTACATTTACACCCCCTTTTATTATAATAGTGTAAGTTTATTTTATTTATTTTTTTTGATTTACACCTTCATTTTAAACAGGGTATTGTAGATAAAATAAAAAACCCCCTGCTTTTGGCAGAGGGTTAACTTAGTAAATAAACTATTCTAGTAATTGCAGCTTTAAAATCTCCAGCTTTTATTTAGATAAACTGGATGCCGTTTTTTTTGCATGCATTGCGCTGTTCGTCTGGCCAAATACTCGATTGCACTTCGCCTATATGCGCTTTACGCAACAAAAACATGCATAAACGCGATTGTCCGATACCACCACCCACAGACAAGGGTAATTCATCGTTGAGAAGGCTTTTATGAAACAGCAATTCTTTGCGCCTGGTTTCACCTGCTATCTCAAGCTGCTTATTCAGTGCCTGTTTATCAACTCTTATTCCCATTGAAGAAAGTTCATACGCCAATTCAAGAATGGGGTTCCAAAGAAGAATATCACCATTAAGGCCGGGCATACCCTTTTCACCTGGGCTTGTCCAGTCATCGTAATCAGGAGCACGGCCATCATGTGTTTCTCCGTTGCTAAGTTTCGCTCCTATTCCGATTATAAATACTGCCCCATGCTTGCGGGTAAATTCGGTTTCGCGCTCTTTTGGCGTTAAGCCAGGATACAATTTCAATAACTCTTCGGAATGAACAAAGGTTATTTCATCGGGCAGAGCTGGAATGAGCTGTGGGTAGTTCTCGAAAACCACAAATTCTGTTCGCTTAAGCACCTCGTAAATTCGCCGAACTATTGTTTGCAAATAATTTATAGTTCGCTCAGAAGAGGAAATTACTTTCTCCCAATCCCACTGATCGACATACAGCGAATGCAGGTTATCGAGGTCTTCGTCAGGTCTGATGGCATTCATATCGGTGTAAATTCCATATCCTTGTTCAATTTCATACTCGGCAAGGGCCATTCGTTTCCATTTGGCGAGCGAATTAACTACCTCTGCCGGTTGGTCCTGCAGAGCCTTAATGGGAAAGGTTACTTTCCGTTCCACACCATTCAGGTCATCGTTTATTCCTGTGCCTTTTAAAACAAATAGTGGAGCTGTCACTCGGCGCAATCTAAGCTCGGTTGATAAATTGTCCTGAAAAGTATCTTTTACAAGTTTTATGGCTAATTCGGTTTCTTTAAGCGTAAGCAAGCTTTTATACGCTTTAGGAATAATCAGGTTTTGCATTATTATCAATTTTTTAAGGATTGTGAAAAGGTTTTCATGACCGCAAGCTAATGTTTTTTTGTCTTTCTTAACAGCGCAACGATAATTTGCGCAAGAGGCTTTAAAAATAATTAGTCCTCCCTTAAAAAGTCACTTTTTGCGCAAAAGGATAATTTGAGATCGAAATAATGTCAAAAGTTGTTTGAAAAATTGTTTCAAAAAATTGGCATAAAATATTTTTTAGGTCTGCTTTTATTCTATTGAGCATTTTTTTCAGATTAAAAGCTGTTCCTGCCATTATTGTGTTGACTTTGTCACCTAATTC
>JAMIIA010000086.1:0-5246 GCA_035913795.1 Bacteroidales bacterium
TGTGCCTTTTTAGGGCGGTAGCCGCGTTAGCGGCGTGCGGCTCATCATTACCCCTGGCTAGTTTGCATAATGCTTCATTATGTAAAGCCGGACCTGCCGGGCCCCCGGCAGGCAGAGGCCGGAGAGGCGCAATGTAAAGGGCCAAGTCTGATAAACGCGTTTATCAGACAGTGAGCAAAGCAATTATCGTGACGGCACGAGGCCGGCGCGATAATTGCGCGAGCGGTTTGCCCGGTGCCTGGTTTTGCGCCAGCGAAACCAGGCATTACATTGCGCCTCGGAGCTAGCCAGGGGTAATGATGAGACGTGGTCAGACGGCTTTGCCGGCTGGCCAACCGCCCGGAGTTGTTTAGCACCGTTGGCGCAGCCCTGGGTGGGCGGGGGATCTAAACTGTCCTAAAGAGCGGCGTCCGCTGACCCCGGCTCCGGGATCGCGGCGGCGCAACAAGCTGGAGGCGGCCAGGACTCTATCTGGTCGCCGGTCTTTTTCTTCCAGCAAGCGGCTCCGGGTGCAGCCTGCTCCATCTGCGCCGGATCGCAACGAAAGTCACTGCGAACCGGACAGCGGCCCCAATGTCCGGACTGCCGGAGCGACTGGCGGCATGGCCGACAGTAAAAAGTCTGCCGATGACAATAAATGACAGAGGCAGAAACCTGGCGCAGGCAGGCCGGGCATTGCACGCACCTGCGGAAGCCCGAAGGGCTTTCCGAGACCTAGCCAAAAGCGGAGGCGGCGAAGCTGCCGGAGTGTTGGCCAGGTCAACAGGACGTGGGCCGCGTTCCATTTAGCAGCGTTTTTCCTTTTCCTGGCCTGCTTCTCCTGGCTTCATATGTCAGATTTAAATGACTAAGAATTCCTTAACGTGCGTAAAATTCCGTTTGGTGTCGTGACCCCTATTACCCAAACTCACCAAACCAAGAAATTCTGTGTCATAAACGTTGGTTTTTGGAACGCCAGATGATCCCTGGTTGCACGAATGTTGGGGTTACCCCCAAAAGGTGCGCTGAGAAATAATGGGAAACTGCTTCTGGAGAGGACTAGCAAAAAATCAAAATGAGCTTAACCGAGTTTTCTGTTCCGTTGCTCCCTAAACCCCAGTTACAAGATTATCGCTAGAAGCTGTTTTCTTCATGCTTTTGTCCTTTTTCGACTATTGTAGTTTGAGGACAGTCAAAATTACGCAGCCATTTCCAAAGTTTGCTGAACAGGCTTACTGGCATTGATTGCGGCAAGCTTCTGCAACGCAATTTTTTCCATGGCTACATTCAACATAATCTTGCTGCCAAGACCCTTTTTCAGAACTATTTCTTTGATGCTGTCAGACATATTGGCCATAGCTTCCGCCTGAAGATCTGACCTGGATTCTTCGGAGAGGCTTTCAATATATGCCTGGGCGCGTTTCTTGTTTTCTTCCTGCTCTTTCCGGCGTTTTTGCTCGGCAACTTCACTTTGAGCAATTTCCTGCGCCTTCATGGCTTCCTGGGCGATAACCTGCCGGGCGGCTTCTTCGTCTTCCTGCATTGCAAGGCCGTAATCATTTTGCAAAGCCTTCAACAGATAGGGCCGATAATTGTTTTTTGCGTTTTTGTTGGTATAGCGGATGTTCCGGGCCACATAATCAGTGCCGTGCATTTCATAAAAGGCTATTACAGGCTCAAGTATGGTTCTTTGTGATCGGCGCGGCTCTGGAAGAAGATTGATTAAAACAGTTATTTCAGGCTTATCAGGCATTACAAAAGCCTTTCTGTCTGTCTGTTGTGACAGTAACACAGATTTTGAGACAGTTTGTTTTTTGAAACACAAAATAGTCTGGCCAGCCTTAATCTGTCGAGTTTCCAGAACATACTGAGTATCAGTGCAGCGGTTGATACGGTTAATTGCTGTTTTGATTTTTGGAATGATGTGAGCTGGAAAGCGCTCTTTCATCGGGATCTTCTCAGCCATTTTGATAGCGTTGATTTCCCAAGTATCCCGGCCATGGAAAGACTTACATAGAATTTCATAGAGTCTGGTAGCAAGCGGTGAACGCAGTTTTTTGAACTCAGCGAAGTTGATATATTTAAAAAAACCTTTTCCCATCATCATTGTCAGAAATTCTTGTGAGAATCTGATATGCAGGTTCTTTGTTGTCTTGTCGATCTTCCATGAGTCTATAACGCCAAAGTTGATTGAAGAATAGTTTTTCCCATCATAGAAACTGCCTTCAAACCGAACGCCCACCATCTTCCAGCGTTCAAGGCTATCTTCAAGCCGATCATACCAAACTTGAGAAGGCACCAGGCTGCAATCTTTCAAAACCTGATACCTGGTTAAAACCATTTCTGGAGCATAGTCGCTACGCTGGCTCTGCAACAGTAAATACAAAAGAAAGATCCCATCTGTTTTAACAGGAACTTTGTAACCAGCCCGATAAATATAACCTTCACGATCAGACCAGGTAACACCGCGACTGTTTTCTGCCAAACATTCATTTTGAAACCACAACGGGTATTCCAAAAGGTTTACGCTATGTTTGATTAAGTTTCTCTCCACTATGTCGCCTCCGCTAAAATCATTGTAGTTTTCTAACTTCAACAAAATAGCATATAAACAGATATCTTGGAAGTGAGAATTTTACAATAGAACTCAAAAGTAACTATTGTAGTTTGAGAACACTTTTATTGTAGTTTGAGAACACTTTTATTGTAGTTTGAGAACACTTTTATTGTAGTTTGAGAACACTGGTGTTTTTGTAAACGCAGATTGCAAAAGGTTTACAGCGGGGTGTTTTTAGGTGGATATATTATAGATGTACTTTAGATAAACTTACGACTAGAGACCTTAGAAAATTTATAAGCAAAACTGGTCGATTTAGTTAAAGGTTCGTTTGTCTGTCTTTTTTGTAAACATATTCTTTGAAATCAGCAAAAAAAGAGCCTATTGGTTGTTAGCAAGGTCTATAATGTTCGATATCAAACAACTTAAACCCCTACTATTGTAGTTTGAGAACACTTTTTCCTGAAACCCATGATCCAATCGAGGATTCGTAAATTTAGAACTACCGATATTTGAAAACACTCAAAAAACAGAAACACCCGTGTTTTGAAAACAGTTTTTAAAACAGACATAGAGAAGCGACAGATATCTCATAGATGGGTTAGACATGCAAAAGCAATTGTCGATTCTGTACAGGGCACGCCAGAGGGTCTAAAATAAGTTTTTAAACGGCCGGTTGTTTTGATGGCACAACACCAAACGGAATTTTACGTACGTTAAGCCCTGACCGATGCCGGCAACCACCGATAAAGAGTAGGGATAGAAACCCCTAGGTCATTTGCAATATCTTTTGGAAGAGCCCCAGCCTCGAAAAGTTTTTTTGCTGCTTCAATTTTACTATCTGTCATTCGCCGTTTTCTACCGCCAATTCTTCCTTGTTTACGAGCAGCTGCAAGGCCGGCTCGTGTTCGCTCTATTATGAGTTCCCGTTCCATTTGTGCGAGACTGGCCATAACGTGAAAAAAGAATCGACCGGCAGGAGTTGATGTATCAATCTGATCGGTCAGGCTCTGAAAATGAATGTTCTGGCTTTCCATGTTTGTTATCATGTCGATTAAACCTTTCACACCGCGGCCTAATCGATCTAGTTTCCAAACAACCAGAGTATCTCCGGCGCGAAGATGCGAAAAAGCTGACTTTAGGCCTGGTCTATCAGATTGATTGCCACTGATCTTATCAGTGAATATTTTCTCACAATTGGCCTGTTCCAAGGCAATCATCTGTAGCGAAAGATCTTGATCGTCAGTGGAAATTCTGGCATAACCGATTAGCATAAACACCTCTGGTTCTCAAAATTCATCTTGAAGATAACGAATCGAGAACATAGAATCAAGAATGAGTTTTGAGAATAATGAAAGCCACTTTTTTCGTTGTAATTCCAAAACCCAGAAGACTTTCTTGAAAACCTTGGTTTTCGAGAATAGCTTAGATTGCGTTAAACTCTTTTTGTTGTCGCAACCCCAGATACCAAAAAATACATCACTTGGTTTTTAATCAGATTGCAATTGTTGCCGATAGAGTTGGTAACTAGTTGCAAAGGGGTTGGTAACCGTGAATAAAGAAAAAGTCTCATCAGTAGCGAAACAGTTGGGTATTACCACTCAAGCGGTTTACAAAAAGTTGGCAAAGGTTGGTAACCAGATTGACAATCATTTAATCAAAGAAAACGGGGTTACCTATCTTACTGATGAAGGTGTTGAATTGCTTCGCTCTACTTTGCAAGCAAAGCCACAGGAGCAAGTTTCGTCGGTTGGTAACCTGGTTGCAACTCTGCAAAAATCAGCTGAAGAAAAGCAGGCTATTATCGATAAGCAGCAGAGTTTGATTGAACAACTGATTTGCAACCAGACCGAAGAAAGACAACGTTCGGATACGATCATTATGAAACTTTCAAATGACTTGGGAAATATGCGAACTTTGCTGGAAGAAACCAAAAAAACGAAAGTTCTTTTAAGTGAACCTCTGAAACCAATTAAACCTTGGGAGCCTCCTGTAAAAATAAAAGATCCTCTAGAAAATAAAAGCTGGCTACAAAAAGTATGGATTAAATATTTTGAACCTTGGAAAATGAGACACCAGGCATACTAAACATCATCGCAGAAACAGAACCAAAGTAGTAAACTGTTTCCGTGAAACACACAAAAAGGCCGTGAAACGGCTGAAAAAGACGTGAAATTTTAGAGACTTCGGAGAATTTGCCGGAGTTCAGATTATACGGGCCTGTGGGCTGTTTGGTGCTATTTTAAAGCTACAGGCGGAACATTGAAATGGGGGTTTTAGAATATGGCGAGAGGTGAAACAGACCTGTTAAAACAGGTTTTAGAGAAACTTATGTATCTGGACCCGCCAATTAAAAAGTTTCCGGTCACTCCGGAAGATCCGGCAATGGCGGTTTACTTTCTTGATCTGAAAGACGTTTGCTATATCACCACAAAATCAGACCAGGGCCGGGACGAAACCATGTTTATGACTTCCGGCAGCAAAGCGTATTTCAGCAATTTGCGCCTGACGGAGATCGAAAAGAGACTGTCTGAACACCCGCATTTCATGAGAACCAGCAAGTTTTATGTAATAAATTTGACGAAAATTCGCGGTTTGAAGGTATCTTCAGCGCGTGATCTGTGGTTTGAAGGGCTCAAAGAGCCGGTAGCCAATGCTGTTACCAGCACATACCTGGCCGATTTCGAGAAAAAGCTGCAATGAGCGAACT
>JAMIIA010000087.1:0-3193 GCA_035913795.1 Bacteroidales bacterium
CCTGGTAGTATCAAAGCATATCGAACTAAAAACAGGCGTTTCGATCAGAAAATTTATTGACGAATCAAAAAAAATCGTTGATGGTGAAATACTGAACCACATCACCAAAAAAATAGTAACCGTCAAAGCCCAACCAACTCAGAAAATGAAGGAGCTTATCGCTAAACTAGAAGCACCGCACTAAAAGGGACAAGTCAGGAAATAGAATAAAAAAACAAAGAGCGACAGAGCAAGTCAACCCGCCTATCCCTTCGCTGCTAAGCACATTGGCAAAACACTCAAACCAACCCTGCAATCCAAATTTTGCCAAAGAGCTTATCAGCCCTTCCCACGCCAACGCACTTAGCAAGGGCAGCACTTCGATTGAAAAAGATTGATTATATTTGACAAAAAAATAAATCGCCAGTGCCTAACAAGCGGTCATAAAACATTGGGGGTTAAGTGGTTAATCGAGTGCTCTGCCTCGCAACAAGGTTTGGTGTCGGGGGATACGTTCGCAGCTCCGAAAACCCCAACGTTTCATACCGCCAACCGGTGTCGTTCAAAAATCTCTGCTTTTACTGTCGATAACCAAGGTAACAGGTCCGTCGTTTACCAACGATACTTCCATCATGGCGCCAAACTCCCCGGTTTTCACTTCGGTCTGGCAAACAAGGGAAAGATTGGCCACAAACTGCTGGTAAAGTGGAATGGCTATTTCAGGAACAGCCGCGCGAATGTAAGAAGGTCTGTTTCCCTTTTTGGTACTTGCATGAAGCGTAAACTGGCTTACCACCAACAATTCGCCTCCTATTTCAGTAACAGAGCAATTCATTACTCCCTGGGTATCGTTAAAAATCCGCAAGCGCGTAATTTTCCCACATAACCAATCGATATCGGTTTGGGTATCGTCTGTTTCGATACCAAGCAAAATGAGCAGGCCATATCCTATTTGCGATTTAATTTTACCACCAACCGAAACCTCAGCCCGACTTACACGTTGAATTACTATTCGCACTTGCTTGAAATTAGAACCACGAAATTAATTGAAATTTTTTAGCCCTCGCTAAAAACAGCATGGCTTGATTCCACAATTTTTTAAGGAAAAACCGGCGCAATATTTGTGTATAAGCGAATCATAGCATATAGAAATTAAGTAGCTTTACATTTTCGAATATCAAATCCTCTAAAGATTTTTCCTTTTATGATTACTTTAAAGAACCTTTTTGGTAAAAAAAGCAGAATCATCGTTATTTCCGTTTCGTTTGTTTTGCTTGCAATTGGTCTGTTATCGTTTAACAATACCGATTTTAAAATTGCCCAAAACCTCGAAATATTTTTCAATGTCTTTCGCGAAGTGAATGCGCTTTATGTCGATGAAACTGACCCTGAAAAATTAATCGAATCGAGTATCAATGGAATGCTTGAATCGCTCGACCCCTATACCACCTACATACCGGAAGAAGAAGTAGACGAATTTAAATTCATGACTACGGGAAAATATGGTGGTGTGGGGGCACTCATACGCAAAGCCGGTAGCTACACCATGGTGTCGGAACCTTACGAGGGCTTTCCGGCGCAAAAATCGGGTTTGCGTGCAGGCGATACCATTTTGAGTATCAACGGGGTTTCGACTTTTGAGAAAAACATAGCAGAAGTAAGTGAAATGCTCAAAGGAAACCCCAATACCTCCATCACTCTGCAAATAAAACGCCTGGGTGTCGATTCGGTTTTAACACACACCCTTGTGCGCGAGCAGGTTTCGATACCAAATATTCCCTATTACGGCATGCTGAACAACCGTACAGGGTATATACTTCTGAGCAACTTTATGCCCAATGCGGGTAAGGAAGTTAAAGCCGCTTATGAAGATTTAGTGAGTCAGGGAGCCCAATCGATGATTCTCGACCTGAGAGGTAATCCGGGAGGTTTATTGAACGAAGCTGTAGAAGTGTCCAACGTATGGATTGAACGTAACCAGGAAGTAGTAAGTACACGCAGCCGCACCGGACAGGGCGATAAAACCTACCTCACTCGTCAGAGTCCTGTTGATACAAGCATGCCCCTTGTGGTGCTTGTAAACCGTTCGTCGGCCTCAGCCTCTGAAATAGTAGCCGGTTCGCTGCAAGACCTGGACCGTGCCGTGGTAGTAGGCCAGCGCACTTTTGGAAAAGGACTGGTTCAAACCACCCGACCGCTGAATTACAATGCACACCTGAAAATTACCACTGCCAAGTATTATATTCCCAGCGGACGATGCATCCAAGCTTTGGATTATGCCCACCGCAACGAAGATGGCAGCGTTGGCTATATCCCAGATTCGCTTATTTCTGCTTTTAAAACACGTAACGGTCGCACTGTATATGATGGTGGCGGCATTGATCCCGATATAAAAATTATGGAAGATGCCCCTGGTAATATTACCATGGCCCTGTATGCCGAAAATCACTTCTTCGACTTTGCAACAATTTTCGCTTCTAAAAACGGTGCCATCGAACGCCCGGCTATTTTTGAAATTTCAAACAGCCTGTTCGATGAATTTAAGCTCTACTTGTCTGACAAGCATTTTTCTTACAGCACCCAAAGTAGCGAAATGCTTCAGGAGCTGATAAAAACAGCCAAGTACGAAGGCTATTACGATAAAATTCAGGGCGATCTTACTGCCTTAGAAGTCCAGCTTATTGGCGACAGGGAAAAAGACCTTCAAACTTTTCAGGTTGAAATAAAAGAACTGCTAAAAGACGAAATTATCAGTCGATATTATTATCAGAAAGGTAGAATTATGGCCAGCCTGAATGACGACCCTGAAATACAAAAGGCCATTGACCTACTCAACAATAAAGAAACCCTGAGCACCATTTTAAGAGGATCGTATAAAGGCGAAACGGTGTTTGCTAATAATACCCGTTAGAAAACGATTAAGATGAAAAAAGCCGGTGTGGATTGATTTCCATACCGGCTTTTTCCTGACTTCGACATAAAACTTGCATCAATTTCATAAGTATCACATATTTAGTGTAATAAGAAATTATTTTGATTGTTTTTGGGTGACCCAGCGTCTTTTTTTATCTTTATTTCATGTTTGTCCGTGAAAAGGTTAATAAGAGTGGGGTTGTCAGCGTTCAGGTAATAGTCAAAGTCAATGGAAAGTCCAAGTTGGTAAAGACTGTAGGGAGTTCAATTGATACTAATGTCATTGCAGATCTTGTAAATC
>JAMIIA010000088.1:0-3325 GCA_035913795.1 Bacteroidales bacterium
TGGCATGCAAAAGTTTGCTTTATGCATGCTGATTTCTGGTGGCCAGACCGGCGTCGACCGGGCTGCCCTCGACTTTGCCCGGCAGAGCGGCATACCCTGTTCGGGCTGGTGCCCCGCTGGCCGGCGGGCCGAAGACGGTATCATACCAGCTGAGTATCTGCTGATTGAAACCGGTTCTGCTCTTTACCAGCATCGAACCCGCCTTAACGTCAGAGATTCTGATGCCACATTGATTATTACCGGTGACTGTCAGTCACGTGGCACCAGCCTGACCCTTGATTGCTGTTATAAGCTTAAAAAACCTTTTCTGCTGGTCAGTATTGATATTGAATTACAGACAGCAGAGCAAGCTCTGTCACCAGAGGCTTCAGAAGCGATCAGACCAGAAAAAATGCCCAGCCCATTTCAATTCAAGCCTGAACCCTTTGATGCCCAAAAGGCAAGAGCCTGGCTGCACCGGGTCAAACCAGCCATTCTCAACCTGGCTGGCCCCAGAGCCAGTGAATGCCCGGCCGCCGGCCAGGTTGTTGCAAAATTACTTGAACAACTGATTACACCTTCAGATATGCCCCGACCAGAATGGCCACCGCGCCGCCCATTCACCCCTGAACTGCTTTTTTTATGAAATTCTGCCAATGCCAGTCCTTAGACAACTGCTGTAACACCCGGCCATCTAACCTGAGACTGCCAATTACAGCAAGCGCCTGTCCACAAGAGCAGCAATTCTAGCAGTCTGTCGGACTTTAACGGAAACTGCTTTAAAAGCTAGTGACAGTCTTGTTTTTCTGGCGTAAAAATGCTATAATTCCTTTGTTAAAGCCAATATTAAAGGAAACTTGTTTTGAGTAATAATTTTCGTGACGCAGATCGCTTAACTCAATACTTATTGCCTCCTTCAATTAATGAATGGTTGCCTGAGAAACACCTTGCCCGCTTTGTGGTTGAAATTGTTGGGTTGCTCGACTTGACTTCGCTTAAAAGCGCTTATTCAGGCAGAGGTTCCAAAGCTTACAGCCCTGCCGTGCTTTTATCACTGATGTTTTATGGTTATGCCACCGGCGTTTTTTCCAGCCGAAAACTGGAACGTTCCACCTACGATTCCGTAGCCTTTCGTTATGTTTGTGCAAACGAGCACCCTGATCATGACACTATTGCGGCTTTCAGAAAGCGTTTTCTTGTTGAACTTGAGGCAATTTTTGTTCAGATCTTGCAGATTGCGAGCCAGATGAAGGTTTTTAAGCTGGGCAAAATTTCTCTTGATGGCACGAAAATTCATGCCAATGCTTCCAAACATCAGGCGCTAAGCCACAAACATGCCGATGATATTGAAAAGAAAATTAGGGAAGAGGTAAGGCATCTGATTCGCCTTGCAGAAGAAGCAGACGCAGAGAATATTCCTGATGGAATGGATATTCCAGAAGAATTGAAACATCGCGAAGCCCGCCTGAAAGCTATTGCCGATGCAAAAACCGAGATAGAACGGCGTGCAGCAGAAAAATACGAAGAAGCAAAGCGCGAGTATGAGCGTAAACTTGCTGAGCGCAAAGCCAAAGAGAAAGAGAACGGCAAGAAATCTGGAGGCAAAAAACCATCTGAACCCAAGTCAGGGCCAAACGATAAAGACCAGGTCAATCTTACCGATCCTGAATCAAGAATTATGCCAGTTTCTGGCGGCGGCTTTGAACAGAGTTTCAATGCTCAGGCATGTGTGGATATTGATTCAATGCTGATTGTAGAAAATCATGTCACTCAAAACGCAAACGATAAAAAAGAAATTGAACCGGCCCTTAAGTCTATAAAAGCATTGCCGAAAAACCTTGGAACAGTCGATTCTCTGTTGGCAGATGCAGGCTATTTCAGCAAAGACAATGTTGAGCTGTGCGAAAAAGAGAAAATCCAGCCATACATAAGCACCAATCGCAACAAGCATAACCTGACTTTGGAACAAAGGTTCCCCGGGCCACAAGAACCACTACCAGAGAATGCCGATCCGGTAGCTCGGATGGTTCATGAAATGAAGACTAATGATGGCAAAGCCCTCTACGCCAAAAGGAAACAAACGGTCGAGCCCGTCTTTGGCATAATAAAAGCCGTTATGGGGTTCCGACAGTTCTTACTCAGGGGTGTAAAAAAAGTCAGAGGTGAGTGGAACCTCGTGTGCATGGCATGGAACATCAAAAGGTTATATGCACTGGGGCAATAAAAGGAGATATAAGGCCTGTAAAACAACCAATACAGCTCAAAATTTCTGAATAAAAGACTTGGCACTGCCCAGTTTTTCAAAATGAACAATTCGGGCAGCGATTAATGACTGTTTTTAAATCAAATTGTCCGACAGACTGCTAGAATGCTCTCATGACTCAATTATTTCAGCCCGGCTGAATTAGAACAGTTAAGCTGTAATGAGGAGGTCAGAAATTGTGCTTGGAAAATGTTGCGTTTTGCCGTGGCAGATCAGTTCTACTGACATTCTCGTATCCCTCATCGACAAGCCAAAAATTCTATTTCAGCATGCAAATGAGCAAATCCTGCCATAGGCTGAATTAAGTAGTAAAAAAATTGAATCCAATTTAGTAGCATTACGTTTCCTCGAATAGTGACAGCTTTAAAAGCATTGAAAAAAGTGAAGCGGAGAAATTAATGACTAAAATTATGTGTGTGTTTTTGGCGGCAGTTTTTGTTGTAATTTTAATCCGAGGCCACCTGCGCAATCGTGCTTTATTCAAACATTTGAGTGGCAAGGTAATTTTTATCAAACCTGAAAATGGCCAAAAAAATGGAAAATTAAAATAATAAATCTTTGGAGAGGACAAATGATTAAAAAGATATGTAATAAATGCGGGTCAGAAATTGAATTTTCCCTGTTGAAAGTTTAGATCACCTCAATTGTCGGTTTTTTGATTGGATATTTGGTTGGTTTGCCAAATGAAACCCTCAACCAAATTATCATTAACAACCCTTATATTGCCGCGTTATTGCTAAATCGCACAGATGCTTCTTTGCTATTTGGTATTACCTGGCCTTTTGTGTATTTTAACTTTTCTGAATGCGAAAAATGCAAAATGCGACAGCCAAACCAAGTTGCTTTAATTTTAAATAATGCCAACAACAAACGAAAAAAGCACCCTCATAAAGGCAAGGTGAGTGGCTGAACGGGTATTTTTGGCGAATCCCGATGATGTGAAGAAAATGTCCGGCGTGGGAAAAGTGGGGGGCAAAAGTCGGGTTCGAGGCCCTTAAAAGATCTGACAGTCTCAAACGGTTCTGGCTGATCTTTTTTCACCATAAAATAAGCACAGCACTCGCAAGATGCCATGGCGATCTT
>JAMIIA010000089.1:0-2836 GCA_035913795.1 Bacteroidales bacterium
TCGTGGATTTCGGCGCGTTATTAAAGTCAAAAAGGAGCAGGGATAAAGTCGTCAAGGCAGATATAAAAATTAGAAGTTGTCTTTACATTTTACGCGCCGAGCATGCCCTATAACGGTCAGGCAATAAAGTTAGTAAACGTTGCTGAGCTTCTGTAGGCTGTGCTAGAATCTTTCCGGATTTGTTAGTGTCCTAGCAGGATGTTGACACACAGCCGGAAGAAGCGAAGCATGGCGCGGTTTTTGCCATCCAGGTACAAAGTTGAAAGGTATACGAGTTTCGCGGTACAATGATTTTGGAAGCCAGAAAACTATCACCGGTTACAAAATTAAATTGCGAGTCAGAGCGCGATCGCGGTATAAAGCATTGCAGATCTATCCAGGTGCAGGGGCAAAGCGCAAAAACCGTGACAAGTTTATTAACTTTATTGACCTTGTTGTTCGTAGCGCCCGTTCTATTAGTAGGGATTTCAATTTTTAACGTGTCAGCAGGAAGTGTGATTGGAGCAGAAAACTCTCCTGTTTTTTGGTGGAGACTGAGATTATTAAGGTCAGCAGTCATCTTATCGAAGTCAGAAAACATCCTTTTTTATCATTTTTTCACGACAGGGTATAGTTATCCCATGAAAGGCATTAGCCGACTTTCTGAAAGAATGTCGCATGCGGGTCAGGGTTAAGTCCCAGTCTGTAGTATATATAAGAACCATCGTTTGATTCTGCAATTGAATGAGAGTATGTTTTGCTGACATTGCATTTTTGGCAGGAAAGGGGATCTTGCCCTGTTTCAGACTGCTGAAGCTCTCTCCAGTTTATTGAGACATCATTTCCCCCGCTAAATACCTCTTTGGGAAGGTGTCCACGGTTGGAATAAATGCCGTAATATCTGACCAGTCTGAAACTGGGCAGGGGCACGTGTTGGAGCAGAAGGGGGAAGAAGTCCCGGTAGTTAAGCACTCTTTCTTTTTCAATTGGATGACCAAAATAGTCCTTTCTTTTGTAGTCTTTGTAACGGAAAGCAATTAACTCTCCATCTATCCGGGTTATTTTGTATTCACTAAGACAGGCTCTTTTTGAATACCGTCCTATATACCTGATCACATCTGCTGGTGTCTCCATTGGATCCTCAAGGTGAATAATCCAGTTTTTTTCATTGACTCGTTTGAGGAAGAGCTTAAACTCGATGACATCTCTGAAATCATGATCAAGTTTTCCGGAGCCATAGAAGTCTATCAGTTTTTTTTCAAATATGCTCCTGAATTTTGATTTTAAATAGTCATAGTTTACATACTTTCCTTTGATCTGCTGAAGGGTCCGGTTTTTATCAACTCCACCCCATGAGAGGATCATATGTGTGTGAAAGTGATTTTCCTTTTGTTCGCCGAAAGTATGGAGTACGGAAATTATCCCTGGCTGTAAACCGAACTTGTAATTCATCCAGTCCTTGAGTGCTTCGGCAGAAGTCTGCATAAGGCTATTGAGCAGGAGAAACTTATTTCTTATTATCAGGAAGTTGAGTTGGTGAGGAATAGTAAAAACAACATGTCTGTGAGGTATGTTTAACATATTCCCTTTAACCTTCTCGGCCCATTTGACGGTGTCGTTCCAACTGCATGTAGGACAGAAACGGTTTTTACAGCTGTGGTATACTTCGGTAATCTCTCCGCACTGGGGGCAGGTATATATGTCTATGCCAAGAGCTGCCGTCCTGCATACGCGTATATCCCGAACGGCTTTATACTGTTCTGGTTGAATAAAATGCTTTGGATGTTTACAGTAGTCATCCCACCAGGAGTCAAAGAAAGTAGCAAGGCGATATTTTTTCTCACCAAACCAGTCATGCTTCTTGGTTGTATGAATAGCACATCCATACATGCAGCGAAAGTGTTTGATCCTTTACCTTCTGTCCTTCCACACTGAACAGGAGGGGATTTTGTATCCACTAATTTACGAATTTTCATCAGAAGACTACCTTTTTTTGGCTTTTTTTATCTGATTGAGCATCATCATTTGCTCGATCTGCATTTGTCCTATATTGCTTAGATAGACTTCCTCGGTAGCTCCGCAGAAAGTGCATTCAGGAATAGGATTGAAAAGAAGATCTTCATGTTGATCATATTCGATTGAGATCATGTCTACATCGAATATCTCCAGACAGTTTGAGCAGGCAAAGTTAATTTTCATGGTGTGTTAGATTCGTGCTGTATGTCTACGCGGGTACGCGTTACGTACAACGGCCCGGCAATAAAGGTAGGTTGTGTTGCTGAGTGAATGCAGGCTGTGAGCACAAATTTTTCTTCGGGGCAGAATCCCGGTACACAGCCGGAATGAACGAAGCATGGCGCACTTTTTGCCGTCCGGGTACAAATTTAATTGAGTGCAGGCGCGATCGCGGTACAAGTTTGTTCGGAGCCGCGAATTTATCCCCGTTACAAAGTTGGTAGAGGGCACTGGCGCAGCGTCGCGGTACAAACTATCCCGAAGCCAGAAATTTGTCAAGGTGCAGGATTTAAATTGCAGGCAGATGCGCGTGTCCGGGTTTAGCGGCCATTACGAATCTGTCTTGGGAGCAGGAGTAAAAGCAAAAAGTGTGACAAACAACTTACCTTTATTGTCCGTGTTATAGTGCGTTTATTTATTTAATTGTCAGGCAGGGATATATAATTGTTATCTCGTTTCCCTAATTTCTAAGGGCTTGAGCGTTACCTTTATTAAATTCTTTTATCAAGAAGTATATGCAAATTGATGCAACAATTATTGAACCAGCAATTGAAAGAATTAAGTTCGTTACACCACCGTAAATTGTAACCAATGAGTCATTCAATCGTGCATTAATATCTAC
>JAMIIA010000090.1:0-8901 GCA_035913795.1 Bacteroidales bacterium
GTTCCTATTCCTGCAGCCATCTGGCTTCTGGGTTCTGGTCTGTTAGGGCTTTGGGGTGTACGGAGGAAGATGAGAAAATAAGAACTTTTATATAATCTAAAATTGAAAGGCAGGGTCAATTGGCTCTGCCTGTTCTAATTTTACTGCTTATTGTTTGTAATCTTCGACTCATCATCGAATTTTGATTTTAACAATTACAGGAAGTAACTAAACAAAAATCTCCTTGTTGATTATTTAAAAATCTCGAATGAGCAGAATCACTGACTTCACAACTGTTACTACTGATCAATTTCCCAACATCAATTATTACCAGATGAAATGTGCATAAAAAAAGGCAAGATCGTTGTTGACTCTGACTTTGCCTCGTTCTCAAAGTATTGCTCTTTTCCGTATTACTAAAGCGTTGCATAGGCAATGGTAGAACGCCTTGGTATATGCAGATCCGTAGGACGCTGACAGAAGTATCGTTCTTCTGCTTCTTCTTTGGAGAGAAATGCAGTGTTCTTAAAACCTGCCTGGAGCATTTTTGTTTCGATTTCTACGGGAGTAAAGAAACTAACAAATGGTTCTCTCGCACCGGAAACAATTTTAGACAAGGAGGCATGAAAGCTGCTTTCATGGGCGGATAAGGTATCCGGTGGCTGGGCGAAAGTAAATACGATTTCGCTTTCTTTCGGAAATTGCGCAATGGTTCGCAGCACGGCATCAATGGCATTTTCTTTAAGATACATGGTGACGCCCAACCAGGAAAAGAAAGACGGTTCCGCAAACGATACTCTATCGCGCAGGAGCCCATCGTATAATGATTCATGTTCAAAGTCGATACCAGAAAAGCTAAGATTTGACGGGGGTGAAATGAATGCCCGCTTCAACTGTAATATTTTTAAAGCCTGGGTTTCAGGCTGATCGACTTCAAATATTTTTAACGCTTCTGCCCAGGCGGGTTGTCTATAAGCAAAGGTGTCAAAACCCGCTCCCAAAATCACATATTGCGTGATCCCCCGACCGACCGCTTCCGCCAGGCGGTCTTCAGTAAAACGCGAACGCAAAACAACGTGCGTGCGCAATGCGCGTGCTGCCAATGTTTGGTGGTGATCCCTACTATTTTCAATCTGACGGATGGCATCCTCTCCCAGCAGTGTTAGTGCAGCAGGATCATCCAGAATCAAAGGCTTCGCATCCAGTAACTGATGCACTCCCCGCATGAATAATGTTCCGTAGGCTGTATTGCTGGTATTACGGTATGGCATTGTGTAAAGGTCCTTCCCGGTTACAACTTGAAGGTGCATCATTCTTGGGATAGATATGGGAGCTGAACCCTCAGTTCAAAGAAAATAGGTTTCTATTGTCCTTATTTCTAATGATTTTGTATAAGAACTTCCCTTTTTTATAGGGAAATATAGGACGCTATCTTGCATGTCAAGGGAATATAGGTCGCAAAATGTGGCTTGCGGATTGTGTCTATCACGGATTGAAGTTTTGCATTCCGAAGGAAAATCGCAAAAACAACAGTACAGGAAAAAGCTCAGATGATTTCTTCATTCCTGAAACGCCAGAACAACAACGCGCCTAGGCTAAGGGCATAGATCAGAACGTTAATGACCGGATAAATGGATAGAAATCCATGAGACCCCTCCCTGCCGATTAATGAAGAGGCAATCTGTTGTATTCCTGAAAGTTTCGGCCATAAATAGTAAATAACTTTCCATCCGGATAAGTCCGATGCTGACCCCGATTGCTGCATCATCGCCTGTCCCATTTGACTCTGGCTCATGGCGAATATCCCGTCTGCCACAAAACTGATTACGCCGATACCCATTACACAAAGAAAAGCTATGATGTCTGACATCAGAAGCGAAAAAAGAAGCACGGCAACAACGACAAAAAGCAAGTTAAAAGAACAAAGCAGTGAAGGAATGAGATATTCTGGCATGACCACTTTTAAATTGATGGAAACAATGATGAACACAATGCTGTGTAAGATAAACATGAAGATCACTGATAAAACCCACAAGCCGAGAATCTTCCCCGCAACATATTGCCAGCGGGTTACCGGTTTTGACAGAATACAGGATTGCATCCCCTCATCCCGGTCGCGTTTAAATACGCGCATTGAAAGTAGAGCCGCCAGAAGCATCGCTCCCGCCGTAATAATGTGGAAAATCACTTTTGACACAACATGTATAATGGCGTCGGCATCAAGCGCCTGCCCATTCACCATGAAACTGCCTTGAGAACAACTGCGGATAAGCAATATGGACAGTGCACAGATAACAAACATCATGATGAAGCTTTTCTGCCGCACCTGATCCATGAGTGTGTATTTCGCAATACGGATGATGGAGGAACGTGCTTTCAGCATTTTTAAGTCAGCCTTTCACCAATCTGACAAACACATCTTCCAGAGTGTCACCATTCTTGATCAGGGCGGAAATGTTGTCCTTTACTAAAAGCTTGCCTTGATTGATAATGGCAGCGTTATCGCATATTTTTTCAACTTCCGACAACAGGTGTGAATTCAGGAAGATTGTCATCCCCTGTTCTTTAAGCGATTCTAAAAGCTGGCGTATTTCTCTGATTCCGATGGGGTCAAGGCCGGAAGTGGGTTCATCGAGAAGAAGCAGTTTCGGATGACCTAGGAGGGCAGCGCCCATTCCGAACCGTTGAATCATGCCTTTGGAATAAGTGGACGCTTTGGTATTTTCCCTGCCTTCCATACCGATTTGCTTGACAATGCGCCGGCATTGATCTGTCGCATCGGATCGGTCGATATTCAACAACTCAGCACAGCGCTGCAAATATTGCCATCCGGAAAGATGTGGGGGGATGTGATGATTCTCAGCCAGGTAACCTATTGCGGTGCGACTTGCTGCTTGAGTGCTGAGGATACTGTTTATCGACAAACTTCCAGATGTTGGTTGAGTGAAGTCCAGCAGCATCTTTACAATGGTCGTTTTTCCTGCACCATTGGGTCCAAGAAGAGCAAAATATTCTCCTGTCTTGACGGAAAATGAGACGCTGTCGACTGCAGTAAGTGAGCCATATTGTTTGGTAACGGCATTCAATTTAATCATAAATAAAGTATATTTGTCCCTATTCGTCATGTCAATATAATATAAGCCATCTATAGAGAAACTCGGTATCAACGTCTATCATTGGCAATAAATTGTGTTTGTTACGGGAAGAACTAAATAAAAATCTGTTTGTTGATTTTTCAAGATTCCAGAACCGTTGGAATCGTTGACTTCCAACAAGTCCACACATGCCAATGATTTAATCCCTTTGTCTTTTTCTCATCATTCGTCAAAAAAATAAATATATCAAAATAGTACATCATTAAAAACAGAGGATTATTTATATCTTATGCCAATAGATGCCGGTTTTATTTTCATTGATAAAAAAATCATGGTTTCATGGCGCTGTGATCAACATGTCGAATAAACAGTATGAAGGGCAGCATGCAGATCATCATGATTGCCAGAACAAAAAAAACATCATTAAAGGACAGCATGTACGCCTGCCGGAGAAGTTCGTTATAAATAACGTTGGCCCCTCCCTGCTGTGCCGTTACCGGGTCCATGCCCCGCTGCGACAGAAGCTGAGCCGCCTGATTGGCAGCACGCATGTAATCCAAGTCAAATGGTGTGATATGTTCGCTCAAATGAGCCTGATGAATCTGTGTTCCTCTGGATAACATTGTTGCCGCAAATGCCACGCCAACGCTTCCGCCAAGATTTCTCACGAGATTAAAAACAGAGGTCGCATTGCCCATTTCTTCCTTGGGAATACTGGATAACGATAAGGTGGTGAGAGGTATGAAAACCATGCCCAATCCTACACTCATGACAACACGGGGCCAGATAATCGTCATGAAATCAGCTGACATATTAAATCCGCTCATCAGATAATTGGCATAAGCGAAAACTACAAGGCCTATGGCAACAATCAGCTTGGGATTTACCACCGTGATCAGCCAACCGACAATCGGCATAACCAGAAAAATAGCAAGCCCTCCCGGGCCAAGAATCATCCCGGCCAGAGAGGCGGTATAACCCATCAGGCTTTGCAGGTAGATAGGCAGAAGAATAATACTGCCGAAAAGACCGGCAACAACAAAGAAGATGACAATATTGCCCGATGAAAACGAATAACTCAGAAAAACCTTCAAATCCACAATTGGGTTTTCGGTATTAAGCTCAACAAAGATGAAAAGAATGAAAGCCGCTATAGCAATGATTGCCAGAACAAGGATGAAATCGGAGGCAAACCAGTCCTCCCGCTGCCCTTTGTCGAGCGCCATCTGCAGGCAGCCCACCCAGATACTGAGCAACATCAGTCCCCAATAGTCAATAGAATTAACTGTGCGCTTCATATAATGAGGATCACGAATAAACCAGAGAGACATGGCTAGTGAAATAATGCCAATGGGAATATTAATAAAAAAAATCCAGTGCCACGACCAGTTATCTGTTATCCATCCGCCCATGAGTGGACCCATGATGGGGCCGAACATTGTACCCATTCCGAAAATCGCCATAGCGGTACCATGCTGAGCCGGAGGAAATGTTTCCAATAAAATGGATTGAGAAATCGGTTGTAATGAACCACCGGCCAAACCTTGCAGCACTCTAAAGAAAATAAGACTCTGAATATTCCAGGCCAAACCGCAAAGAAAAGAGCTGAAGGTAAATAAGAATACCGAAAAGATCAGAAAGCGCTTGCGGCCAAAAAAGCGGCTGAGCCAACCTGTCATCGGAATAACGACGGCATTGGCCGCAAGGTAAGAAGTGATGGACCAGGTGGATTCGTCAATGCCGGCGGAAAGGCTGCCGCGAATATGATCCAGAGAAACATTGACGACGGATGTATCAATAATGACCATCAGTGTGGGTAACATCACGGTAAGAGCGACGATCCATTTATTAATTGGCCTCGCCATAAGGATTGATTACTCCACCATGATAGTCGGTTCCACAGACATGCCGACCCGTAACAGATTATTCGGATCGGTGCCGGCATCAAGAACAATCTTAACCGGAACTCTCTGCACAACTTTGACATAATTTCCGGTTGCATTTTCCGGTGGAAAAAGCGAAAAAGCCGCCCCCGTGCCCGCCATAATACTATCAACTTTACCGGAAAATTTCTTGCCGGAATAAGAATCAACTTTAATGACCACTTTTTGTCCAGGCTTCACTCTTTCAAGCTGCGTCTCTTTGTAATTGGCGATTACCCAGACATCAGCAAGAGGCACTATCGCCATCAGCGGTTGACCGGCCTGAATCTGATTGCCTTCCTCAACCGATTTCTTCGTTACATACCCGGATACCGGAGCATAAATCACCGTATAGCTTTTTTTCAAGCGATCAGCCTCCAGCGTTTCCTGTTTTTGTTTCAAGGATGATTTTTGTGATAGCTGCGCTGATTCCATCTGCTTAATCAACGCATTTTGAGTTTGCAGGGCAGCTCTGGCCTGGTTTAATTGCTCACGCGCCGCGTGTAAACGGGCAAGGTCGCCTTCATAAGCAGTTTTTGCTTTGTCGTATTGTTCTTCAGCAATGATCTTATTGGCAAAGAGACGCTCCATACGTTTTAAATCAGTCTGGGACTGCTTGAGATTAACATCCGCAAGCCTGAGATTTGCCTTGGCTGATTCCGTTCGGAAATTAAATTCCGCAAGTTGTTTACGGGCAACCTCCGCACGCGAACCTATTTCTTCAAGCTTGGCTTTTTCAGCTCCAACGGTCGATTCAGACTCTCTTACTTTTACACTGTAATCCTGATCATCAATTTCCAGCAATGTATCTTTCTCTTTAACAAACTGGTTGTCTTTTACCAGCAAGGTCTTGACTGTCCCGGGTACTTTGGAAGCTACCACATGTATCCTACCCGTGACGTAGGCGTCATCCGTGGAAACATGTGTAGTGCGATAATGCTGAAAAAAGTAAAATCCACTAGCAATAATAACAATAGCCACTATCAGGACGATCAGACCTAAGCGACCTTTAAATTTATTCACTACTTCGTTCATATATGTTCCGGATTTACCCTTGCAGTAGCAATATATTTGTTTAATTTATTTAAATTATTGAGCCTATAAACTAATCTGTGTCAATGGAATTTTCAAATATATTCCAAATTGAATCTAGTCTTATTCATAACAGCCAGCTGTGAAATTGTCAAAGCCCAGTTGGCCAAAGGCATTGCCCATTTTTCCATCACATTCTGAAACGCTAAAATTAATATCTTTGCCAGGGCATCATCATTGGGGAAAAGTGACCGCTTCTTTGTTACTTTATTCAATAGTCGGTGCAAACCCTACAAAATATTTGTCATATTAATTTATTGATTATATGTTGAAAGCTTGCATTTCTCCGGCGATCTGATTTTTATTGATAACAGGAAGATATACGTACAGAAATCTCACTATCGATTATTAAAATTCCCGGACGGGCAGAATCGCTGACCACGCCTACAAATCAAAAAGGGGAAGATAATTTTTAGCCTACTATGGCCAAATTGAGAATTGCTATCCCAAGGTGGGTCTGCATACACAATTTGATATTTTTTTCTATTAATATTTTTTAGTTTAAAATTAATTGTATCTTTATTTTAACAGACGTATATCTTCTGTCAAATTTGCGATGTGTATAACTTTGACTTTTTAGGCAAAGCCTATTTAAACAATAGAGGTGTTATTAATGCCACTTGTTGCTCTCGAAGGGGGTACAAAAAAAATATTTGCTTGGGATGTGAAGGAGAGAGCGCCATTATACACGTGCAAGGGTTGTGGTGGTCGTTTAGTTTTTATGGATTGTAGAAAGAAAATAAAATATTTTCGCCATTACGAACATTGTGATTGTGATTCTGAACCAGAAACGCCAGAACACGCATGGGGAAAAGAAATGGTATATAAATCGATTCTTGAGATACAGAATAATCTGGGGATTGTTGAGCTTGAATATGCCATAGATAAATTAAGAGCTGATGTTTATTGGGAAAGGAAATGGCAAAAAGTTGCTATCGAGATTCAGGCAACAAACTATACAATAGGCATTTTTGAAGATAAAATTAGTAATTATAATAAAATGGGTTTTGAAATAATATACTTGTTTGTGGGTAATAATTTTCTAAAGCAGACGAAGCCATATGTATATTCACTAAAGGAAATTGAAAAGCAGCTTTTTGTAAATAATGAAATTCCAGGACGTATTTACGCTGGATATTTACTTCCAACGGGGAATGTTTTTATTCCTTCTTTCCAAGCAAAATATGCAAGTGGTGGTGGTGAATGTTCTCATAGATTTATTTCCATGAGAGGATTTGAAAAGACTGTTAGCTTAAAAGAATTCTTGAACAATGCAGTATGCGTTAATGTTCAAAAATCACAATGCAACCATAGCAGAACAAAACATGTTGCACATTTTGAGAAAATTAAGAGATACAAAGTTGTTTGCGAAAATTGCAATAAATTTATCAAATGGCTCCCAAATGCAGAAGCATTAAAACTTGGATATTCACTGGACTAACAATTTCATTTAAGAATATTTCGGAAACCTTTCTTTTCTCGCTACGATTTGGCTACGGAAAGTTGTCAAAATTATGCTTTTTCGTTCCTAAACGTTCCCAAATATTCCTACTGAAAACAGAGTGATAATAATTAGTTGTAATGATTTCAATAAAGTAAGAAAAAATTATGGGGTAACTTAAAATCCCTCGGTCCTTGGGACTGTGTGGGTCCGATTCCCACCCCAGGTACCAATTTTATTAGCAAATTTCGATTTTTATCGAATGTAATTCTTTAACCTGGTTTTAACTTTCTTTAACCTTAAGATTTTATAACTCCAAACCAATTTGAAGTTTATGAAAGCTTATCTCAAAGAAAAAGGCATCATGCTTCAAGAAACATGATGTATGGAAGGTTTATTTTTTGATCCTTCTTCTGATGCCTGCTAATCCTATCAAACCTAATCCAATAAGGAGTTGTGTTATAGTTTTGGTATCAATGTGCTCTTCTTTTGACGGGCATCATCAAAGATACTATGAAAGCTTCAATCTCAAGATAGAAAACCAGGGCGGGCGCTTTTATTTCACTTTCATTTTGTCATTTTCCGGTTTGAGTTTGTCCCGGAGTGTTTTGCGATCGATGCGCAGGATTTCCGCGGCCTTTGATTTATTTCCGCCGACGCTTGCCAGGACTCTGCGGACGTACGCGGTTTCTTCCTCGGCCAGAGACCGGAACGGGACAAAATCGGGCATGACGGAAAAACGCATTACCGAAGGCAGATCCGGGCTTTCGATTTTTTTGCCGTCCGTCATGATGATGAGGCGCTGAATCAGATTTTCAAGCTCCCGGACATTGCCCGGCCAGGTGTATCCGGTCAGGGTCTGCAGAACGTCGTCGGAAAAGACAGGCGCGCTTTTCCCGAGTTCTTCGGCAAACTTTCCCGCGAAATGCGTGATCAGGACGCCAATGTCCTCCGGCCTTTCTCTAAGCGGCGGCGCCGTGATGGTAATGACGTTGAGACGGAAAAACAAATCTTCGCGAAAAAGGTTGTTGTGAACCAGCATTCGTAAATCTTTATTGCTGGACGCGATGATGCGGATGTCGATTTTCTGCGTTTTCCGGGCGCCGACCATGCCGACCTGCTTGTCCTGAAGCACTCGGAGGAGCTTCACCTGCATGGCGGGGCTCATTTCATTGATCTCATCGAGCAGGATGGTGCCTCCGTCGGCGGTTTGAAAGAAACCGGCCCGCGACTCATTAGCGCCGGTAAAAGCGCCTTTGACATGACCGAAGAGTTCGCTTTCCAAAAGCTTCTCCGGAATGGCGCCGCAGTTGACGGGAACAAACGGGGCGGATGCGCGTTTACTCGAGTAGTGGATGGCCCGCGCCACCAG
>JAMIIA010000091.1:0-30396 GCA_035913795.1 Bacteroidales bacterium
GGTCTTTTATAATTTAATGTTTGATGGCCTCTACGATTATTATAGAACTCCATATACCACTTTATTTTGCCGTATAGTTCAATACCATCTTCTGATGGTTCAATATAGATCTTCTCGTATTTGATGTTTCGCCAAAAGCGTTCTATAAAGATATTATCTATAGCCCGGCCTTTGCCGTCCATGCTAAATTGGATGTTCTGATCTTTAGTTACAAACTCAGTAAAGAGTGGACTCGTAAACTGGCTGCCCTGATCGGTATTTAGTATCTCTGGTTTGCCATGTTGTAGTATAGCTGTTTCAAGGCATTCTTTGCACCATTGCGAAGTCATTGTATTGGATAGTGACCATCCTACAATAAAGCGGCTGTATAGGTCTATTATAGCCACCAGATACATATTTCCATTCCCAACCGGAACATAGGTTATATCCATGCCCCAAACCTGATTTGGACGAACAATCTTTAAATGCCGCAGCAAATATGGATAGATAGTGTGGCCTTCACCTTTATGAGGCTTGCTGGTATTCGGACGTGGTCCGATTGCATGTAAATCCATTAAACGATACAGGCGCCGTATTCGCTTTGGGTTTACACAATGGCCTTGCTCACGCAGATATTGTACCATGCGGGGAACTCCATAAAAAGGAGTTTCCATATATTGCTTATCTATTAGTTTCATCAGTTCCTGATTCTGAGAACTGTCTTTCTGGGGAATATAGTAGAAACTACTTCGACAGATAGCCATAAGCTTACACTGTTCCTTTACGCTTATTGAAGAGTCTTTTTTAACTCTCAGCTGCCTGTCTTTTTGGGCTATTTCCCCAATACTTTTTTTAAGAAATCAACCTGCATTTGAAGCTGACCTACCTTTTTGAAAAGATCTGCCTTCTCTTTTTCGCTGTCATCAATTTTGGTGCCTTTCTCAAAAACACTGCTGGCACTATTTAAAAACTGACTCTTCCAGGTTGAAATCTGGTTTGGATGAATGTCATACTTTTTCCCAATCTCTTGGATGGTATCTCTCTCTTGAAGAGCTTCAAGTACTACTTTGGTTTTAAACCCTGATGTGTAATTTTTTCTTTTTTTCATAACAACAAGTTTATTAATTTTTCAAATGATACTTGTTGTCTAATTTTTGGGGCTAATTATACAAGTGCATGAAACACTGCAAACAGACAGATAAGTGCAGATTGATAAGTTTAGGAAAATTATATTTTAGCTCTTTGATAGGATAGTGCAAATTTGAGGGAATTTATTTTGTTTTTTTCTCCCACCCGCAAAAAGACAATGAAACCCCACCCCACATTGCACACATTGGCAAAGCCCCACAAGCCAACGCTTAAACCAAAGCTTTGCCAAAGAGTGCAATCTTGCCGGCACACAAACTTATTACTATTTCATATACAGATAGTCAGGTTTAAGCTGATTATTTTACTACGAAATATAATATTTTCTTAAATTTTAATCAGAAAGCAAAATATTTATTTGTATCATTGTGGTCAGGTTAAAACTGACTTTTTAGCTATGAAAAACAAATATATCTCAACTCAATCTAATGAAATTCTATCCAAGTTTAATCAATTGGGGAGGGAGTGTTTTGATTTTTCAGAAGCAAAACAAGCTTTACCGAATTCCAGCGATAGTGCATTAAAGGAGTTGCTTAGTGATATGGTTAAAAGGGGGCTTTTAATGCGTTTAAAAAAAGGACTTTATTACACTATCCCATACGAAAAAGACCCTGGAATATTTATGCCTGATTGGCATTTATTGGCTGAGCCTTTAACAAAAGGGACAGAGCATTATATAGGGTATTATTCTGCTTTACAAATTCACAATTTAATAACCCAACCTTCACTAAAGGAGCAAATTGTTGTGGCAAAGCAATTAAAACCATCAACGCTGAACATAAAAAATGTAACATTTCAATTTATTTATCATAACGAGAATCATTTTTTTGGTTCGAAAAAGGTATGGATAGATAACTACAATAAGGTTTTGTGTTCTGATTTGGAAAAAACCTTTGTTGATTGTTTGTTTAGACCTGATTATGCAGGTGGTATTGTTGAAATAGGTCGGGCCTTATACACTTCAAAAGACAAAATTAATTTCAAAAAACTACTTGAATACATTGAAAAATACCAATCTCAGGCTGTAATCAAGCGACTTGGTTTTTTGCTTGAGACTCTTGAAATTAAAACCGATATTATTGAGCAATTGAACATACTCAAAACTAATTCTTATGTGCTTTTAGATACTGAATTACCAAAGTCAGGCAAAATGATTAGCCGGTGGGGTATTCAGCAAAATTTAGAAACAGAAACAATTAAATCTGCTATTTACACATGATTAAACCTGGAGAAATTCAAAATAAAGCACGTGAGGCTGGCGTGCGTGACCAGCAAATTGAAAAGGATTATATTCTATCATGGATATTACAAGGAATTGCAAATCACCCAAAATTATCAGAACTAATTGTTTTCAAAGGCGGAACGGTACTTAAAAAAGTATATTTTGAGGATTATCGGTTTTCTGAAGACCTTGACTTTACGTTACTTGATAATGATATTACTAATGAACAGATATTCGAATGGTTTAAAGAGGTCTTTGCATACGTAAAAGAAGAAGCGAATATACCTTTGGAAATCATTGATGATAATGAGCATGAAGATGGAGGAATCAATTTTTACATAAGCTATGTTGGGCCGCTTGGAGGTATGGGGGCTAATAAAAAAATAAAAGTTGATATTTCAAGAAGTGAAAAGTTGGAATTTCTACCAGTTAAACAATCGACATTTTGTAGTTATAGCGACCAGGAAGAGCATCAATTATTGAGTTACCCGCTCGAAGAAATTCTAACAGAGAAAATGCGTTCTGTTATGCAAAGGATGCAGGCACGGGATTTATACGACATTTGGTATTTGCTTGAAATTCATGGTATGGATGTTGAATTCTTGATAAATGAGTTTAAAGCAAAATGTGAAAGCAAAGGTATTGTCCCATCTGAATTTCATGCAAAACTTGAGCAGCGATTACCACAATATAAAGGTCGGTGGAAAAATTCAATGTCAGACCAGATTAAGGATTTGCCAGATTTTGAGAAAGTTGAAAGAGAAGTAATGCGCCAACTAAAGAACCTGAACTTAAAATGAACAGTAAAGAGATAGAAAGTAACGTAAAGCAAATTTTTGAGAATTTCTCAAAGGAGGAATTCATCTATGATTTATTAGTCGCTTACGGTACTTCAAAAACTTCTGTAACCCGATTAAAAAAAGGCGATTTCAACCTATCAAAACTTGATGGTGAAATATTATACAAAAAGAAAGTCTTTTTTAAAGAAGATTCAGCTAATCAATTATTAAGCAGTATTGAAACCCTCTCTAAAGAAGACCGGATATTAAAACACAGCCCACGCTTTGCTATTGTTACCGATTTTGAAACGCTTGTTGCCAAAGATTTAAAGATTGGTAAAAACCTTGATATAGCATTAAAAGACCTTCCCAAATATTTTGATTTTTTTCTGCCACTTGCCGGAAGTGAGGTTTATAATACTTCAAACGATAATAAAGCCGACCGTGATGCAGCCTATAAGATGGCTCAGTTATACGATAACTTGATTAATGCCAACCCCGATATTTATAATTCGAAGGAAAGCGTACACGGCTTGAATATTTTCCTCTCAAGATTACTGTTCTGTTATTTTGCTGAAGATACCGAAATATTTGACGAAGAAGGAATTTTTACAAGTACTCTTGTACAGCATACTTCCGATGACGGAAGTGATATGCACGTTTTTTTGAACGACCTTTTCAGAAGGTTAAACACGAAAGAAAGTGAACATTTTCCTGTTTATCTTGCCCGATTTCCTTATGTAAACGGTGGGTTATTCCGTGATTCGATTGATTCGCCAATTTTTAATTTCAAAGCCCGGAAAACGCTCATTGAATTGGGCGAACTAAACTGGAAAGACATAAATCCCGACATATTTGGCTCTATGATTCAGGCCGTTGTATTGCCCGAATACCGTAGCGATTTGGGCATGCACTATACATCGGTCGAAAATATCCATAAACTAATCCGCCCGTTGTTTTTAGATGCTTTGTATGAAGAATTTGAAAAGAATTTCAGCAATGCAAAGGAGCTTCGGAAGCTGATTGTAAGGATTTCAAAAATCAAATTTTTTGACCCTGCCTGCGGCAGCGGCAATTTTTTGATTATTACCTACAAAGAAATTCGTTTGTTGGAAATAAAGATTTTGCAGCGTATTATTGACCTTACACAAACACCTACCATTGAATTTTCTCAAATTCAATTGACGCAGTTTTACGGCATCGAAATTGACGATTTTGCCCACGAAATGGCCATTCTCTCATTGTGGTTGGCCGAACACCAAATGAACAAGGTTTTCGAAGAATTGCTTTTCGATTACGGCAAGTCAAAACCTATATTGCCTTTAAAAGAAGCAGGGCGTATTGTGCAGGGAAACGCTACCCGTAAGGATTGGAAAGAAGTATGCCCGGTTACAAGCGATGAAGAAGTTTATATTATTGGTAATCCACCGTATCTAGGCTATAGTCGTCAAGATGAAGAACAGAAAAAGGATATGGAAATTACCTTTATTGGAATAAATAATTACAAGAAATTAGATTACATAGCTTGTTGGTTTATTAAAGCTTCCGATTTTATTAAAGATAAAAATTGTAAATATGCCTTTGTTACTACAAATTCAATAACTCAGGGTGAACAAGTTTCGCTTTTATGGCCAATTATTTTATCAAAAAGTCAAGAAATAGCCTTTGCTTATCAGTCATTTAAATGGACTAATAATGCGAAAGGCAATGCTGGTGTTGCTGTTGTAATTATTGGAATTAGAAATCTTGAAGTTGCTGAGAAATTTATATATAATAATAACATAAAACAACTTGTTAAAAATATCAGTCCTTATTTGGCGAATACAAATAATCTAATTATCCAGCCTAAAAATGAATCAATCTCTAACTTTCCTGAGATGATTATAGGAAGTAAAATTAGCGACAATGGTAATTTGCTTTTAAGTCAAGAAGAAAAAAATGATTTTATTAAGAGAAATCCTAATACTGAAAAATTCTTTAAAAAGTTTATTGGTGCTGAAGAGTTTATGAATAGGTCATACAGATATTGCATACACATAACATCTGAATTAGTTAAAGATTCATATCAAATTAAGGAATTTGAAGATAGATTTGATGATGTAAGAATCTTTAGAATTAATAGTAAAAAAGCTGCAACTCAAAAAAAAGCAAGAATACCCCATTTTTTCGATGAAGATAAATATCAAAAGGGTGAATTCTTATTAGTTCCTCAAACTGGTTCTGAGCGTAGGGAATATATTCCAGTTGGTTACTTCGATGATTCTTATGTTCCTTCAAATGGAACAAGAGTAATCTATAATGCAGAACCTTGGTTGTTTGGTATAATTTCTTCAAAAATGCATATTGTTTGGGTTCGAGCTGTTGCAGGAAGGTTAAAAACTGATATGCAATATTCAAATACTTTGTGCTACAACACTTTTCCATTCCCCGAAATTAGTCTAAAGCAAAAAGAAAACCTGAATTTATATGTGTTTGCCATACTGGATGAGCGGGCAAAATACCCCGAAAAAACCATGGCACAGCTTTACGACCCCGATACCATGCCCAAAGGGTTACGGCAAGCCCACCGGGAACTGGATGATGCCATTGAAAAATGTTACCGCTTGCAGCCTTTTACTACCGACACCGAACGATTGGAATATCTTTTTAAGATGTATGAAGAAATGGTAAATAAAGATACGTTGTTTGCCAAACAAAAGAAAAAACGGACTATTAAAAGCAATGATTAAGATATGCAGAATTTAGTTGAAGTAACATATAACCAAACAGGTAACAGCAAAAAAACAAATGCTTTTGGCATGCGTGAAATGCAGGAAAAGGCATTTAAAGGAAGAACTGCACAGTATCTTTTAATCAAAGCACCGCCAGCATCGGGCAAGTCAAGGGCTTTAATGTTTATAGCTTTAGATAAACTGCAACATCAAGGCATTAAAAAAGTAATTGTAGCTGTTCCCGAAAGAACTATTGGTGCATCGTTTGGAACAACTGAATTGAAAAAACATGGATTCTTTGCAGATTGGACGCCTAATGATAAATACAACCTTTGTACACCGGGCAATGAAAAAAGCAAGGTAAAAGCTTTTCTTGAATTTCTTGAGAATGGCGAACAGATTCTTATTTGTACCCATGCAACCCTGCGTTTTGCATTTGAAGGTTTAGACGAAAAGAGGCTAAACAATGCATTGGTTGCAATCGACGAGTTTCATCATGTTTCCGCTGATGATGATAACCGTTTGGGGGAAGTGATGAAAAGCATAATGGCTAAATCTACTGCCCACATTGTAGCAATGACTGGTTCGTACTTCAGGGGCGACAGTGTACCTGTGTTGATGCCCGAAGATGAAGCCCGCTTCACTAAAATAACTTACAACTATTATGAACAATTAAATGGTTATGAGTTTTTGAAATCGTTAGGAATTGGTTATCATTTTTATCAGGGACGTTATTTCAAAAAGCAGCAAGATAAAGGAATGTCCGCTTTAGAAGAAATTCTGGACGAAAACAAAAAAACAATCATCCATATTCCAAGTGTAAATTCAGCCGAATCATCAAGAGAAAAAATGGAGGAAGTCAGCCATATTATTGATGTTTTGGGAGAAATGGAATATCAGGACGAAAAAACGGGAGTATTGCATGTAAAAAGTAAACGAAGCGGTAAAATTCTCAAAGTAGCCGATTTAGTAAATGATAATCCAAAATCGAGGGATAAAATTTCTGCCTATTTAAGGGAAATAAAATCTGCCGATGATATTGATATAATTATTGCCCTTGGAATGGCAAAAGAAGGTTTTGACTGGCCATATTGCGAACATGCTTTAACTATTGGTTATCGTGGTTCGTTAACCGAAATCATTCAAATAATTGGAAGGGCAACACGGGACAGCAAAAATAAAGTTCATGCACAATTTACAAATCTTGTTGCAGAACCCGATGCTGAAAACGAAGATGTAAAAGTGGCAGTAAACAATATGTTAAAAGCTATTACAGCTTCTTTATTGATGGAACAGGTATTAGCCCCGAATTTTAAATTTAAACCCAAAAAATCTCATGATGACGAAGATGAGGCGGAAAAGGATGAAGAAGGGGAAAATACAATTAAAATAAGGGGTTTTAAACTTCCCACATCTCAACGGGCTAAAGATATTATTGAATCTGATTTAAATGATTTAAAAGCAAGAATACTTCAGGATGACCAAATGCTTAAAGCAATGCCGGGTAATATTGAACCCGAAGTTATCAATACAGTATTAATCCCAAAGATAATACGTGAGGTTTACCCGGACTTAAATGATGAAGATGTTGAAGCGGTCCGCCAGCATGTTGTTGTTGATTCTGTTATTAAAAACAGCGTTATAGAGGAGCAAGGTGACAAGAAGTTTATCAGAATGGCTGGTAGTTTCGTAAACATAGATGATATTCACATTGATTTAATAGATAGAATTAACCCGTTTCAAAAGGCATTTGAAATATTGTCAAAATCGGTTACAACACAAGTGTTGAAATTAATTGATGAACATATTCAATCAACAAAAATTGAAATGACAGAAGAAGAAGCTGTTTTATTGTGGCCAAAGATAAAAGAATGGCGGGAAAGAACAGGAGAAGCACCAAGTTTACAATCTTTTGACCCCAAAGAAAAAAGAATGGCAGAAGCAGTGGTATTTTTAAGGGAGTTAAAACGACAAAGAATGTTGCATGAGTAAGAAGTTTACAATAGACGATATTTTCAATGATGATGACTTTGGAATGTTAGATTCAAAGCCACAATCTTCTGGTATAAAAACCGAGGAAGACAGGCTTATTGAATCTTTTGAGGAAATCAACTTGTTTGTAGATAAAAAAAACAGAGAACCAGGGACATCAAGCATGTCGGAATATGGTTTAACTGCTAAATTAAAGGCAATCAGACAAGATGAGACAAAGAAAAGAACATTGAAACCATACGATAGGCATGATTTACTTGGTCATGTTGAAATGGAAAAATTAAGTATTGACGACATTTTAAACGAAGATGATGATTTACTTAATACACAAGTAGAACTCTCAATTTTTAAATTTAGAAACATACCAAATCCTGAAGAAAGAGCAGAAGCTGATTTTGTTGCCCAACGAAAACCGATGAAGGAAAAGGAATTTAAGCCTTATGAGTTAATGTTTCAAAAAGTCCACCAAGAAATCAAAGAAGGCAGAAGGAAAATCAAACCATTTGTCAATATTGAAAAGAATTTACAGATTGGCAATTTCTACATAATGGATGGTGTTCTGCTATATTTAGAGTCGGCAGAATTGGAGCAATCCGAGTGGGAACAGCGTTCAGGTAACAGGGTGCGTGTTGATGGTAGAACAAGGACAGTTTTCGAGAATGCCACATTCAGTAATATGCTTTACAGGTCATTAGGCAAGCAAATTCAAAAGAATGGTAAACTCATTACAAATACTGATAGTTATATTCAAAATGAATTGTTTGTTAATGCTAATCTGGTTAAAGAAGAAGATATTCAAACAGGTTGGATTTATGTTTTAAAATCAAAATCAATTGACCCAAAGATTTCATCTATTAAAGATTTATACAAGATTGGATTTTCCACAACACCAGTTGATGAACGCATAAAAAATGCTAAAAACGAAGCAACATATTTGTTTGCTGATGTTAAGAAAGTCACTTCATACAATTGTTATAACCGTAATGCCGATAAATTAGAGCAGTTATTACATAGATTTTTTGCCTCATCTTGCCTGAATATTGATTTATTTGATGAAAAAGGGCAACGAATTACACCAAGAGAATGGTTTGTAGTGCCTTTGGATATTATAGATGAAGCTATTCAAATGATTTTAAATGAATCAATTTTAGATTATAAATACGATAGCATTAATAAAAAAATCATAGCAAAATGAACATGCCACCCTATTTGCAAGCACATTGCCAAAGCCCCACAAGCCAACGCTTTATCCAAAGCTTTGTCAAAGAGCTTGCAAAGCCGACCCAATTACCGCCTTTCAGGACGGTTTTAGGATTGCCCACGCTCAAAAAAACAAAATAAATTTGTTCTTCGTGGATAGGTTTGTGCGGATTGATAAAGATAAAAAATGAGAGCTAAAAAGAAGATTTATAATAAGATATAAAAATAACACCAGTTGCTAACACATGGTAGCGAGCATGCGGGTTTCAGTGGTTTGCGAAGGTTCGTGGCTCGTAAAAAAGCGTCGGTGGTAAACTGATAAGTAATCACTCCCTAATCCGCCACGACCATATACCGCCGGGCGTTAACGAACAATTTGGTATTTGGATTCTCTTACCCACTGATACAGAAAGCTAAAATATAGCATATACCCTGATGTTTATTGCAGATTTAAATTGTAGAAAGCCCCCTAAACAATAAAACCTCCTGACTTGACAAAAAAGTGGGATTTATTTTTTTTCGAAATGTTCGGAATGTTCTTCCATTTTGATTCCAATCTTTTGGCTTGACAAAATTGGTAGTCATCAGGTTATAAAAGATCTCTGATAAAAGGCTATTTATAATATGTTCTTTGAGAAGTTGAAATTCCACTAAATTCTCAAGCTGTCGCGTTAACTGGAAAAGTATGTCTGATCGAAAACAAGGTGAAAAGAAGAATCTTAAAAATAATCGGATTGATTAGCTTTTTCAATGCAAAAATCCCAATAAACAATTACCCGCCAAATAAAATTTCCATTGCACAAACAGCCTTAATGTCCAACAATATTCAAAATGTTGTAAGAAACTGTTAGTCTAAAATTAGCGAGTCTCAATATTTAATATATTTTTACCTGATTTTAAGAAAATCGACAAAAAAAGCACAATAATGATAAAGGTCATTTTTTAATATGAAGACAGAAAAAGAGAGTGCCTTAATGAAAATGATGAATGGTAACGAAGCAGTTGCCAGAGGGGCCTTTGAGGCTGGCGTGAGAGTTGCGTCTGGATTTCCGGGTACACCTTCCACAGAGGTGATGGATTATACCCAACAGTGTCATACTGATATCTATTGTGAATGGTCGACCAATGAGAAAGTGGGTTTAGAAGTAGCCATTGGAGCTTCATATGCAGGCTATCGTAGCATGGCAATAATGAAAACTGTGGGTTTACATGTGGCAGCAGATGCACTGGGCGGAGCTGCCGGAAGTCAGATTAACGGTGGCCTGGTAATAGTAGTGGGCGATGATGTTGGCCGTATTGCGGGCGATGATTATAATGATGTTCGTCATTATGGGAATATGTTTAATATCCCCGTATTGGAGCCAAGCGACAGTCAGGATGCCAAGGATCTGATGGTTAAAGCATTCGAGATTAGTGAAGAATACACGACTCCCGTGATACTTAAAATTACATCAGTGATATGCAAGACAACCAGTCGCGTTGTTATTAATGAAAACTATACTTACGAAGCAAAATGCAGAGTTAAATACCCTGTAAGTTTCAGTAAAGTTATCATGACCACCATGATGATGAATGCAAAAGGCTCCGAGCATCCAAAGTTGGTCAAATGCTTTAATGATTTTCCGGCACACATGAAGCGCCTGGCTTCGGACAGCAATGACTTCGATATTAACAAACTGGAGTTGAGAGGTAAAAAAATTGGCGTAATTACAGCAGGCACTCCTTACTTTTATACAAAAGAAGTTTTACCCGATGCCTCAATTTTAAAACTGGGTATGGTTATGCCTCTTCCAGAAAAATTGATTCGGGAATTGGCTGGGCACGTAGAGAAACTCTATGTGATTGAAGATGGTCATGATATTATGGAAAAGAATATCAAGGATTTGGGAATTTCGGTTATTGGAAAAGAATTATTTCCGAAATTTCCAGAAATGATGCGTTTTACTCCGGATGTTATTGAGGAAAAACTCGTTCCAGACGCTCCAAAAAGAACGCTTATGGAGGGTATTCCATTCAGACTGCCTGTGAGCTGTGCCGGATGTTCTCACCTCTTTATATCACAAATACTAAAAAATCATAAGATAAAGGCTGCTGCCGATGTTACCTGCGGTTTAATCGGCTGCTTTCCTCATATGGAATCCTATTCGCTGCAAAAATGCATGGGGTCGAGCATTGCACTAGCTCATGGTTTCAATGTTGCAACCGATCATAAAGAAAACTTTGTGGCCATGATAGGCGATGGAGGTTTTTGGGCAACCGGAATCAATGGGCTGATGAATCTGATTTTCAATGACAGTCAGTCAACAACAATTATAGTTGATAATAGCTGTTTGGCAATGACTGGCGGACAGCACATTGCCTCCAGCGAGTTTGGGTTTAATTATAAACCCGAAAATAAACTGGAAATTGCCAAAGTATGCGAAGCCATTGGTGTAAAAGATATTGTAACGGTGGATGCCTACGAATTTGAAACCTTGGAAAAAACCATCCTCAATGCGGTAAATTCAATGACAAATTCTGTTGTTATTGTTCAAAAACCATGTGTTACTAAATTTAAACTACCAAAAAGCGACCCTTATCATATCGATCAAGACCTTTGTACGAAGTGTCGGAAATGTATCAATATTGGGTGTTTAGCTATTGAGAGTAAAAAAGGCAAGGACGGAAAGGTTGAAATAGTTATCAACGAGGATCTTTGTGTGGGATGTGGATTGTGCTCTACGGCATGTAAGTTTGACGCCATAATACTATAAAAATGCAGGACACAGGAAAAAATTTAATTATAGCTGGTGTTGGAGGACAAGGAATTCTCCTTTTTAGCAACCTCTTAAGCAAGTATTACATGAAACTTGGTTATGAGTTAAAAATATCGGATGTAATAGGATTAGGACAACGTGGAGGGGGTGTCGAAAGCCATTTCCGTTATTCAAACAAGCCGGTATTATCTCCCTTTATCAAAGCAGGGGATGTGGATTATCTCTTATCATTTGAACAAACGGAAACACTCCGGTATTTGCATTGCATGAAAGAGGATGGTATCGTTTTCTCAAGCACTTTTGAGTTAGCTACTTCCAGCGTAAACACCAGGCTGGAAAAAGATATGCCTGAATCTAAAACAGAGCTAATAAAGAGATCTGGAAAGAAGACGTTTATTGTTGATCCCGATGAGAACAAAAATTCGGATTTTGACATTAGCAAAATGATGAATATTGTCATGCTTGCATTCTATGCTGAGTTTAGAGGCTACAACCATGATGAGATGATTCACATAGTGAAGGAAAGCGTTCCTGAGAAGTTTGTTGAAGGAAATATAAAAGCATACGAAAAGGGAGCAATGATTGCCCGCGCTGAACTTGCAAAATAAGCTTTAAAAACTACCCCAAAATCCCCTAAAGGGGACTTTGCCGAGCTGAAATTCTGATTTCATCTTAAGATAGCCCCCTATTGGGGGTTAGGGGTTAAACGTAAAATCATGGAATTTCCTGAAGGTTTAGTGTTACTGGATAGTTTAGGTGACTTACAGCATGGCAATACAAGTCCAATTCTTGTCTGCGGATCCCATTGCGGAGGCAATAATGATCTTGCCAGACACGTAAAAAACTGTCATGTAAAAGCTGTTTTTCTAAACAATGCAGGGGTAGGTAAAAATCAGGCAGGCATCAGAGGTCTTAGATATTACCAAGCTGAAGGTATTTTGGCCTGTGCTGTTGATCACAACAGTGCTGAAATAGGTATTGCCCGTGATACCTGGGAGAGCGGAATCATAAGTCACGCAAGCCCTCACGCAGTAGAAGCCGGAATTCAAATCGGTGATTTGGTGAAAGTAGCCGTTGCCAAAATTATCAATTTATTCAATCACCCTTCGCCAACTCAGATAAATAAGAATTTTGATTCTCTTATTGATGAAAAGAAAGAAAACAATAGCAAGGTAGACCTAAAAAAACAAATTCAAACTTACATTGATGGAGTGAGCATCACTGTAACTGATAGTATCACTTTCCTAAACGGGAACAATGCAGGAGATATCGTTGTGTGTGGATCACATGGAGGTATAAGTGCAGGTGAGTATGCACAGAAACGGCATGTTAAAGCAGTGTTCTTCAATGATGCAGGAATCGGCAAAAACAATGCAGGAGCAAAAAGTCTTGAATCTCTAAGTGATGCTGGAATCATTGCATGCACGGTAGATTGTATGAGTGCAGAAATTTTTAACGGGCAGGACACCCTTGGCAATGGCATTATCACGGTTTGCAATCAACTGGCAAAGAACAGAAACATCAAAGAAAAAATGACGGTTTTAGAGGCCATAAAATGGATTTAGTTTAGTACCAATTATTGCATCTAACCACAAAATCTGAACATAACGTAGTTTGATTTTATCAACAATAATAAGCAATTGAGCGATCTTACCCATTAAACATTCTGGTAAATTGAAAAAGAGTGGATTGCCAAATAACGAAAACAGCTACTTAAAAGATCATGTCTGTTTAATCATCAATAGCTTGAAAAAGTTAGCGAATATTGAGATAGTTGATACTTCCTTGAGTATAGAAGAGCAAGCGAAACAAGCCTTTTATGCTGACTATGTGCTTTTAGCTCATAATGCCTCTAATGACCCAATATTTACCTATGCAAATCAAACTGCACTTAAACTTTTTGAAATGTCGTGGGATGAATTTACAAAGTTGCCTTCTAAATATTCTGCGGAAAGCGACGAGAGAGGTAAAAGGGAAAAGTTCTTAGCGGAAGTTGAAGAGAAAGGATATTCGAAAAATTATTCGGGTATTAGAATATCTAAAACAGGAAGGAGATTTGAAATAAAAAATGTAATTCTCTGGAATGTTTATGATTCGGAAAATAAAAGAATAGGTCAAGCAGCATTATTTGATGAGTATAACTATTTATAAACATACTTTATTTATTGTAAAACCGACTCGCTAACACACACTATCCTTGGCATGCCTGCTCGCTGCTTCTTTTAAAAGCTATTTAACATCGATATAAAAACTTCATCTGTACCTATAATATGAAGGTCAATACCCGTTATATTATCCTGGGCTTACTCACCCTTTAGAATTGAATGAAATTCTTTTATTTTCTTTTTTCTGTTTATCATTAGTATAAACATTTTAATGGCAGGGAAAGCATCCAGCTTACCAATCCTTATCTGCTATTTCTACCGATTTCTTCGCCAGATCTTCACCCAGAAACCGGTCGATAAAATGATGCACCAGATAGATTAATGGTGTGAGCAATATGGCCAGACCAACCTTATACACATACTGCACAAGGCCTACATCAAATACTTGCCGAAGACTCCAGTTTCCAAGTACGAAAAAAGCGATAAACAATATCAGGAAACTGTCGATAAGCTGCGAAACAACGGTAGAACCTGTTGTGCGCAACCACAGAAGTCGATGCTGTGTTAAGCGACGCAGGTAATGAAATACATATACATCGATAAGCTGACTAACCAGAAAGGCAGTTATCGAACCAATAATTATACCTATACCCTGCCCAAAAATAACTTTATAAGCCAGGTTAATATCGAAATTATTTGTGCTATTGTTAGAGAGATTTGTTTCGAGCCAAAATTGAGCCGGTGTTGCTTTGGTGGCGAAAAATGTAATTACTGAAGCATATAGAATAACGCCGGCACTAATAAAACTAATGCGTCTTACACCTTTTTTACCAAAATACTCGTTAAGAATATCGGAAGTAATAAAAACCAGAGGCCAGATGATAACTCCAATACTCATGCTGATGGCAAAATTGGCTTGCTCTGGTAACCCGAGAAGACTGTTCACACTAAAAATTTTCACCCCAATAAACTGGGCCAATATGGCATTCCCCAAAAAAAATGCACTAAGACCAATGTAAAGTAAAAATAGTTTCGATGAAACCGTTTTGGAAGTACTTGCCATTTTTATCGCACAGTTAATTAAATACATTAACAATCAATCCAACCTAAAGTTTTATTGCATTTTTTGGCTCTTATTACCCAACAATCGATTCGATAAATTAAGCTGAACAAATATAACCCAAACTGAATTGTTATAATCGAATCATGCAATGAATGCCAAAACCTATTTGGCTCTGGTGTGTTTATCAAAGTAAAAACATGACGAATAATCCCCGTTATACCAACAGTTTAATCCACGAAACATCGCCCTATTTGCTTCAACACGCTCATAACCCGGTGCATTGGAAGGCTTGGGGTGACGAAGCCCTTGAAATTGCCAGGCTCGAAAATAAATTACTCGTTATAAGCATAGGCTATTCGGCCTGCCATTGGTGCCATGTAATGGAACACGAGAGTTTTGAAGACCTTGAAGTGGCAAGCCTTATGAACCAATATTTTGTCAACATAAAAGTTGACCGCGAAGAAAGGCCCGATTTAGATAATATTTACATGAATGCCATACACCTTATGGGGCAGCGGGGCGGTTGGCCGCTTAATGTGGTGGCATTGCCCGATGGAAGGCCTGTATATGCAGTAACCTACCTGACCAAACCACAATGGATTAACTTGTTAAGCCAGCTTAAAATAATTCAAACAAAACAACCCGAACGTCTTAAAGAATATGCAACCAACCTTACAAATGGTTTGCATGAGCAAAACCAGAAGCTAATGCACGTACCGGAAGCAACTCTGACTCCAACCCTGGTGCACGAAATGGTAAGCCAATGGTCTCACTATTTCGATTTCGAATGGGGAGGACACAAGGGGGCACCGAAATTCGTGTTGCCCAATGCACTCAGCTTTCTGCTCAAATACAATAATTACGCTCAAAACGAATCGATTAAAAACTACCTGGAAACTACCCTTAATGCCATTGCGGCCGGAGGGATTAATGATCATCTTGCAGGCGGATTTGCGCGCTATTCGACCGATGCTACATGGAAAATACCACACTTCGAAAAAATGCTTTACGACAATGCCCAAATAATAGGCCTTTATTCCGAAGCCTATAAAATTTTCGAAAATCCCCGCTACAAGAAGCTTGTAAATGAAACAAGCCTTTTCGTTTTAAACGAACTGGCAGCTTCGGAAGGTGGCTTTTATGCTGCAATCGATGCCGACAGTGAGAACATGGAAGGTCGTTATTATATCTGGACCTGGCAGGAATTGGAATCTGCACTGGGCGAAAAGCTTGCAGAGTTTGCATCGCATTACAACCTGGAAGAAAACGGAAACTGGGAGCAGGCTTACAATGTGTTATTCACTGATTTAAACCCCAAACCAGAAACACAGGTGTTATCCGATTGCAGGAAACTATTGCTCCAAACGCGAAGTAAAAGGCCCAGACCAGCAACCGACACAAAAGTAATGACATCGTGGAATGCTTTGCTTGTTTCGGCCATGGCAAATGCTTACAGGGTTTTTCGTGATGAAAAATACCTCCAAACCAGCCTCAGGCTCGCAGATTTTCTTCTCGACCACATGACCACAAAAGAAAATGAAGTTTTTCGAATTCATACTTCCGGCAAACAAATTGCTGGCTTTCTGGACGACTATTCCCTGCTTGCTCAAAGCCTTATCGACCTTTACAGTGCCAGCTTCGAAGAAAAGTATTTATTGCGGGCCAAAGGTTTGGCCGAGAAGATGCATACTGAATTCTTTGATATTGAAACCGGGTTTTTCCGTTATGCTGGCAAACAATCGGAAAGTCTTTTTTCTTCGAACTTTGAAACCAGCGACAACGTAATACCTTCTTCCAATTCGATGGCCGCCCATGTAATGCATGAGCTTGGAATCTATTTCAACCGACCCGATTGGATTGAAATAAGCTCGAAAATGCTTGAAGCAATGGCCGATAACCTCATTGCACAAGCTCCATATTATTCTAACTGGGGAATACTCGCACTTAAAAAATTATTCAGCGGGCCCGAAGTTATCTTTACGGGCCCGGAGGCTTTGAACTGGGCAGGGCAATTCGAAGAAACACAAAAGATGATTCTGGTGGCTGCCAGTCAAAAGAATTCAAAGATACCAATAATGGAAAACCGAATTATCGAAGGCAAATCGCTGATTTACGTATGCCATCAGCAAAGCTGCCTGCTGCCCGTTGAATCGGTGGAAGAAGCCCTCCTGCAACTGAAGTCTTAATCGAGCTTAAGCACTGCAAGAAATGCTTCCTGTGGCACTTCCACGTTACCTACCTGGCGCATGCGTTTTTTACCTTTTTTCTGTTTCTCGAGTAGTTTGCGCTTACGGCTAATATCACCTCCATAACATTTGGCGGTAACATCTTTTCTTACAGCTTTCACGGTTTCGCGGGCAATAATTTTTGCCCCAATGGCTGCTTGTATGGCAATATCGAACTGCTGACGCGGAATGAGTTCCTTAAGCTTTTCGCAGATTTTCTTTCCAAAGCTGTAGGCATGCCCTTTGTGTATAAGTGCCGATAAAGCATCGACCATCTCGCCGTTTAAGAGAATATCGAGGCAAACAAGGTCGGCCTCTTTGTAACCGGTAACATGGTAATCGAAAGAAGCATATCCTTTTGAAATACTTTTTAGTTTATCGTAAAAATCGAATACAATTTCAGACAAAGGCATTTCAAAAGTAATCTCCACCCTGTCGGTAGTGAGGTACGACTGATTTTTAAGAATGCCCCGCCTGTCGATACAAAGGTTCATAATGGCCCCGACGTAATCGGCATGGGTAATAATCTGGGCATAAATATAGGGTTCATCGACCTGCTGTATTTTAGTAACATGGGGCAAGCCTGAAGGATTGTGTACATCAATCCACTCACCGTCTGTTTTTAATACTTTAAAGGAAACGTTGGGTACTGTAGTAATTACATCCATGTCAAACTCGCGATCGAGACGTTCCTGAACGATTTCCATGTGCAGGAGACCAAGAAAACCACAGCGGAATCCAAAGCCTAATGCCGCCGAACTTTCAGGTTCAAAAACCAGCGAGGCATCATTAAGCTGAAGTTTTTCCATTGAGGCACGCAGGTCTTCATAATCGTCGGCATCGACCGGATAGATGCCGGCAAATACCATCGGTTTCACATCTTCAAAACCTTCTATTGCCTTTAGACAAGGACGCGCTACATGGGTAATGGTATCTCCAACCTTTACTTCGCGCGAGGTTTTAATTCCCGAAATAATGTAACCAACATCGCCTGCGCTAAGCTGATCTCTGGCTTCGGGTTTCAGACGCAACACTCCTACCTCATCGGCATAATATTCTTTTTTTGTTGCAAAAAATTTCACCAGGTCGCCCTTTTTTATGGTGCCATTCATTATTTTAAAGTAGGCAAAAATGCCCCTGAAGGAATTAAACACCGAATCGAAAATAAGTGCCTGAAGGGGTGCATCGACATCGCCCTTTGGAGGAGGTACCAAGTGAATAATGGCTTCGAGTATGGCTTCAACTCCCTGGCCAGTTTTACCGCTGGCTTCAATAATATCTGTGCGCTCGCAACCGATCAGATCCACAATCTGATCTTTCACTTCTTCGGGCATGGCATTTTGCATGTCCATTTTATTGAGCACAGGTATGATGGTTAAATCATGCTCCAAAGCCAGGTACAAATTGGAAATGGTCTGAGCCTGAATTCCCTGAGTGGCATCGATAACCAGCAGAGCGCCCTCGCAGGCAGCAATAGACCTGGAAACCTCGTAGGAGAAATCGACATGCCCCGGGGTGTCTATCAGGTTAAGCTTGTAATCTACCCCTTCGAATTTATAGTACATCTGTATGGCATGACTTTTTATAGTAATGCCACGCTCCCTTTCCAAATCCATATCATCCAAAACCTGGTCTTTAAAGTCGCGCTCAGAGAGCGTTCCTGTTTTCATTAACAGTCGGTCGGCCAGGGTGCTTTTACCATGGTCGATATGGGCAATAATGCAAAAATTACGTATGTTTTCCATCTATCTTTCTTTTCTCTTCTGCATGGCTGTTTTTATAACCAAGTATTACCAGCGTATTTTGGCCTACAAATATATTTATTTAAAAGTTACAGCGCAGGCTTGGTTTCAAAATTCGGATAAAACCCAGGCCAGAATTTGTTCTTCGCGAAAAAAGAATGAAAATATTTCCTGCACCGAATAACGAATATGCGCAAATCATTTAAATTTACGAAGCTTTAATCCAAATAATGTCTTATGAATAAAGAAGCGAACAGCGAAAAAAGAGTTATTGACATAACTATAAAAATGGTTTTAATACTCTTGTTGATTGGCCTTTGCACGAAAATTATGCTGCCATTTGTGATTCCAGTGTTATGGGGAGTAATTCTTGCCATTACGCTGTTTCCGTTATTTCAGCGGTTATCTAAATTGTTGAACGGGAAAAAGGTGTTACCAAGTATAATTATAACCTTTGTTTTGCTGGTAATACTAATACTCCCGACGGTATGGTTATTAACCTCTCTTGCCGAAGAGGCAAAAAACCTTTTTCTTGCCCTGCGCGATAATACCTTTTATGTGGCTCCCCCCGATAAAAGTGTAGCCGATTGGTTTCTGGTCGGTGATCCAGTATACAATGCCTGGAACCTTATTGCTACCAACATCGAAGCGGCCATATTGACTTATCGTGAACAATTAATGCAGGTTTTCGAAAAATTTGCAGAGTCGCTTTTAAATTTTACCTCGAGTATATTTATGTTTATTTTATCCCTTATTATTTCAGGAATATTTCTTGCCCATACCGAAAAAAGCCAGCAATCGGCTATCAACATTGCCAACCGCCTGATGGGCAATACAGGTAGCGATTTACTCATGGTTATAGTACAAACCGTGCGTAATGTAGCCAAAGGCATACTGGGTGTAGCTTTTATACAGTTTATTTTAATGGGTGCCTGCCTTATTTTAGCCGATGTGCCCCTTGCAGGAATCTGGGCTTTTCTGGTTTTATTACTGGCAATTATTCAATTACCGCCAACCATTGTTGGAATTCCTGTAATCTTCTATCTCTATTCGGTTAAAGAACCCCTGCCAGCAACCATTTGGACCATACTTATTCTTTTAGTATCGATAAGCGATAATGTATTAAAACCCTGGCTAATGGGCAAAGGTGCCCCGGTGCCCATGCTGGTAATATTTCTGGGGGCTATCGGTGGCTTTATTATGATGGGCTTTATCGGGTTATTTACAGGGGCTATTGTTTTATCGGTGGGCTATAAGCTTTCTGGTGCCTGGTTGACAGCCGAAAAATCAGCACATCTGCAAGATTAATAGGCAAAGGAGTGTCAGATTTTATACGATTTTCGTTTCTAAAAAGGTTGATATTTAGAATGAATCACCTTGGTAACAAACCCTGCTTTATCCTTTTATTAATTTTTTCGGTAGTACTATCTCTAATCCCTCTTCGACCTGCAATGGGACAGGATATTCAGAGTATTGTTCCAAGGCTGATAACACTCGACGAGGCATTTAAGCTGGCAATGGCCAATAACCTCGAAATAAAAATGGCCCAAAAAGATAGTGCCATTGCTTCTAAAAATTTACTCAACGCCAAAACAGCCCGCACACCACATATAGGTGCAGGTATTCATTATAATTATATCGGAAACCCGGTACTTTACCAGGATTTTTATACCAACGACAGCTCTATTGATTATTATAACCACCAGGCTGGTTGGAACGTGGTTGCACGAATACCTATTTACTCTGGCGGAGCCATTCAAACCCGCATTGAACAGGAAAAAATGCTGAGCCGGATACAAAATGAAATATTAAACATGACCCAGGCCCAGATAAAGCTGGTTGTAATTACTCAATTCCACAATTTGTACAAACTTTATCGCGAGGTAGAAATCCTCGAAGAAAACATACGGAATGTCAAAATAAATATCCGGCAACTTAATTCGAAGGTATCCAACGGGCAAAACCTTATCAGCGACCTTACGCGTACCGAGCTGCAACTATCCAATTTCGAAATCCAGGTATTTAATATTTGGAACAATATTGACCTGCTTAGTAATTATTTGTGCATTTTTACCGGTATACCCACCTCCACCAGGCTCCAGCCTTCGGAGGTAATTGTACAGCTACCCGCCGATACATTTGTTTATGAGCAGTGCCTGGAAGAAGCCCTTGCAAACCGTTACGAGCTGAAACAAGCCGAATACCAAAAAACATATTCGGAGTTATCGCTAAAACTTACTAAAAGTGCTTTTTATCCAGACATAACAGGCAGTGCTATATTTAATTCCGAGCACCCGGTGCCGGGCACCTTTCCACCCCAACCAGATATTCTGAATTATTGGGCCGTAGGAATTGGTTTAAGTTATAATCTTTCGAGTTTTTATCGAATTAACCATCGCATACAAGCTGATAAGATTCAAATCGAGAAACTTGAATTTCAGGTAGACAATGTAAGAAACTCTATCGACCAGGAAGTAAAAGTTGCTTATGTGCTTTTTCTCGAGAGTAAGAAAAATATTCAATCTTATATGAAAAATGTAGAACTGGCACAATTAAACCATAAAATTGTAAAAAGTAAATACGACAACGAATTTGCCCTTATCATAGACATGATAGATGCCGAGCTTCAATTAAACGAGGCTAAAATTTCGTTGAATAATGCGGTTATCGATGCCATAAACCAATATTACAACCTGCTGTATGCAATAGGCCGACTTAACTAATTGAAGATGGAAGAACCAAAAAAAAATAATCAGGAAGCTACCGCCGAAAAAAGAAACAAATACATAGAGCGTGCAGCAGGAATAATGCTGTTAGCTGGCGCAGCATGGATTCTTATTCTTCTTATTTCCAATACTCGTTTCACAAAAACCAACAATGCGCAGGTCGAGGCCAACATCGCTATGGTTAATGCCCGGATTATTGGATCCATCCATCAAATAAGGTTCGATTCGTATTCGAAGGTTAATGCAGGCGATACACTGGTAATTTTAGACCAGGCAGAATACCTGATAAAAGTAGCCCAAGCCGAAGCTGATCTGGATATCGCCCGTGCCAACCTAAATGTGGCCATACAATCGGAACTCACTTCACGCTCGAATCAGGAGGCAACGGCCTCGAAGCTAAAAGGCAACCAGGCTAACCTCGAAAAGGCACAAAAAAACTTCGAACGATATGAAAATATGTTTGCCGACTCTGCCGTTACTCGCAACCAGTTCGACCAGGTTATTGCCCAATGGAAAAGCGAGCAGGCATTTCTCGAAGCCAGTGAAAAAGAATTAATGGCAAGCCAATCGACCACCAAACAATACGAAAAAAATATCGAATCACTCCAGGCCACCCTGCATCGTAAAGAAGCCGACCTCGATGCTGCCAGGCTTGAACTGTCGTATACCCACATTCTTGCACCCATCGATGGCATAATCGGTGAACGGTTTATACAAATAGGTGAATTGGTAAAGAGCAACCAAAACCTGGCATCCATTGTTCAAAGCGATAAAATATGGATCATAGCCAATCTGAAAGAAACCCAGTTGAAGAAAATCCATCGTGGCAGTAAGGTCATAATCCGAATCGATGCGCTGGGGAACAGAAAATTCGATGGTACCGTAACAGAGCTTTCACCCGCCACGGGAGCAAAGTTTTCTATGATCGAACCGGATAACTCAACCGGAAACTTTGTTAAGATAACACAAAGGGTACCCGTAAAGATAGAATTCAATGCCTCTCCGGATCAACTCACAGTTGTGAAACCCGGCATGAATGCTACGGTAAAAATCAGGCTATGAGCTGGAAAAAAGGTGAATTGTTACGCATTACAGGTTTATACCTTCTGATTGTTCCATTCCTGAATGTGTTAAATGCCTCAGCCTACGAAAACCAACAAATACAAGGGCATTTTGGGGTATCCTCAACCACCTTTATGTATATGAACCTGGTGCCGGTATTTGTGCTTATTGCAGGTTTACCTTTGGCCCTTGAGTTAGCTAAGCAGTTTAAACTGCGGTCGCTTATTTACTCCATTATCCTTCTTTCGATTTTATTAAACACCGGGTCAATCTATTCTCCTAATTTTATATGGTTTATTCTCTTCCGGTCGTTATTGGCGTTTTTTTCCATCTTAGGTATTTTTGCGGCCATTGTCCCAATTGTTATGCATTATAATCCAAACCTCAACATGGCAGTTATGTATGGCATTATACAATTTATCATACAAGGCAGTAGCCATCTTTATAAATACCTGGGGGCTAATTTTGCTCATATTTACGATTGGCGTACTTCCCTTATGCTAATCAACATTAACTTTCTGTTTTGCTTTGTTCTTGCACTTATCTTTATAAAAAAAGATGTTGCCCCATTCAAGCAAGCTTTCCGTTTCGATTTCAGGGGATGGTTTCTTATTTTGCTATTTCTGGCACCGATAGTTTTTTTCACTGCCGAAGGCCAGATTAGAGAATGGTATAACGATTCGGGTATTGGAATTGCCACAGCTATGCTAATTATTGTTGCGGCAATTTACCTGCTTCATGCAAAATTCTGCAATTCCGCCTTAATTAACCTGGCGGTTTACAAATACCGCAACGTAGTAATTGGTACACTTTTCTTTTTTTTTATTGGTATTCTAAATAATACAGGCTCCATTATTACCGGCTTTATGTCGGGCATTCTTGGTTTCGACGATTTATACCAGGCCCGTTCGCACTTAGCTGTTTTATTGGGTGTAAGCATTTCCATTCCGGTTTGTACCTTTCTGCTATTTCACAGGGTTTACCTTCGGGTAACAGCCATTGCAGGCTTTCTGGCATTTGGTCTATACCATCTTCTGATGTATTATCGATTTCAACCGGGTATTACTATTAAAGATTTTTTATTTCCGCTGATGATAAAAGGGGTGGGCATTGGATTTTTATATGTTTTCAGTTCGTTATATATTTCCGAAAAAGTTCCTAAATCCTTAAGCACATCGCGCATGATGAGCGGAATTCTGGCCAGAAATGTATTCGCTATTCTGCTTGGATCGGCTGTTTTAAGCACCTTTATAACCAAATTAAACCTTTTGCATTCCAACCAGATCAGTGCCCAAATACATGCTGGCAATCCGCTGGCAATAGAAAAATACACTCAGATGAAATCACTGGCAATTGCGCAAGGTGCTTCCACTGCCGAATCGGACCGAATGGCCGACAACGCATTGAGGTCTGATATAAATAATTCGGCCAGGATTCTGGCCTACAAAGACATTTACCTGGCTATCGCACTTTTAAGCCTTCTTCCTGTATTGTTAATTTTTTTACTCCGGTTAGGCAACCGCCCACTGCAAAAAGTAGAGGTAGAACCTATTCCGATCTAATCCTTTGAGATATATACTTTCAATTCACCTTAAAAATCAGAAAAAATGATTCGTGTAGTAGAAGTCAATTTCGAAAATAAAACCCATTGCAAGGCGGTGGTTGATTTGATGAATCACTACATGCAGGACGAAATGGGTAATCATCCGCCGCACACCAACGAAAGTGCAATAAGATTGATTGATGGGTTAAAAAGACACTGCAACAAGCTCTGCGTTTTGGCCGAGGAAGATGGAAATTTCGTTGGACTTGTAAACTGTTTTATAAGCTTTGGCACTTTTGCTGCCAAGCCCTTTATCAATGTGCACGATGTAGTAGTGCTTGCCAGTGCACGAGGCAAGGGAGTAGGCAGGCTCATGCTTGAATTTGTTGCCGGCAAAGCCCGCGAAATGAATTGTGTTAAAATAACCCTCGAAGTAAGAGAAGACAATGCCTCTGCCAAACATCTATACAACAATCTCGGTTACAAAGAAGGCAATCCGCCTATGCACTTTTGGACCAAATACCTTGATTAAAATGCCTCGTTCACACCAAAGTAGAAACCATAATTACCAAGACGGTCGAAACCTACATCAAAACGCATCAAAGTAGGGCTCTTCCTGGCTAACTGAAAACGTACTCCACCCCCATAGCTGAATTTAAAATCGTCGTAAAGATGTACTATCAGGTTGGCAACTTCGCCCCCAGAAATAAAGCCAGACAATATCCATCTTTTTTTAAACCGCCAGCGCAACTCAGCCTGCATAGCATAAAACTGATCGTCAATATAGCGCCCTTTAAAATAACCCCGTGTACGCTCCGGCCCCCCAAGCCAGGGTTTAACCTGAAAAGGCACTTCACCGAAGGACATTTCCATGTAATATTGAGTAGCTAACGATACTTTGTTAGTGAGTAAAAAATACTTTCGTAAGTCAAATCGGTATTTATTATAGCTGAAATTGCTGCCCATAACCCTGCTGTTAAAGCCAGCTTTAAGTTGGTAGTAGCTGCCGCTCACAGCTGAGAATACATTGTCGCGATCATCGTAGGAAAATACTGCGGAAAAGGCAGAAACAAGGGCTCCCTGAGAACCCGGAATAGTATCTTGCGCCAGAATTCCATTCTCATCCTTTTCGAGCATATAATGATGCTGGAACATGTATTCGAAACCAAAGTTTAAAAAGGGAGGGATACGCTTAAGCAACACTGCACTTATTTCAGTCGATTTCATATTATACGCCTCGAGGTCCCCTTCAGCTGTTTGGTTTCCAATACCCCAGAAAGAATTTGGAAAGATTTTATACCGCAAAAAACCTTCGAGATAAAACTGTCCATTATAAAGCTGAATTTGCGGTTTAGCTTCGATCATCAGCTGATTTTTGGTAGTATATACCGCAGTAACCACCATGTCGGACAAGCGCGAATTAAAAATATTCCTTAAACCTGAAAAAAGAAACTGCGCCCCGCCCCCAAAACCAAAACTCGTTTCGGGTGTATAAAAAATCAGGGGTAACCCTATAACTTGTGTCTTTTTAACAATCCGAATCGTGTCTGATTGAATTATCGGCGTATCATCGACCTGGGCAATAAGACCATGTGAACAAAAAAATAGCAAAATTAAACTTAAGCAGAGGTATTTATTCATTCCTTATCCGGTTGAATATTACAATAAAACCAAACCTAAAATGCAAGTCGATGCGGTTAAACGAGTCGAAGGTTGAAGAATTGAGCAAATCGTCCTCCAGGTTTCCAAAAAAGCGGGCATGCCGATAATTCATCGATAGCTCAAGGCCTACCGTTCTATTTATCACATAACAATAGCCAAATCCAAACAAACCAGCAAAACCTTGTCCACTGAAATATTCGTTATACGATTGAGCCCCAGAGATGTATTCGTTATGTTCGAAGAGATTGGCATATTGTAATGCTGCATTTATAAAAATGCCACCTTGTTCATCGCGGGTAAAATAATAAGACATCCAGGGGCCAATTAATAGCACCTCGGTCTCAAATTTAACAATCTGTACTGAACTATAGCGCTCTGTGCCAAAAGCCAGCCCCAAACCCAGGTTGTTACCTGCTAGTTTCATTAGCCTGGCATCGAAAGCATAATTGCTGAAAACTTTATCGGCATTGTCTGATTGAGTAGTACGGTTGTTGGTCGATGAGCTTATAAGTCCGTTTAGCGAAACCAACATACGGCCCTTGGTAAATGAGGTGGCTAAAATGGTATCAGCTTGTCCGGAAACCTTTCCTGAGCCCATTACACTTATAAATAAAAGGATATACAAAAATCTTTGCGTTAATCCGGACATATCCTATGGTAATTGTTTAAAAATAAAAGTAGATAAAATGTCAGGAAAGATTCAATCCCCACGAATTAAAATTGAGTTTTTCTTCAACACCTCTTTCTCAACAAAAAACTGAGTCGGATATTGATTTAATCATTTACTCAAACCTCTGTTTTTCAAATATATTGAATTGGCTTGTTTGGCTTATAAGATATTTTGTGTATCTTAAGCATTACGAACATAGGCTCTCAGGATGTTTTTGTATTTGCTGCGAAGAAAATAATTAAACTGTAAGCGTTATGATATATTTCTCAGACGAGGAATTAGACAGGCTAATCATCGAAGATGTTCCCTATTTCGATATGTCTACTCGGTTATCCCGTTTTGGCAGTCAGCTTGCCCGTATACAGTTTTATACTCGCGAAGCTACTGTAATATGTGGCACCGAAGAAGTGATGCGTTTATTTGCGAAACTTAACATCACTCCTACTCTTATGACCCTCAGTGGCGAATACATCGAAAAAGACGTGAAATTTCTCGAAGCCGAAGGATTGGCCAAGCACCTGCATACATTATGGCGTGTTTCGGCCAACTTGTTAGGCTATGCCAGCGGCATTGCAACCTGCACAAAAGAAATGGTAGAAGCAGCATGTTCTCAGAACCCGGACATAGTTGTTTCAGGTACACGCAAAACAATACCGTATACACGCAAAATTGTAGCCAAGGCTATACTGGTTGGAGGAGGTAATATCAACCGCCTTAGTTTATCGGAAAACATTATGCTCTTTCATAATCACTATAAATTTCTAGGTGGCTTAAACGGTTTGCTTAAAAAATTTGATCAGTTAAAAAAAGATGCCGCAGGTAAGCTCATTACAGTGGAAGCAAGCAACGGTGCCGATGCACTGGCCCTTTGCGAAGTGCCTGTAGATGTCATTCAGCTCGACAACATGGAACCAGCCGAGGTGAAAAGCCTGGTAGACCAGATCAGACAAATTAATTCGAATGTAAGAGTTGCAATTGCAGGAGGAATTAACCTTGAAAATATCAAACAATATGCTTCCACAGGCGTGGACATTATTGTTACCTCCTTCCCGAATAATTGTAAACCTGCCGAGTTTAAGGTAGAAATCGAACCAATGATTGACTAGGGAACTTAGTGGCTTTGAAGAAAAGATTCATCCTGGCTTTTTCTTCAGATTCGCGGTTTAGTTCACTATTCTTTTTTAATTACAAAAAGAGAATGGTTTACGACCATAGGTAGTACTAACAGAAATATCGCTCCGGCTCCAATTAAAAAATGCCATAAACCCAAACCGATATGGTAATAAAAACCTGTAAGCCATTGTGGTATCACGAGATAAGAAACAACAAAGGCTGTAATTGAGGCTGGAATCAACACGCTAAGGTTCCATAGGGTAATCATAAACACTAAATTCTTCGTTCCGGCACCTAATGTTTTTCGCAGTTTTAACTCGTGCGACCGCATTACTGCCCTGCTTGAGATTAATCCATAAAACCCAAGAGAAGATAAAAAGAGGGCAACAACGGATAAAACAATAAAAAACCGACCCAAACGAGATATTGCTTCATACTTCAGGTTAAAATCTCTGTCGAGGTAAAAATGAACAAAGGGATATTCCGGAGCATAGGTATACCAAACCTGCTCAATGGCAGCCACGATTTTGAGTTTATCATCAGAGCTGGTTTTCACGCTTAGATACCCCTCCCAGTTTCCGGGCATAAGACAAATCAGGAGGGGCTCAATTTTTTTATCGAGACTTTGAAAGTGAAAATCTTCCAGCACACCAATTACTTTATAGCTATGACCGGAATCATTGCCATACCCTGGTTGATACAATTCGGCATCTAAGGGATAACTCAAGCCCATTTTTTCTGCAGCACTCTGATTAATTATACAAGCAAGGGTATCGCCTGGTATATCTTTGTCGAAGGATCTTCCTTGCTTAAGCCTGAGCTTATAGGTGTTACTAAACTCGTACCCCACAAAGATTTGATTAAAGAGAAGAGCAGCATCTTCAGTGGCTCCTTTTAATTGAAAAGCGCTTAAATTAAAATCCCGTCCGGGAAGGGAGTTAGAGTGAGACACATCCAACACACCCTCAATGCCTTTAATCTCTTGTTTAAACACCTGGAGATTATCCCGTAAAGCATCTGAACGTCTGATAATCAATAGATTGTCCTTGTCAAAACCCAAATCGCGCTTAACCATAAAGTTCAATTGGGCAAACACGACAATGGTGATTATAAAGATTAATATGGTAACCGAAAGCTGCAAGAACACGAAAAAAGCCCGCATTCGGCTACTTGTGTTTCTATTTTCTGTATTTCCATTTAACACCTTCAGAATATTCAAATTCGAAATAAACAAGGCAGGATAAGTACCTGCAACAATGCCAATAAACAGTGTTACTAAAAGAATGAGTGCTACAGAACGAATATTCTGAAAAAGGGCAAATTGCAAGGAAAGATTAAAAATGCGATTGAAAAATGGCAGAAAGCCCTCAGCGAGCAAAAGAGCCAGGGTAAGAGCAATTAAACAAATAACAATCGATTCTACCAAAAATTGCACAATCAAATGATGCTTATCGGCGCCTGCAATTTTTCTTACAGCCACTTCCTGCGACCTTCTGGAAGAGTTTGCGGTGGAAAGATTCACAAAATTTAAACAGGCAATAAGCAGTATTAGCGCGGCCAGAAAACCAAGCGACTGCACATAAAGGGCTTTGCTATTTGGCTGCAATTCGGCCTTTAGGTCAGAATGCAAACGAATGGAAGTAAGTTGTTGTAAACGAAAATTGTACCTGTCGTCAGTTTGAAAGACATCGGTCAAAACACTTTCCAGTTCTGCCCGAATATACTTATCAAACAAACTGTTGGCAGCATTTTCGACAGTATCCTTAAGTTCAGCATTGTCAATTTTCAGGTAAGTATACACATTATTGGATCTCCAGGAAGACGACAGCAACTTATCAAAAGTGCTAAGAGATGCCAGCATATCGAACTGGATATGCGAAATAGCTGGAGGGTCTTTTGCTATTCCGGTTACTGTATAAGGCTTCTCTTTTATTTCTACCTTGAGAGTTTTACCCAGCAGGTTTTTTGTTGTACCAAAATACCTTAGGGCAGCCGATTCAGTGAGCACAATGCTGCGCGGCGCAATTAGCATTGAATCTATATTGCCTTCGACAATTTCAAAGCCATCGAAAAAACGAAAAAAATTAGAGTCGACAAACAATATATTGTCTTCGTTAAAACGAATACTATCCTTGGATACCAGCCAGGCTCCAAGACGAGTAAGGCGTGTTATATCACTTACGGCATTGCATTCCTGTGAAAGGTATTTGCTCATTCGGGCACTGCTTGTGGCCCCTTCAAAATCCTGTCCGCGCAAACGGCCCTCAAGTGTTATCCGATAAATTAACTCGTGCGATGAATGGAAGCGGTCGTAACTCTTTTCGTGGTTTATAAACAGAATAATTAAAAGCGTGCATGCCATACCGACTGCCAGTCCGAAAATATTCATTGCCGACGAAACACGATGGGCAGCAATATTTCTGAAAGTAACCTGTATAAAATTGAGAATCATACCACTAAAGTATCATGGCTGCAATTTAACAATAATAATACCATAACTATTATAATTAGCCCCAAAAATTAGACAACAAGTATCATTTGAAAAATTAATAAACTTGTTGTTATGAAAAAAAGAAAAAATTACACATCAGGGTTTAAAACCAAAGTAGTACTTGAAGCTCTTCAAGAGAGAGATACCATCCAAGAGATTGGGAAAAAGTATGACATTCATCCAAACCAGATTTCAACCTGGAAGAGTCA
>JAMIIA010000092.1:0-8962 GCA_035913795.1 Bacteroidales bacterium
CTTACACTTGCTTATCAAACTGATAGCCTTAAGTACTGTCCAGACTTTGAGGAAATAGAAGGGAAATGGATTATTCCTTTTTTTCGATATAGCTTTTTGCTTATCTAGGCTGCCCTAATCTCATTTCCCATGGTCATTTAATAAAGCTAAGCTAAAATCAAATAACCATTTTGGGTCTGGATACAAAAGTAAAAGGCTGCCTCTTTCGAGAAGCAGCCTTTTTTTATGGCATAATGTGTTTCAATTATTCATTCTCCAGTTCTTCCACTGCCACCTGCAAGGTTTTGTCAATTTTTTCTATCACAGGGTAAAAACCCTCGTTATCGAAAATATTGCGTGCGATGTAGGCATACAGCTGGGTTTCGATAATCTCCTTCGAAATGGCCAACTCCTTCTTGTTTTCGGGCACTCCATTCTTCGATGCAAATCGTATAAAACTGCCCAAAACTTCGTTTTTCTTTAAGTATACGAGCAAACTCGTAAGGTTTTGTGTTTTCCGCAATTCAGCGCGGTTAGCATCGGTGTATTCGAGGGCATAACGATAAATGAGTCCACGTTCGCGTATATCGATAAGGTAGTCGGTTACCCCAAGGGTATCGAGCGGTACAAAAATATCGGGCATGATGCCACCCCCGCCATACACAGTCTTACCTGCAGGTGTAACAAATTTCAGCGAATCGTGAAACTGGCTGCTATCCTTTTCCATAAACTCGCCATGTTCGTAGCGAACCGACAACTCATTGTAATAATCTGCCGAACCATTTTCGTACGATTTCTGAATAGACCTTCCGGTAGGTGTGTAATATCTGGCAATGGTAAGTCGAATGGCAGAACCATCGTTGAGCATGTTCTGTTCCTGCACCAGCCCTTTGCCAAACGAGCGCCTGCCGATTACCACCGCGCGGTCGTTATCCTGAAGGGCACCGGCAAGAATTTCGCTGGCCGAGGCCGACGATTCGTCGATAAGCACTGCTGTTTCGATGCCATGACATAGTCCACCGCTGGTAGCTTTGAAATCTTCGCGCTTGCGGGCATTTCCTTCGGTATACACAATCAACTGCCCTTCGCTCAGAAACTGGTCGGCTACCATGGCTGCGGTGGTCAGTAGCCCACCTCCATTGCCTCTTAAATCCAATACCAGTTTTTTCATTCCGGCAGCCTTTAATTTGGTGATGGCCGAGGCAAACTCTTCAAAGGTGGTACGCGAGAAATTATTGATGCGGATATAGGCCATTTCATCGGTCATCATGTACGAAACATCGATGCTGTATAGCGGAATGTTATCGCGGGTAATGTCAAAAAACACCAGTTCTTTTACTGCTTTTCGGTCTACTCCAACACTTACCACTGTGCCTTTGGGCCCTTTCAGCAATTTTACAATCGAATCGCTGGACATTTTCACCCCGGCCACCGTGTCGCCATCAACCATTACAATGCGGTCGCCGTCTACAATGCCCACTTTCTCCGAAGGACCATTGGCAATAGCCTTTAAAACCACCAGGGTGTCGTTGAGCATGTTAAACTGCACACCAATGCCGCTGAAGTTTCCTTCGAGGGGTTCATTTACCGCCTCAAACTCGCTGGCAGGAATGTATTGCGAATGAGGGTCAAGCTCGTCGAGTATCAGAGGAATAATTTTTTCGACAAATTCATCCTTTTGAATCTGATCGACATACTCCTTCGAAATGTAATTCACAATGCCCGAAAGCTTGTCTGCACGCGGGTAAACAACATAAGCCTGATCTTGTCGGCCCTGATAATAATAACGGCCGATAAACATTCCGGCCACCAGGCTCAAAGCTATGATGGCAGGTAAAAATATACGAAGAAGGTTTTTTCTTTCCATGTTATAAAATCTCTAAATAAACTACTTCTATTCCGGCGCGATTCAAGAGTTTAACCCCTTCGTCGGAATGATAAGTGTCGCAAAAAACCACCCGGCGTATGCCCGACTGAATAATCAATTTCGAACACTCGACACAGGGCGAGGTGGTGATGTAAAGGGTAGCCCCATCGCTGCTGTTATTGCTCTTGGCTACCTTAGTAATGGCGTTGGCTTCGGCATGCAACACATAGGGTTTGGTGATGTTGTTCTCGTCTTCGCATACATTTTCGAACCCTTCGGGTGTACCATTGTATCCATCGGAAATTATCATGCGGTTCTTTACAATCAGGGCGCCTACCTGACGCCGCTTGCAATAGGAGTTCTTCGACCAGATATGCGCCATTTCGAGGTAACGTTTATCAAACTCGCTCTGACGGTTGCCGTATGGTTTCAGGGAATCGTACTTTTTCATTGTGTTCTTCAAATCAGTCCGGGGTCTCCGGGCCTGCAAAGATAATATTATTTGGTGCACATGCATTGGTTTCCTGCTCCGCAATAAGTTCATGTTTTGTTAAAAATTTAAAAGGGTTAAAGCGTTTCTTTGCAAATTATAACGATGTGAAGTGCTAAGGTTTTTAGCCTGCTATGTCGATGTTTGAAGGGTATAAAGTCCCTTTGGTATCTATTTTTAACAAATTCTTAAGAAGCTTTATACTCAATAAGGGAGCCAGTAGAAGTGGAAGATAAATGCGAAATGACTATTTTTGCATTTCAAATTTAAAAGGGCAATATGGAAAAGCAGATGATTAAATTACCAAAAACAACCAAAAAGGACCGTAAAGACCTCATCCAATATATCAACCTGCAATTGGCAGCACTTGGCCAGCCACTTTACCGCGATGAATGTGATTCGAAAACCAAATTTTCGAACGAAAAATTTATCAGTCTCACCGAAGGGCTTATCAGTAGTTTTCGCGAAAAATCGCGCTTACTATCCAATCATCTATGCCCGGCTGATTCGCGCATTCAGAAATTCATCGACCAATACCTTTTTGATATTCGCACAGGTAAGGACCTTCGTCTGCCAAATGACACATTTATTTTGAACCAGAAGGGTATGGGCCGCGAAGTGAGCCTTCCGCCCAACGGACTGACCTTTAAAAATGAGTTGCTGAGCTCTTACCGCTTAAAACAAGGTATTCTAAACAACCCTGCCAAGGATAAGCGCACCACCAAAGGTACCTTCCATATTGTTGAGGGCGGTCTTCCTGTACCCCTCGACAAAAAAGAAGTGCCAAAAATTACTTTTGCCCACATGCTTTACGAAGCACTTCATCCTTCGGAACAATTAAAAGTGCTGCCTTTTACTTCGAAACAAGATCAGAAAGCCCATGTCATGGTCTCTTTGCTATTAAGGCCCATTGTTTGCCCCGAAGTGAAAGGGGTGATAAAGCAGAAAAGCATGGAAATCAGGTTTTTTGCACCCGGAAGCCTTGTAAGCAACCTCGATTTTGTGGAGTCGATATTTGGCAATGCCGGCGATCCGAACCTGGCTATCAACGATGCTGCACTTGATATCGACCATTGGTCGGGCCATACAGGTTGCATTATTCTGGCCCCGCAACTTACCAACCTGAAGAAGAAAGACATTGGCCTGCCGCATTTCGACCAGGCTACCGAGCGCCAGCGCAAAGATGGCATGTGTTATAAAAACTCCGATGAACTGTATAACGATGGAGGTGCTTTTAAACTCACCTGCCGCGACGACCGTGGGATAGTGATTACCCTTATAGCCGACAACTATTATGGTTATTCGAAGAAAGAGATTAAAACACAGATTGGTTATGCTGCCAACCTTTATGGCCTTGTGGAAGAAGAGCACGCCGGAGGTGCCATAGCCTTTCCACGTGCCAATATGAGCGACAAAGTGTACGGCGAAGTTTTCGCAAGCAAAATAAAAGGAACCTATACTTTTAAAGAAGTAATCGAATTGCTGGGCGACCGGATTGAGGTTTTTCCTCAACAATATGCCATCGATAAAAAATATCCTGAATTGGTCTTTATTCCCGAAAATGCCATTTTCGATGTCAATACAAACAGTGTAAGCTGGCTGCTTAACGGTAGCTCGTTTAGCCTGAAACTGTCCCCTGAAAAAGTGTACATTCATCCTAGCGGTCACAAATTTCAGCTCATGAAAAACGTTTCGCAGAATTTGTGGCGCATCATTCACACAGATGCCGAAGGAACTTTCTGCCATAAACCCAGCACCGTATCTGGTGGGGGAAAATCAGAGATTTCGAAGTCGATGCAAAACGCCATTAAAGACGGGACGTTTTACATACAAGACTTCGAGAAAGATTTTAAGCAAGTGGATATGCTGATTAATTACGATTTTACATACCGCTGGAAGAACATGCGCCCCGATGCTGAGCCCTCGCGACCCTTTCTGAGTCCGATGCGTGCCTTGGGGTCGGCAGTAAAACTCTTAACCCCTTCGGAACAATACAACGACGAATACAACCAATTTCTCTCAGAAATTCCTGAACAGGTAAGAGCACTGGCGTTGTTTGTCAAACGTCTTTACCGTGCTGACGAAGCTACTACCAATTGGAAGGACCAGTTTAGCGTAGAAATTGTAAATGGCCGCCAGGGAAATGCCCTCTTGCACAATAACCAACCTGTTATTGCCAGTTTTGTGCGTATTGGTTTTAACAAAGAAGACAACTGGTTCCTGCACAAGTTACGGTCTGACTTTATTCCTAGCCAGAAAATTCAGATGGAAGATGACATTACCGCAACCATTACCATATCGAGCAGCCTTTTAAAAGGACTGAACCCGGAATACACTAACAAGAGCGTAAAAATAGTAGCCAACTGCGAAAGTTACCTCTTCCAGCGGCCCGACGATGCCGTCATCAGGGGTTATGACAAAGGTGCTGAAGCCGACATTGTTTCGGACAATACCTTTCTGACTAATTATGAACCCCTGATGCGCAAAGACGCAATAGAACTGATGGAAGATGCCATCAACTTCGATAAGTATACCCAGCCGGTAAAAGATTTTATAAGCAGTGTAGCCGAAAGCGACGAGGACACCTACTTTGTAACCCCATCGCATACCCGTATTGTGGATGGCGAACCAACGAACAATCCCCGCTACCTCGAACGTAACCGGTTTATCGATGAGAACCTGGAATCGTACCTTGCAGAGATTGGTATCCGGCTTCACCGAAAAATAAAACCGACTGAACCCGTATACTTCCCGGTAAATGCCGTATTGCCCGGACGCAGAAATAATCCTGCCGACGCTAAGGCTAACATTCGGCCCCTTGCTGTTTACAACCCCATACACTACCAGGAACTACCCGAGTTGTTTATGGACTTTATCTGCAGCTTAACCGGAAAATCGCCCTCTACTACAGGAGCGGGATCGGAAGGTGCCCTTACCAAAGGACCCTTTAACATGCTCATTCCTACCACCGACCTGAACAATGCCCTATTATCGTTCATACTTACCGAATACCAGGGATTTAGTTCAGCAGCAGGATACATCGGTTCCGAATACCGCTTCGACCACGATATCAGTATTCTGGTTCCTGAAATATGGGCCCGTCTCGTTCCGGAAGACCGCGATCCCAAACTGCTGATTCAGAACGGAAGCCTCGAAAAACTCAATGATTTCGAATACAAAGGAAATAAGGTACTGGCCAGTCGTCTCGGATACAGGATTACCAAAAATTTTGCATTCCGCTGCATGAATCGGCTTTTCGATGAACCACTGGCTGTGTTTAACGAAAAAATGCTGAAACCCGAACTGCAAAGCATGGAAGAATATGTGGACGGAATAAACAATATCGTGGAAGCCCAGCGCAAAGTAGCCCTCAGCTATTTCGAAGATGGCAGTGTTGAATCGGCCATTCCGCCATTGAAAGTTTTGTTGCATGTAATGGCTTATGGACACTACCAGGGCAAAGAAATAAACGATCACGAACTGAGAAAAATGTTCGACCGCGAGAACCTCGTAAAAAGCAGCTGGTACAAAGACCGGCTCAAACTAAAACAACAGGTTTCGCTGCGCACAATCAAAGAGCAACTTGATTACACCGAGAATTTTATCGATAACCCCAACAATGCTGAAATAGTTCGCAAAATGAACCTTGTTGCCAGACTCGAAGCTGCCAAATTAAGGTTGCTCTACATTCAGTCGGACAAGTTTATCGAAGACATCGAAGGAACCATTGGTGCCGATCCACTCATGCGATAAGCCAGTACAAATGATCATAAAGGCCGTTCAATATAATTAATGAACGGCCTTTTTTTATCGAAGACCCTTTGTGCAAAACTAAAACCAATTACTTCCCTGAGTAATTTTCGCCGAAAGTGCTTACCTTGGCTGTGTATGCCAGCAAACAATTCCTTCGATAAAAAAGAACGCCTTTGCCTCGAAAAACAGATCGATTACCTGTTCAGCAATGGCCGGTGGCTGAGAAGCGAACATCTGCGTTTGGTATATTTTATCCATTCCGAAAAACACGAAGTACCGGCACAGGTGATGTTTTCGGTATCGAAAAAAAACTTCCGCAGAGCAGTAAAACGTAACCTCCTCAAACGACGTATGCGTGAGGCATACCGGCTTCGAAAACAGCTTTTTTTGCACGATTTACCCGAAGGCGATTATTTAATCCACATGGGCTTTGTGTATTCAAGTAATGAACTTGCCGATTTTGTTACCCTGCAAAGCGAGATTAAATCACTTTTGATGCAACTGGCGAACCGTCTCAAGAAAAACTAAAAACTATATTATACTTATGCTTGCTTTGGTTTTTTCAAATAAACTAACCTCTACAAAATATTGCCAGACCCCTTTGATACATAGAGATACCCAGATGAGACAATAGCCACACCTTGGAAGAAGTTTTAATTACATAAAAATGTCCCCTGCTCTATAGTAAGCTGACCCCCAAGCTCCACTTCGAAACCCGAATCAAGAATTGTATATTCTTCGGCACGATAAGTAATATTGGCTCCATTCCTAATAATGATGTTAGAAGCTTTTATATACAAACCAGGTATAGTTTGCCACCAATAAACTGCAACATTATTGTGGTGGAATGTACCCTCTTCTATTGCTCCAAGAACAGCCTTATAAGCATTTAAACGACCAGCACCAAGTTGACCGGGATACAAAGCTGCATCTAAAATAGGATCAGCAGTGCTTTGAAGGACAGCTTTGGCGGCAACCGGAGTCAGACATTTATTAACGCTTTTCATCAGTGCAATCGTACCTGCAACAATAGGAGTAGCTTGCGATGTGCCAGAACCTGCATAGTAAGGCCAGGTACTTGCAGAGCCATCTGCATTAATTGTGGAGACTGCACCCATAACTTCATAACCAGGAGCACAGATCGAAACTGCAGGATAGCTTGAATGTGTTTTTTCAATCCCGGATAAAAAATATTGATGCTTATTATCCTTACCAACGCTTGAAACACAAATAATGCGAGAATCAACTAAAGGTGTAAATGGTCCTAATGGACCACCACTGCAATGCTTTGGTCCATTACCTGCCGATGCTACAATGATAGTACCGTTATCCAATATCTCATTTATCATGAGTGTTTCAGTTGGTGTAGCTGATCCGCAACTATAGAACCAACTAATTGTAATTACATCGGCATGCATAACATTAGAAGCATGCAAGGCTTTTGCCACCCCATCGCCCCAAGTATAAGCCATCATACTACTGTTAAATCCTATTGCAGCCAATTGCCCTCCTCCATCTGTATGAGCAGCAGCAAAGCTTGCAGTAACAGTGCCATGGCTGTTTGCTATTGTTGAATGAGCAACACCAGACATAGGATCATAATTTGGAGATATTTTGGCATTTAGATCAGGATGCGATAAATCAAAACTATTATCCACACTAGCAATTTTAATATCAGATCTACCTTTTGTAATGTCCCATGCCTTCGCAGCATCTATCCTTTTTAAATGCCAGAGCCAACCATTGGTGTCTTGCTGAGTTGGAATATACCACATGTAATCAGTAGGTTCGTAAGTCGCTATAGGTATAGGGATTTGCTCAATTTCACTAATTAAATCTTGAACGCTTTTTTCTAGCTCCTTTATTAAATCTTCATCACTACCATTAAATTTTATCTTATAGATTTTTAATAGCTCCGGATGCTTAGCAAACGGATAAGCCTGCTCAAAGGAGGTTACTAAGTGTTTAGTAAAAATCTGATTTATTCTATCCTTTATCGAGAATGTGCCAGTAGATTTAAGCTCAGAAGGTTTTGCCTGTTCAGAATTTAATTTGAAAAGCAAAACTCCTTTCTCATAATCTTGCGCTGCAGACATTAATATATTATACATCATGATAATGCAAAGTAAATATCTCATAATCTTTGTTTTAAAAAATTTTTAATTTATTAATACGTAAAGCCAACTGCTAATAATAATCTTTGTTCATTTTGCTAGTATTTTGTAAAACTCATTTCAAAAATGTTAAAATACCTTAAGCACTGTAGTAACTCCGTCCATTGATAAGACGCATATAATCATTCTATCATTATTTGTTAAGGAAGAAATATCAATGTGGGAGCTATTAGTTTGGCTTGTAGCTATTTTTTTCCCATCAATAGAATAAAAAGAAAATATCGCCTTTTTTTTATACGGGTTATTAAAAACCAAGCTATTACCATGCTGCTGCAGATTAAATTGATTTTCAGATTCATCATGAATATTTTGTGCTGAAGTTGGATTGACAAAAATATAATATCCTGTATTTGGCCCACTATTACAGCCGGCCGAATCAACTATATATTGACTATATTCTGTCGATTCCAAAGGTTTGCACCATGCAGTAATGCAGGTAGAATCATCCAGCCCTTTGGATGGTGTCCAATAGTATTTTATCGGTGGAATCCCTCCGCCAATAAAAATATTAATTGTTGATACATTATTATGCCAGGAAAATACGAAATGATTATATTATGAAAAAATAAATGTCATGAATATAATCAAATTTATAGAGGACTTCCCTGATGAACACAGCTGTAAAGAGCATCTCAAAGGCATAAGAGAGAATCAGGGTTTAGTTTGTAAAAAATGTGGAAGCAAACAACATTATTGGTT
>JAMIIA010000093.1:0-2064 GCA_035913795.1 Bacteroidales bacterium
CTCCCTTGGGTGCATATAGCAATTAGCAATGCAAAAAGAACTTTATTAGGCATTTATCATAAAATCAAAGGGAAATATTTACAGTTATATCTTGATGAATTTTGCTATAAACTAAACCGCAGATACTACGGCGACAGGCTCTTTGATAGACTTGTAGTTGCAATGTCTGATAATTACTGGTATAAAAATGGATAATCAATATAAATAACCTTTAAATATTTTAATTATGTCTGTACTAGTTGGTAAAAAAGCACCCGCATTTACTGCACCAGCAGTTGTAAATGGTGGCGAAATCAAAGAGAATTTTTCTCTAAAACAGTTTGTAGGTAAAAAATATGTGATTTTTTATTTTTACCCGGCTGATTTTACTTTCGTGTGCCCTACCGAAATTATCGCCTTTCAGGAAAAGGCTGAAGAGTTTGCCAAACGCAATGTAGAGGTGATTGGTTGCTCGGTCGATTCGGAATTTTCGCACTGGAAATGGCTTCAAACTCCTACCAAAGAGGGTGGTATTAAAGGTGTAAAGCATACATTGGTTGCCGACCAGTCGAAAACTATTTCTGAAAACTACGATGTATTAGCCGGAGAGTGGGATTATACCGACGATGGCGAAGTTTCGTTCAAAGGAGAACCGCGCTCCTACCGCGGCTTGTTTCTCATCGACAAAGAAGGGGTTGTTCGCCACCAGGTTGTAAACGATATGCCCTTAGGCCGTAGCGTGGAGGAAGCAATTCGTATTGTTGATGCGCTTCAGTTTTTCGAAGCAAATGGAGAAGTTTGCCCTGCAGATTGGCACAAAGGAGATAAAGGACTTAAAGCAACTCAGGAAGGTATCTCGAGCTACTTGTCTGAAAAGTAATTTTAGTTCAAAAAAATAGAGAGGTGCCTTTCAGCTTAGAAAGGTGCCTTTTTTATTTCTTCTTGCTCTTATAAACCGAAGCTCTCGTTTCGGTGCGTATGGCTTTGGAAATTATTTTTGCTTGCTTAATTGAAGGGATTACACTTTGATTCATAATTGCGTTGGCTCGTGCGAAATTTACATCGAGTTTTTCCGATAACCAGGTAGCCCGTTGACGCTTTAAAAAAGGATCGTCCTTTAGTGTCGACATGTTATTTTATTCTAGTAAATAATTCTGTAGGCAAAGATAGTCTATTCTCATTGCTCCAACGTGAATAAACTTCTTTTGTTCGCTTCGGCATCGTCTTATTCGATGGTGTAACTTTTTTTCCGGCTACAACCAGCTCGAAAAAGAGAAGTTAAACCTATGAATAGAATAAGTGAATTTGCAAGGTTATTAATGCACAATTGGCTTAGGGGGTGTGGTATAAGTTGAGTTGTATTCTAACCGAAAACGCACAAGAAAAAAACCTCAGATGAAAAACTCATCTGAGGTTAATACAACAGTTATTTTGGGAGGTTAAGACTATTGTTTCACTACTTTATACTTATAATTTTTCTGGTCAGTGGTTACATAAAGTATATACATTCCACGCGGAATAACTGGTTCAAGCACTACAGAACCATCCACCGAATTGGCCTTTTGTTCAAACACCGTACGACCATTTAAATCAACCATACGGATATCTATTTCCATATCGGCTTCTTCAAAGCTTAGTTTCAACGACTGAGTGAAAGGGTTCGGATAAGGAGAGTTCATAATGTCGGTTTGACTAAATTCCATCTCTGCAGCATTTTTCAGATTTGGGTTGCTTACCCATCCATTGTCGTACCAGCTTTCGGTACAGTTACCTTTCAGGTCTGGTGTTTGCGAGGCACCTTTGTTGCTGAAGATTACATTGGCACAGCTCACACCCGGCAGAGTATAGTCGTACCAGCCATCGCCATCGCTGTCGGTCATGGGCACTCCGGGCCAGGTAGTTGTTAAAGTTACCGGACTGGTGCTCCAGTAATACATGTACATGTTTGCCCAACTGGCTGGCTTTTTACAGTGCAGGGTAAGGCCTACGGGTTGTTGCCCCGGACATTCGCCCGGACAGCTCGTATACCACTGGTTGTTGCTGTAATACCAACCCGAGTTCCTGATAAGGTTTCCTGTCTGGCTG
>JAMIIA010000094.1:0-107061 GCA_035913795.1 Bacteroidales bacterium
TATCCACTTTGTTTACTTATTTGAGAAATAGTCTGCCGACCAATAATCCATTGTTGAAACCAAACTCTTTGGTTTGTCTTCCTAGTAGATATACTCGAATTGGTAAATAATATACCACACGACTGGCATTTAAACCGCTGTTTTCCATGTTGAGTTCCCCATTTGATCACTTTTAAACTTTCGCATGCCCAACAACGCTTTTTTTTGGTGTTTTCATAAATACAAAAGAGTTAACTGAAACAACTTTCAATTAACTCTTTTATATCTCAATAATACCAATAGGTATAGAACTTTTTACCAACTATTTTTGGCCTCTATATCATTTTTATTTGACACAACCTATGCATGCCATCCGTTAATAAACCTCAGGCACAAAGGTCTGGTCGCTAAGGGGTGGGCGAATATAGTCTTTGGCCGATTGTTGCGAGGGCAATACCAATTTTTCGTACTTGATCATCTCGTAAGGCACCATGCTTAACAGGTGATGTATACAATTGAGTCGGGCTCTCATTTTATTGTCAGCTTCCACCACATACCAGGGCGCTTGCTTGATATCGGTATATTGAAACATTTTGTCTTTGGCCTTCGAATAGTCCACCCAGCGCGAGCGACTCTCGAGATCCATAGGACTAATTTTCCACCGCTTTGCCGGGTTGTTAATACGATCGAGAAATCTACGTTCCTGTTCCTCGTCACTCACCGAAAACCAGTATTTAATCAGAATGATGCCCGAACGAATAAGCATACGCTCGAACTCAGGGCACGAACGCAGAAACTCTTCATACTCCTCGGAGTTACAGAAGCCCATTACATGTTCTACCCCGGCCCTGTTGTACCAGCTACGGTCGAATAATATCAACTCACCGGCGGCAGGCAGATGACTTACATAGCGTTGAAAATACCATTGCGATTTTTCTTTCTCCGTAGGTATACCCAGTGCAACCACCTTACAGAACCGTGGGTTAAGGCTCTCGGTGATTCGTTTAATGGCACCACCCTTACCGGCTGCATCGCGCCCTTCGAAAAGCACCACCATTTTTAGGCCCTTATGCTTAATCCATTCAAGCATCTTCACCAATTCGAGCTGAAGTTTTTCAAGCTCCTGCTCGTAAAAATTCTTATCGAGTATGGGTTCGTGATTTCCTTTTTTCTTCTTACTCATTGTATGTTCCGTTCGAAATAAAAACAAAAAGGTACGAAAATTATCTTGACATGAAGACCAAATTTTTGCAGTTTATCTACCGGACCAGGAACAGAATCTTTATGAGTGAGAATGTTGTTTGCTTTTCGTTTTGAGGCCTGGCAGAACAAAACATCGCCACCAAGGCACAAAGGCACCAAGAGTAAAAGAAAGCCTTTGGCGCATTTTGCATCTATGGCCACCTAGGCCTAGGTAACTGAATTACCTGGTGCTATTTAAGCCACTGGTCGAGCCAGATATAGAACTCGCGGTGCCATAAAATACTGTTTTGTGGGGCTAAAACCCAGTGGTTCTCTTCGGGAAAATGAAGATACCTGGCTGGTATTCCACGCAGCCTTGCAGCGGTAAAAGCCTGCAAACCCTGGCTATAAAGCACCCGGTAATCTTTTTCGCCATGTATCACCATGATGGGGGTGTTCCATTGATCGACGAATAAATGAGGCGAATTGGCATACGAAGCTTGAGCAATTTTATTCGATTGATCCCAGTATGGTCCACCCAAATCCCAGTTCACGAAAAAAGTCTCTTCTGTTTCGAGGTATTGCGCCTGGAGGTTAAAGATACCATCGTGGGCTATAAAGGCCTTAAACCTGTTTTGGTGATTACCGGCAAGCCAGTAGACCGAAAACCCTCCATAACTGGCTCCAACCGCGCCTAATCTGTTTTCGTCCACATAGGGTTCCTGGGCCAGCGCATCGATGGCACTCAGGTAATCTTTCATGTTTTGTCCGCCGTAATCGCCGCTTATTTGTTTGTTCCACTCATGACCAAAACTTGGCAGACCTCTGCGGTTAGGGGCCACCACAATATAATCGTTGGCCGCCATGAGTTGAAAATTCCACCGATAGGAGAAAAACTGACTTACCGACGATTGCGGACCACCCTGACAATAAAGCAAGGCAGGATATTTTTTTGTAGAATCGAAATCGGGCGGATAGATAACCCAAACCAGCATCTCTTTGTTGTCGGTGGTTTTTACCCAGCGTTCTTCGACCTTTCCCATTTTCAGCTTGGCAAGCAAGTCGGAGTTTACATCCGTGAGCTGGGTTTCGGCTCCAGTTGCAATATCGACTGAAAAAACTTCGGTAGGCATTGAAATGGACATTTTTGTGGCAATCAATTTTTCTCCGGTATACCATACTGCCTGGTAGTTGTGATCGCCTTGTGTAAGGGCACGATAAGTTTTTGAAAGCAAATTGTATTGATATACCTGATAACGTGCATGCCAATCGCTTGTAAAATAGACATTTTCACCCTTTTCGTCCCAAACAAGGCCATGCACCATCTGGTCGAAGTTCTCGGAACAATTAGCCATTGAACCTGTTTGCAGATCGAGTACAAATAAACGACTGAGGTCGGACTCATAGCCATCGTGTTCCATGCTTTCAAAAGCAAGGTATTTTCCATTGGGCGAAAATACAGGGTTGATATCGTACCCCATCATTCCTTTGGTGAGGTTGGTAGTAAGCCCTGTTTCTATCTGGTAATGATACAAATCGGTATTGGTTGAACGGGCATATTCGGCCCCTGACAATTTCTGCGAGGTGTAAACAAGGCTTTTGCTGTCGGGCGACCAGGCTATTTGTTCCATTCCTCCAAAAGGTTTCTTGGGCGAATCGAACAATTCTCCTTCCATAATGTCTTTCGCATTCTTAATTGCTTCGTCTGCATAGTAAGCTACAAACAAATGGCTGTGCGAATCTTTCCACGAATCCCAGTGGCGTATCATCAGGTCGTTACCCAAATAGGCATTGGCTTTGGGTAAATCAGGATGCCGGTCTATCACTTTGTCGGTGCGCGAAACTTCTTTCGAATACACAATTTTGGTCTGATCGGGAGAATATTTAAATCCGGTTATACCTCCCTCGACCTGTGATATTTTTTTTCGATTTGTTCCATCGATATCCATTTCCCAGAGCTGCATACCGCTATCGTCGGAATACAGAAAAGTAATTTTCTTCCCATCGGGTCGCCAGCAAATATTCGACTCGCTTCTTGCCGAGCGTGTAATCTGCTTTTTACCGGTTCCATCGATATTCATAAGGTACAGTTCCGAATTGCCTTTATTTTCGGCTATATCGTAATATTTTACACTAAACAAAATGCTTTGCCCATCGGGCGAGATTGCTACTTCGCCCACACGGCCAAAAGTCCAGAGCAATTCGGGTGTGAGTCTGTTGCCCTTTAGTTCGAAGGTGGGCTTTTCGATTATTTTTTCTTCGGGGTTTGTTGGGATCATTCTGCAGCTACCTATTAGAAGCACGATAATTAAAATTGAACCATTAAGCTTTTTCATTTTCCTGGCGAATAAAATTAAGGAAATAAAAATGCAAAATGATTTTGAACAGCACAACAACAATTATCAGGTAATAAAAGTAGATACCCAATTCAATTCGAAAGCTTTTATAAGAAGAAAGGGGGGAAAGCTGTTATTCAGCCTTTGGCACAAAATTAAGTGAGAGCGAATTTACACAATGGCGCGTGTTTTTATCGGTAAAACCTTCGCCGATAAATACATGTCCAAGATGACCACCGCAGTTGGCACAAACAATTTCAGTGCGTCGGCCATCGGCATCTGGCACATGCTTTACAGCTCCCTTAATCTCATCGTCGAAGCTGGGCCAGCCACAATGCGAATTAAATTTATCGTCCGATTTATAGAGGGGTGCGTCGCATCGCTTGCAGGTGTAGGTGCCCTTGGCTTTATTGTCGTTATATTTTCCAGTAAACGGAGCCTCGGTACCTTTGTGGATTATAATTCTTTCTTCTTCGAATGTTAACTGATTAAATTTCATTTTTTCCTGGGCTTTAAGCATGATAACTGAACTAAAAACAAATACCACCAATACTATCTTTTTCATCGTCTTCTAATTTCTGTTCCAGGGTAAATTGGATTGCAATATCAAAGCGTATTGTAACATTAACCAACCAAAAATTAAATTGTTTACTCATTAACAATATGTTAACGATTGGAACTTTTTTAAAGTATTAATCGAGAAAAAACAATAGTAAAGTTTTATTTTGATGCAAAAGCTTAATTCACATGTGCAAAATCATGCCTACCACAAGCGGATATAATTATGTTTATGTTCAATAAACCTTAATCCATTCAACAGATTCTAATACCTTTTTACTATATTCATTCTTAAAATAAACAATTGTATTGGTTCAGCGGTTATTAATATGATTCTGGCAAGAGTAAAATGATTCAAACTATTGATTATAAACATATCGGTATTGTAAAATTGTGCAGACGAGTACTGCCATTTTTTCTTTCTTTTACGGTGGTACTAATTCTGCATTCCCAACCTGTGCGTCTTCAGTTTGAACCCATTAATATTGAAGGTGATGTTTCGTTAAGCATTGTGCATTCGATTATCGAAAGCAAAGATGGTTTTATCTGGTTTGGTTCGGTAGATGGACTGGCACGATACGATGGATATAGCCTCAAATTGTTTGCACACAACGAAAACGATACAAACTCACTCTCCAGCAATGCGATAAGAAGCATTATCGAAGACAGTAATGGATTTATCTGGGCAGGAACTCAGGAAGGCGGAATCAACAAATTCGATCCAAAATCACAATTATTCAAACGTTATTATGGCAGCAGCGATACCTTGAATGGATTTACCGGCACCAGTGCGTGGAAAATTCTGGAAGACAGTGAGGGGAATCTCTGGATAGGAACCTGGAACAATGGCTTATTCAGAACAAAGGCTACCAATAGCTTGCAAGAAAACGAAAAGTTTACCTGTTACAAAAATAATCCTTCACAAAAAAACTCCCTCAGCCACAACATTGTAAGAGAAATATTTGAAGATTCGCATGGCACTATCTGGATTGGCACACAAGGTGGTGGTTTGAACCGATACAATAAAAAAACAGACAATTTCACTAACTTCCAGCATTCTCCTGCCAACAATAAAAGTCTCTCGAACAACAGTGTTTATGCTGTCTTTGAGGATAGTGAGGGCCGCTTATGGATCGGAACCAGCGGAGGTGGTTTAAATCTGTTTAACCCCGCTACTGAAACCTTCAGCAATTATTTCGATGAAAGCAGCGAACACATTGATGCTATTGTTGAGATAAACCCGGGATACCTGCTGGTAGGAACTGAAAACGGATTGAGAGTTTTTGATGTGGCAACAAAAAAATATTTCCGCCTTACCACCGAACTTGGGCAACGAAATGAGCTGAACTATAAGCTTATACGAACAAACTTTAAAGATAGCCAAAACATTATTTGGGTAGGCACCGAGCAAGGGGTTTACAAAAGCATGGTGGTTAAAGAATTTATTCATGTGCGACATGACCCTGAAAACCCCAACAGCCTAAGCCATAACATTGTTAGAGCGATTACTGAAGAACCGGATGGTACTACATGGGCCGGAACCATTGGCAAAGGATTGAACCGGTTCGACCCAAAAACGCAACAATGGATGGTTTACAAGGCGGATAATTCCGGAAGTGGATTAAAAAGCAATGGCATTCAGAGTCTACTGGTCGATTCGAAAGGTAACCTCTGGTGTGGAACCATGAATGGTTACCTTCAGCGCTTTAACAAAGCTACCAATACTTTCAGTGCTTATTTGCTTAATCCTAATCCTATCAATACACCCGATTTCATTCAGGGTATTGTTGAAGATGCACAGGGTTACTTCTGGATAGGTACTGAAAACGGGCTTTGCCGTTTTAATCCGCAAACCTCAACCTGGGATTACATTCGACACGATCCAAAAAACCCCAATTCGATAAGCGGAAACAACATTCAATCTAAAGCCATCTATTTCGATGACAAGGGAAATCTATGGGTTGGCACCTGGAACAATGGATTGAACTTTATTGCAAAGGAAGAGCTTTACAAGGCTGATCCGAAGGTTGTTCACTGGAAAACAAAAGAAGAAAAAAAGAAAGGCCGCTTTTCAGATAACAATGTACTGTCCATTCACCAGGATAAAAAAGGAACCATTTGGTTGGGTACATACGGAGGAGGATTAAACCGATTCGACCCCGGGAAAGAAGAATTTTATACCTATACAACTCAAAACGGTCTGGCTCACAATGTAATATTTGGAATTTTAGAGGACAATGAAGGTAACTTGTGGCTTAGCACCAGCAATGGGCTTTCGAAGTTTGATCCTGTGAACGAAAAATTCACCAATTTTTACGAGAGCGATGGTTTACAGGGAAATGCCTTTTTCTGGGGAGCTTCTTTTAAAAACAAAGACGGCTGGATGTATTTTGGTGGACAAAACGGTTATAATAAATTTCAACCAGAAAGAATTACAGTAAGCACCAATATCCCTCGCATAGTCATTACCAATTTTAAAGTATACAATAAAGATAAGGATTTTGGAAAGGCGCTTAGCGAGCTTTCGGACGTAAAACTTTCTTACCGCGATAATTACATCTCGATATATTTTGCTGCTCTGGATTATGCCAATCCATCAAGAAATAAGTTCAAATACAAACTCGAAGGTTTTGACAAAGATTGGATAGAAAGCGGTAACCAGCAATTCGCCAGTTATACAAACCTGTCCGGTGGGGTATACACCTTCAAGGTTATTGGCTCCAACCACGATAACACCTGGAACAACCAGGGTACTTCGCTTGTAATACGCATTACGCCTCCCTTTTACCAGCTTCTATGGGTTCGTATTCTATTTGGTATAGGCCTCACATTGTTACTCTACTTTATTTATCTTACACGGGTTACTAACTTTAAAACTCAAAGCCTGCGTTTAAAACAAATGGTTGAAAGCCGCACCAAAGAACTGAATACGGCCAATTGCCTTCTCGAAACCCAGAAGCAGGAAATATTGCAACAAAAAGATGAAGTTGAATTGCAACGAAATAAAATATTGGAGCAAAAGAAAGAATTAGAGCTGCATCGTAATCACCTCGAAAGCCTCATCGAATTAAGAACAGAAGAACTCGCTAAAGCCAAAAACAAGGCCGAAGAATCGGACATGATAAAAACATCCTTTCTGGCCAACATGTCGCACGAAATCAGAACACCACTTAATGCCATTGTGGGTTTCTCCAACCTGCTCGACGAAAGAGGAATCACACCCGATGAGCGTAAAGAATATGTTGAACTGATAAACCGTAACACCGATACTTTGTTGGTTTTGGTCAATGACATTCTCGATTTGTCGAGCATGGAAGCCGACCAGCTCAAACTGCACAAACATCGGTTTAATTTGAATGAGTTTGTCGACGATATCTCCAATTATTATAAAACAAGTTATGCCAGTTCCAATGTGGAGTTGAGGGTGAACAACGAACTAAAGGAACTAAGACAAAGCATTTATTCCGATAGCTACCGGCTAAAACAGATAATGACGAACCTGCTGAACAATGCGTTTAAATTTACCGAACAGGGGTTCATTGAGGTTGCTTGTAAAAAGGGCGAAGACCATATTATCATTTCGGTAAAAGATACCGGCATTGGCATTTCAAAAGAAAATCAGGAAATTATTTTCGAACGTTTTCGAAAAATAGAAGACAATACAACAAAGCTTTATCGCGGAAGTGGATTGGGTCTTGCCATTTCGGTGCGCCTTTGCGATTTAATGAATTGCCGCTTGTGGCTTGAGTCTGAACCTGGCAAGGGGTCAACCTTCTTTCTTCAACTGCCTCTGGGTACCGAAGGCGAAACCACCCCTATCGCCCAGCGCAAAAGCACAAAAGGCATGATACCTGACTGGTCGAACAAGAAAATTCTGATTGTGGAAGATGAAGCAGCCAATTTCCAGTACCTGAAAAGCTTGTTAAAAAAGACAAAATCTGAATTTGTATGGGCCCAGGACGGCCAAGTTGCAGTGAATCACTTCTCGTCTGGCAAATCATTCGATGTAGTGCTGATGGACATTAAAATGCCACTTATGAGTGGGTACGAGGCTACTGCCAAAATAAAAGGCACAAAACCTTTGCAGGTAATAATAGCTCAAACGGCCTATGCCATGCCTCAGGATGTGGAGAGAATTCAAAATGCCGGCTTTGACGACTACCTTGCCAAACCCATAAACCCAAGTCTTTTTTACGAAATAGTGGGCAAATACCTATAGTTTTAATCATTTGCTGGTTGCCTTCGATTTACAGATAAGGTACTATGCTGTTATTTTTTAAAGATAAAAACCACCGCCAAAATCAGAAACACAAAGCCAATAATGTGGTTGGGTCTTAGCTGCTCCTTTTTAAAAACCAACAGCACAAATACGGTAAAAACCACCAGAGTAATTACTTCCTGAATAACTTTTAACTGCCAAAGGTTGAAGGGTCCACCATGTGTGTTATAGCCTAAGCGGTTTGCCGGTACCTGAAAGATATATTCGAAAAAGGCAATTCCCCAGCTAAGCAATATCACACCAATAAGCCCTAGCTTCTTTACCCAAGTCCACTCTCCATATTTTAAATGCCCATACCAGGCAAGGGTCATAAAGGTATTGGAGAGTATTAGTAAAAATATTGTCAATAAACCGCGCATATTTAAAGTGAGTTAAAATTTCTTCAATCGGTTAATTAAGTATTTCCACCGCTGTGGTTTAGTTTCAGGCCGAAAACATGGTATTTCCATAGTGTCCTGGTGTTTTTTTAGCTACCTTTTATTTACAAGTATGACTTAAAGACTCGAAAAATCACATATATCCTTACCCCCGGACATTTCCAATTACTCCTTAATGCCCATCAGATAAAGAATAAAAGCATATTCCAGGGCCGTTTCGCGCAGGTATTCGAAACGCCCGGAAGCACCACTGTGGCCAGTATCCATTTTCATGTGCAGGAGCAATAGGTTTTTATCTTTTTTTATTTCGCGCAATTTAGCCACCCATTTGGCGGGTTCCCAATATTGCACCTGCGAATCGTGATAGCCCGAGGTAACCAGTATATTGGGGTATTCCTGCGCTTTTACATTGTCGTAAGGTGAATAGGAGAGCATGTAATGATAGTAATCCTTCTCGTTCGGGTTACCCCATTCGTCGTATTCTCCTGTTGTAAGCGGAAGGTCTTCGTCGAGCATGGTAGTGACTACATCGACAAAAGGTACCGCTGCCACAATGCCCTTAAACAATCCGGGTTCTATATTGGCTAATGCTGCCACAAGCATTCCTCCAGCACTCCCACCCATGGCAAACAGGCGATCGGCGCTGGTAAAGTGTTTTTCGATTAGCACCCTGCAGCAAGTCTGATAATCGGTAAAGGTGTTCCATTTCTTCAATAGCTTACCATCTTCGTACCAATGACGGCCAAGCTCCTGCCCTCCCCTGATGTGGGCTATTCCGCATATAAAACCACGGTCAAGCAAACTTAAGCGATTAGAACTAAAAAATGTTTCGGACGAAATGCCATATGAACCGTATCCACTAAGCAATAAGGCAGAAGAACCATCGAAAGGGGTTCCTTTTTTGTATACCAGCGAAACAGGAACCTCCACTCCATCGGCTGCCATTACAAATAACCGTTTACTCTCGTAATCTGAAGGAGTATACCCCCCTACTATTTCCTGCTGCTTAAGCACTTCAAGCTGGCGGTTGTGCAGATGATAGGCATAAGTGGTTGTTGGAGTTGTAAGCGAGGAATAACCAAGTCGAATCACCTCGGTATCAAATTCCGGGTTCACCGACATCCATGCGGTATAAATTTCCTCACCAAAGTCAATGGTATGATCGGAGCCATCAGCCTGACTAAGAATTCTAATCTGGCTCACACCTTTTACACGTTCCTCCAACACCATAAAACGATCGAATACCATAAACCCCTCCAACAAAACATCCGAACGGTGCGGAATAAGCTCCTTCCAACGGGCAAGTCCGGTAGAATTTTCCGGACATTCCATGAGCCTGAAATTTTGTGCTTCGTGATTGGTTCGAATCAGAAAACGGTTCTGGTAATGTCCAAGGTTGTATTCTAAACCCCTGGTTCGTTTCTGGAAAAGTCTGAACTCACCCAATGGATTATCAGCTTCAAGAAAATGGTACTCATCGCTAAGTGTAGCAGAACTGCCAATAAATAAATACTTTTTCGACCTGGTTTTGGTAATATAGCATCCAAAAGTCTCGTCATCTTCCTGGTAAATTAAAACAGCAGGTTGATTCAATCCAAGCTGGTAGCGCCAAATTTGGAATGACCTCAGGGTTTGCTCATCCTTTTTCGTATAAAAAACTGTTTTACTGTCGTTCGCCCACACGGCTCTTCCCGAAACATGTTCAATCGCCTGATCTGTTAAGAGTTCTGTTTCAAGGTCTTTAAAATAAAGTGTGTATATCCTGTTTCCAATGGTGTCTACACTATATGCCAGTGTTTTGTTGTCGGGGCTAATGGTTATACCTCCTAATTGGTAATAGGCAAAACCAGCCGCCATATCATTCACATTCAACAAAATCTCTTCAGCCGCATCGGGGCTATCTTTCGTGCGGCAATAGATCGGATATTCTTTTCCCTCTTCAAATTTTGTAATGTAAATATACCCGTTCTCCTTATAGGGAACCGACATATCTGATTGTTTCATGCGGCCCTTCATCTCGTTAAAAAGCAATTCCTGAAAATTTTCGGTAGAAGAAAGTTGCTCTTTAGTATAGGCATTTTCGGCATGAAGGTATGCCTCTACTTCAGGATTTCCCTTTTGGTTCATCCAGAAATAGTGATCGATGCGGGTATGGCCATGAAGGGTAAGTTCTTTGGGTATTTTATTGGCAACAGGTGCGTTCATATGAATAGAGTTTGAAAAGAAAAACATCCCGAACCCTTGTTTTGGTTTGCGAAGGCTAAAAGCGCGAGGCAAATCAAAATATTTGTTCTCTTATTTGGGCGTGCTAAAATAGCAAATTGACCAACATTAAAAAACAAGCCTGCCAACCGATCTTTTCTCATTAAATAATTCAGTCATCACTCTACAATTCTTATTTTTGTAGGGGTTCATGATTTCATTTTCGAAATAACAAATTCTAATCCTCTATGAGCAAGGCATTGATTATTTACCTGAGCAAAAAGGGCACAACCAAGTATTTCGGACACAACATAGCCGATTATCTGAAAGAAAAAGGAGTCGAATGCGATATTAAGTCGCTTCACGATACACAACCACAGGATGTAAATGGCTACAACCTGATTTTGTTAGGATGTTGGACCCATGGCTTGTTTATAGCTTTTCAGCACCCTGAGAAGCAATGGCAAAAGTTTGCTAAACAATTGCCTGCTTTAGATGGAAGCAAACTGGCACTTTTTACAACCTACAAAATAGCCACTGGCAGTATGTTCAGAAAAATGAAGCAGGGTCTCGGAAAAAATGGAGAAAAAGTGCAGCTGACCTTAAAGGCTAAAAGTGAAAAAATAAACGATGCACATAAAGCATTACTAGACAATTTTATATCGTCAAAAAGCGCTTAAAGACAGTTTAAATTGTTACTTAATTTAATGCTGGAAGGGGCAGCCTGATGTAAAAGCGGGTACCTGCGTCTACCTGGCTTTCGACCCATATTTTACCTTTGTTTTTTTCGATAAACTCGCGGCAAAGCATCAACCCGAGTCCGGTTCCTTTTTCGCCCTCTGTACCCCGGCTGCTGGATGATAATTCCATTTTAAAAAGATTGTCTACCTGCTCGGGAGTCATGCCTACTCCAGAATCGGAGAAACAGATATCAATATGGTTATTGATAGATTCAATTGTGGTAATGGATATTTTACCTCCTTTGGGTGTAAACTTAATGGCATTCGTAAGCAGGTTGCGCACGATAGTTTCTAACATATCATGATCGACCAGTACCAGTTGAGAGGGTGAAACACTCACTTCTGCAGTAATCTCTTTCTGGTCGAGGTTTTCTTCCAATATTATCAGGTTAGTGCGGATAAGCTCATGAAGATTTACTTCCACTGGACGAACTGAAATTCTACCTGATTGCGCCATCGACCATTGTAGCAGGTTTTCGAGCAGGTTGTTGATATTAGAGGTTGCCTGAAAAATTGATTCGATAAACCTGATACGTTTCTCATCATCGTAACCCTGATAGTTCTTGGTTAATAATTCAGAGAAACCAAGGGTAACATTGATTGGATTGCGCAAATCGTGGGCAATAATTTTAAAAAATTTGTCTTTATTGGCATTCAGCTCCATTAACTTTTGCTCCGAAGTACGAAGCGATTCCTCAATACTTTTGCGTTCTTCTATTTCGTGTTTCAGGTCTTTTGTTTTTCGTTGCACCATAGTTTCGAGATAGCGGTTACGCAATTCCATAGCATGCACCCTTAGCCGATAAACCGTTACCACAATCAAAAGAATCAATCCAATTACTAGAATTCTAAACCACCAGGTTTTCCAATACGGAGGTTTTACTATCACTTTCAGAGTTGCCATCTCTTCGCTCCACACTCCCTCGTTATTTGCACCTTTCACTTTAAAAAGGTACTCGCCGGGCGGAAGGTTGGTATAGGTCACAAACCTTCTGTTAGAGATATAGTTCCATTCCTTGTCAATGCCTTCGAGCATATAGGCATGCTGATTTAAATACGGGGCGATATAGTGCAACACGGCAAATTCAAAGCTCACTACATTTTCGTGGTAATTAAGTTCGATATGGTCGGCAAAGTTAACCGCTTTGTGTAAAGTAATTTTTCCTTCGCGTTTTACGCCTACGGGAACCGATTCATTAAAGATCTTTACATCGGTAATCAGCACCCTGGGCGGTATACTTTTATTCTGAATGCTATCGGCATGAAATACGTTGTAACCGTTCACGCCACCCAGGTATATGTATCCATTCCTATCTTTTAGCCCGCTTCCCCAGTAAAACTGGCTGCTTTGTACCCCTTCACTTTCGTTGTAGTTGCGAAAAACAAGGGTCTGCGGGTTAAACATCATAATTCCATCGTTTGTACTCATCCATAAATTTCCTCTGCTGTCGGGATGAATGGCATAGATAACATCACTACCCAGTCCGCTGCGTTTCGAATACCGGGTAATGGTATAAGCAATTCCTGATACCGGAGCATCGTGCACTACAATTTTATTAAGGCCGCCGCCGTAGGTTCCAGCCCATACCGTTAATTCCGGAGAAGTATTATCGATGTAAAGCGAAATAACCCTGTTGTCGCTAAGGGTACTTCGGTCCGATTCGCTATGTAAAATCTGTTCGAACTGAACTGCTTCTGGCATAAAATTACTAAGCGACGCATTCTTTTTTAGGTCCTTAGGGTACTTCATTCTGTTTAATCCATTCCAGGTACCCACCCAGATATCTCCATTCCTGTCTTGTGCCAAAGCAGATTGCACCCGGTTGTCGCTCAGACTGGCAGAGTCTCCGGGCCGATTGCTTATATTGATAAATTGTTTGCGCGATTCGTCATAAATATCAAGTCCGGAACCGGTACCAAACCACATAAAACCTTGTTTATCCTTTAGAATGGCTTGTACGATATCGCTACTTATGGTAGATGGATTACCGGCCTTATGGAATATCTGGTCGATAGAGCTTATGTAGTCATTCGGATCGGCTCCTGCAGGCACTGGTGCCCGAAACTTAACCCTGTTAAGCCCTGCCTCCCAGGTTCCGGCCCAAAGGGTGTAGTCATCTTGTTTGTAGATACTGATAACCACATTCGAAGATAAGGTTGGCCATTGAGCAGGATTGTGCTGTATTTTATAGTACTTACCAGCAACCGGGTCTTTTATGTTGATTCCTCCGCCCACGGTACCTATCCATAAACGATCTTGAGTATCCATAAAAAACGAGCGGATGACATTATGGTTGAGGCCATCGGGATTATAAGGTTCGTATTTTTCATGGGTAAACTTTTCGGAGTAGGGCATATATTTACATATTCCACCACCATTGGTTGCCACCCAGTAAATTCCGAGTTGATCCTGAAACACAGTTCTCACCAAATTAATCCTTAAGCTATTCGGATTTTCTGGGTCATTCAATATTTTATTAAAAGTATTCTTGTAAGGATCAAATAGGCTTATTCCTCCCCCATCGGTGCCAATCCAAATCAAACCCTCGCGGTCGAGAAACAGAGAGGTGATAAGATTATGGCTCAGCGCGTTTTCTTTCGTTTCGTTGGCCATATAACGCTCAAAGCTTCCCGTAGTTTCATCCAATTTATTCAGTCCGTTTTTGGTGCCAACCCATAGCACTCCGGTGGTATCCTCCAGTATAGCATCGATTTGATTGTGTGAAATGCTTTTTTTGTTCCCGGGTTCATTCTCAAAGCTTGTAAAACTGCTGTCGACCGGGTTAAACAAATGCAAGCCTCCTTCTGTACCAACCCACAGCCGCCCCTTTTTATCCTGAAAAAGCGATCCAACTACATTGTTTTTAAGAGTTCCGGGTATGCCTTCGCGGTGCTTGAATATTTTAAAATTTCCTGTTTCTTTATCCAAGAGGTTCAAACCGCCTCCGTATGTTCCAACCCACACATTGTTCTGGTTGTCCACTAAAACCGAACGCACATAGTCGCTACCGAGCGAAAGGCTGTCGCCAGGTATATTTCGGTAGGTTTTAAAGCGTCCGTTTTGCGAATTATAAACACATAATCCGCCGTAATTTGTACCAATCCAAATGTTTCCTTCTCTATCCTGCCTGAGATCCCAGATAAACAAACCTGAGATTGAGTTGGTATCCTCCGAAGGACGGAAAACCTTAAACTCATAGCCATCGTATCGGTTTAATCCGTCTTCGGTGCCAAACCAAAGAAAACCCTGCTGATCTTGCAAAATGCATTGCACGCTGTTGTGCGATAGCCCCTGGTCGATATTGATATGGCTGAACTGAATAGTTTGCTGGGCCTCTAACTTATGCACACTAAAAAGCATAATGGCAAACAGAAAAGCAATGCTCCGGATTATGTTGGAAAAATTAGGCATGAAAGGGTTCTGTATTGAATTCTTTCAGATAATAAAAATATTTAACGGTAAAAAGCTCACTTTATGAAATAACGGCTAACAAATTTATGCAATTTATAATTTTATACGGCACAGAAAAAAAACTACTGCAAATAGATCCTTCTTTTTAATAGATAGTGAGGTATTTCATCATACAAGTATTTAACAGGATTTAGGGTCAGACAGATTCTACTTTCGCCAATTGAACAGTATCAGTATACCTGTAGCAATAAATGTTTAAGTAATATCTTTCATACTCAGCTGAATACGCTTGCGCGATTTATCTACCTCCAGCACTTTTACCTTTACATGCTGATGCAGGCTTACAGCTTCGTTCGGATCGGAGATAAAGCGATTGGCCAATTGCGAGATATGCACCAGGCCATCCTGTTTTACCCCCACATCGACAAAGGCTCCGAAGTTGGTAATGTTGGTTACAATGCCGGGTAAAACCATCCCCTCCCTCAGGTCGTCAATGGAATGTACCCCCGAGGCAAATTCAAATACCTTGATGACCGAACGGGGATCGCGGCCGGGTTTTGCAATCTCGGCCATAATATCTTTCAGGGTAGGCATACCCGTTTTATCATTGATGTATTTTGCAAGATTAATTTTTTTTCTGAGCTCGTCCGAAGCCACCAGGTCGACTATTTTTGCTCCAAGGTCCTTGGCCATCATATCGACGATGCTGTAACTCTCCGGATGCACTGCACTGTTATCGAGAGGATTTTTTGCTCCCCTGATGCGCAAAAAACCTGCAGCCTGCTCATAGGCTTTAGGCCCAAGGCGTGGAACTTTTTTAAGGTCGGTACGCGATTGAAAGGGTCCGTTTTCTTTTCTGAATTCCACTATGTTCTGCGCCAATTGAGGACCTAAACCCGACACATAAGTCAGCAGGTGCTTACTGGCAGTATTGAGTTCAACCCCCACCGCATTGACACAACTCTCCACTACCTGGTCGAGCGATTCTTTGAGTTTAACCTGATCTACATCGTGCTGGTACTGCCCCACACCAATGGATTTGGGGTCTATTTTTACCAGCTCGGCAAGTGGATCCATCAGGCGGCGCCCGATCGAAACAGCTCCACGCACTGTAACATCATAATCGGGAAATTCTTCGCGGGCAACCTTGGAGGCAGAATATACCGATGCACCAGCCTCGCTCACCATGTAAACCAGCATATCGGTTTTAAACCTGATTGATTTAATAAGTTCTTCGGTTTCGCGGCTGGCGGTGCCATTGCCAATGGCTATTGCTTCAATTTTATACTGTTCTGCCAGTGTCGAAAGTTTTTGCTGAGCTTTTCCCCACTCATTTTGCGGGGCATGTGGAAAAATGGTAGTGTTATTGAGTAAGTTTCCCTGGCTGTCGATGCAAACCAGTTTGCATCCACTCCGAAAACCCGGATCAATGCCCAAAATTCGTTTCTCGCCCAGTGGGGAGGCCATGAGCAGTTGCTTTAGGTTTTTGCTGAAAACAAGTATGGCAGCCTCGTCGGCTTTTTCCTTCGACAGGGTTCTGAATTCGGTTTCGATGGAGGGCCCCAGAAGTCGTTTATAGGAATCGCGAATAGCCATTCGCACATGCTCTGTGACATCGAAATATCCCTTCACAAATATTTCATCCAGCAGGTCAATAGCCTTTAGTTCATCGGGTTCGATACTAAGTTTGAGGATTCCTTCTTCCTCGCCCCGCCGCATAGCCAATAGCCTGTGTGAGGGGCAACGTTTAAGAGGCTCAGCAAATTCGAAATAATCGCTATACTTGGCCCCTTGTTCTTCTTTTCCTTTGCTTATTTTAGAAATTATCAGCGCATCCTGATCAAATAACCTACGGATGGCATTCCGTGCCCTGTTGTTTTCGTTGATCCACTCGGCAATAATATCGCGGGCTCCCTGAAGGGCTTCGTCCACTGTTTCAACTTTATCATTTAAGAAGGTCCGTGCTTTGGAGTCAATGTCGGTTTCCAGCTGCTTCATCATGATTACAGCCAGCGGTTCGAGTCCTTTTTCGCGTGCAATGGAAGCTTTTGTTTTCTTTTTTTGTTTGTAGGGAAGATAAATATCCTCCAGCTCCGTCGTTGTTTCAGCTTTCTCAATGCGGTTGCGAAGTAAATCGTCAAGTTTACCCTGTTCTTCTATCGATTGCAGAATAGCAGCCCGGCGTTTTTCAAGTTCTTGAAGTCTTTTCAGTTCATCCTTAACAAGGGCTACCTTTTCTTCGTCCATACTGCCTGTCATCTCCTTGCGGTATCTGCTAATAAAGGGTATAGTGGCTCCTTCTTCTAACAGGCGGATGGTATTAGCCACATGTTGCTCATTCCAGTTGGCAGCCTTCGCTACTCTGGCTGTAAAATTGCTCATACTTGGTTCTCAAATTTAAAGGGCCTAAATGTAATAGAAATCGAAATAATTCAGGCAGCACTTACAAAAAGAAAAAGCCTCCTTTTCAACCAACCTGTTTTTTGCAATTAATCTGAAGTGGCACAATTATTCAATAACCTTTAAAGGTTTAAGTATGAACAAAACCTGTTCGACGATGTTTGTTAATCGGATAAACCCGATTGACCATGATTACGATCTTATCGCCTGCCAAGAACCTAAATTTTAAAGGCGAAGCCCAAACAAAAAAATACAGTTTAGCCGAATACACCTCCCATTCGGCCGAATTAATTGGTGAGCTAAAAAAATATTCGCCGGGCAACTTACGCGAATTGATGGGCATTAGCGATGGACTTGGTGAACTCAACTTTATTCGGTTTCAAAACTGGAAGGCCGAACACACTCCTGAAAACAGCCGCCAGGCCATACTGGCATTTAACGGGGAGGTTTACAATGGCTTAAAAGCCTCCACTTTATCGCAGGAGCAGCTGCTCTTTGCCCAGGATCATCTGCGCATTTTATCGGGTCTTTATGGTATTTTACGCCCGCTTGACCTGATTCAACCCTATCGGCTGGAGATGGGCACCAAACTCGCGGTGCAGGAATATAAAAATCTCTATTCGTTTTGGAATGGCATAATTTCAAGTGCATTGCAAACCGAACTGAGTAATCATAAGGAACCTTACCTTGTTAACCTAGCCTCGAACGAATATGCCAAGGCTACCATCCCCGAAAGCTTCGGGAAGCATTTGATTACACCAGTATTCAAAGAAAACAAAAACGACGAGTACAAAGTAATTACAGTGTATGCGAAAAAAGCCCGCGGTTTAATGGCCCGGTTCATTATAGAGAATGAAATAAATAAACCCTCTGATTTAAAAGCCTTCGACCTCGAAGGATATGGGTATAGCGCCAAACTCAGCACTGCCAGTGAATGGATTTTCACCCGGTAAATTGAATAAAGAGCAATTGCAAGAATAATTCTGAGCTTCTTTACTCCACATAAAGAACCAATCCTTTGAGGTATTCCCCTTCGGGATGATAAATACTCACCGGATGGTCGGCTGGTTGTGTCAGCTGATGAAGAATCCGAACATTCCTTTTAGCATTGGCTGCTGCAGCGAATACCGACTTGCGGAAATTCTCTTTTGTAACAACTTGCGAACAAGAAAAAGTAAACAATATTCCATCTGGTTTTATCTGCTCTATAGCAACCTGATTTAGGCGTTTATAACCCTGAAGTGCATTGCTTAAGGCATTGAGTCGCTTGGCAAAGGCAGGCGGATCGAGAACTATGAGGTCGTATTTATCTTTGGCCCCATCGAGGTATTTAAATGCATCAGCGGCAAATGCTTCATGAGCCCCATTGGTAAAGTTGAGGTCGATATTTTTATTTACCAGTTCAATGGCTTTGGCAGAACTATCGACTGAGTGCACCAATTGGGCACCACCCCGAAGGGCATAGACCGAAAAACCTCCGGTATAGCAAAACATATTGAGCACGGCCCTATTCATGGAATAGTGTTGCAAAAGCAATCGGTTATCGCGCTGATCGATGAAAAATCCTGTTTTTTGGCCGAGGGTCCAATCTATTTCGAAGTTTAGCCCATTTTCCTTCACCACACAACTTTCAGTATCCCCTACGAGGTGTGCATTGTTGCCTGCAACAGGACCTTTAGAGGGCATAGTCGACTCGCTTTTATCATATATTGTTTTCAGTTCATCGCCGTAAATTTCTTTTAGAATACTTACCAGCCAATCGCGCATTCGGTAAATGCCCACAGAATGAATTTGCATCACCACATGCCCATCGTAATAATCGATAATGAGGCCGGGTATGCCATCGCCTTCAGCATGTATAAGTCTATACACGTTAGTGAGCTGTGAATTCACCATTCCGAGTTGCGACCGAAGCAGATATGCACTGAGTATTTTGTTGTACCAGAAGTTGTAGTCGGGCACAATGTCTTCGAATGTAAACAAGCGCACTGCAATGGAACCCACCTGGTAATGGCCCAAAGCTAGAAATCCCTTGTTGTTGTCATAAACCTCCACCAGGTCGCCCTCTTCAGGTTTTCCGCTTATTGTTTTAATGGCCCCGGAAAATATCCAAGGATGAAAACGTTTTACCGACTGGTCTTTTCCCGATTTTAGCTCTACCTTAAACCGACTGGTGTCTGCCATGCGCTACTGAATTAGTGTGTTGTAAATTTCGTGGCAAACCCAGGCATCGGTGGTGGCATATTCGATTTGTGCCGGGCTCAGAATATCGGCTTCCCAGTTCGAGGTTTGTTGCCTCTTGCTGATACTAAAGCCTAAAATATTGGCCGATAGTTTTTTCAGACTGTTGTCTTCGATACCAAAACCTTTGACAAATTGCTGCAATTCAACAAAACCAGCAGGTTTAAAATCGTGTATCTTTCTCAGGGTGGCAATGTCATCATGAATAGCTACACCGGCTTTTATGATAGAATTGTTGGCCAATATCCTGACCAATTGCTTTGGAAGGCCTATTTTGTTGATACGAAAAAGATAAGCTTCGCTGCCCGAGCAAAACTGCAACAACGAAACCTGGTGTACTTGCCCTTTCTTAAAGGATGGTTTGGTTTCGGTATCGAATCCTAGTATTGATTCTTGTTCAAGTTTATCAATTACTAGTTCGAATTTCTCAAGAGTATCGATGTAATAGGTTAATCCGGTAAATTTACCAATGGGCAAGCCAGCAATATCTTCGTTGGTAATTGCCGGTTTAAATGAAAACTCATTCCTCATCCGTGTAATTTTCTTGCATGCGCGATATCAGCCAGTTTTTGGTATCGACATTGTTGTAATTAAAGTCCTTTGTTGCAGAATCAGGTTTTGCTTCTTTATCCAGATCAATCACATTGTATTTTAGGTGATGCAGGGCCCTCAACACATTTACAGTACGTTGCCCCCAATAGGCCCCAAAATTCTGACGGCATTCCCATATAGCATTGAGCATGATTTCCTCGCTAGCCTGCTGAAATTGCATGATAAAGTCCTTCATATCCTGGTAGATATCAGAAAGGCTCTCGGCAAGGCTCAATTGGGCGGGCTCATCATTTTCCTGCCGAAGCGGATCAAATACTTCGAAATAAGTATTATGGTCGGCAAATTTTTCGAGAAGCTGGTCATGGATTTGGTTGTAATCGGCTTCGGTTACAAATTTCTCGTTGAACTCTTCATAGCTGTTTTCTACATCAGGCAGAAGGGTTCCTTTCAGGTACAATAGAGGAAGTAACCGGTGCCCCGTATCTACAATATTGGCAATAGAATGTGCGGGAGTATTCTCGATAAATTTGCAGAATTCGTTGGCAACCGTAACAAATTCGAGGGTATTTTTTGAATAAACCAGACTGTTCAAATCCTTTATTTTTTTTGTAAAGTTATAAGGATTTATGCAGAAGCTTCATTGCTGCTCTTAAAAATAGATATTTTACCTGCTTCATCGTATCTCAGCTGTTCGTCTTCAAGCATAAGCCGCAAAACCACCGATAAGTTGGTACGATCTTCCGTAACCCGGCAATAAAGCTCATCGGGCAAGAGGGCACCCGTTTGCAATACATTTAAAACTTTTTGGGCAATGGCTTCTTTTACCTCAGGGCTCAATACACGGTTTTTGTTTCGGCAATAGTCGCACTGACCGCATTCTTCTGTAACGCTCTGCCCGAAATAATCAAACAGCAGGTTGTTTCGACAAACATCGAGGGTATAAGCATATTGCAGCATGGCCGAGAGCCTCTTTTCGTAGCGATCTTTGCGGAGTAAATAGTTTTCGGCTGAAATAAAAACAGATTTTTCGGGCAGGCGTTCCTCCAGAAAAACAATTAATGCTGTTCGCTTGCCTGGTATGTAATGAATGATATTCATTTTCGACAAACGCACAAAATATTCATACACCATCTGACGAGTTAGTCCGGCTCTTTTGGCAAGCAGCTCTTCGTTCACAGGAATATAATCGGAAAAAAGCCCAGTATAGGAGCGCAACACTAGTTTTATAAAGGCATCGAATTGAGAATTCTTCACCTGGAAATTATACAAATCATCGCGGTGAATGGAAAAATAAATCCGCGAAGAATTCTGCATTTCTCCTGTAAGTTCAATATAGCCCTGCTGCTCGAGCAGCTTCAATGCATTGAATGCCTGTATCGGATTAAACTTGTAAGCGGTTACAAAGCTATGCAAATCGAAATCGAAGGCTATACCTTTTGCCCCGCCAATGGGAATCTTAAGGTAATTGCACAAGGCCTGGTATACATTCTTGATAAAGGTAATTTCCGGAAAAGCATCGCTCAGGCGTTTTTTCACCTGAGCCTTGTCATTGGTTCCTGCTAAAAGTACAGCAAACGATTTTTTACCATCGCGCCCTGCCCTTCCTGCTTCCTGGTAATATTCTTCGGGCGAATCGGGCAGGTCGACATGCACTACAAAGCGCACATTTGGTTTATCGATTCCCATGCCAAAGGCATTTGTAGCCACTATCACACGACTGGCATCTTGCATCCAGTTTTGTTGTTTAGCAAGCCTGGTTTCGTATTTTAAGCCCGCATGAAAGTAGTCCGACACAATTCCTTCGCGACGCAAGTGATCTGCAATTTCCTTTGCTTTTTTTCTGCTTCGGACATAGACAATGCCCGAACCCTGAATAGAATTCACCACACTCACCAAGTCGGCGAGCTTGCTTTCTGTCTGACGCACATAGTATACCAGGTTCGGTCGCGAAAAGTCAGACTCTATTACATTTTTCTCCCTAAACCTGAGCTTTAGCTGAATATCTTCCACCACTTCGGGCGTAGCGCTGGCGGTAAGTGCCAATACAGGAACCTGCCCGGTGTATTCGCGAATGCCAGCAATGGTAAGGTATGAGGGTCTGAAATCATAACCCCATTGCGAAATACAATGCGCCTCGTCGACTGCAATAAAACTCACCTTCATGTGCTGTAACCTCGAGCGAAAACCTTCGTTTGCAAGACGCTCGGGCGAAAGGTAAAGTATTTTATAAGCCCCATACATGGCATTATCGGTTGTCACCTTCATTTCGTGCGAAGAAAGACCTGAATGAATGGCCGCGGCTTTAATTTGAAGATTTCGAAGGCGGGTAACCTGGTCGTTCATCAGGGCAATTAAAGGTGTTATAACCAAGCAGGTGCCTTCGTACACCAAAGCCGGAACCTGAAAAGTAATGGACTTTCCCCCGCCGGTAGGCATAAGTACGAGCGTATCTTTGCCAGCCGCTATTGACTCGATTACAGTGCGCTGCAAAGGTCTGAAATCGCTATACCCCCAGTATTGTTGCAAGATGTCGGTGTACTGGTCTTTCATTCCTTCTGCTACCTGTTAAAAAGTTTAAAAACGTACATTGTTGCGGGGAAAGTATCTTTCTTTTTTGTATTTTCGCACCATTTAACCCGAAAAACAGGCAATCTGAAAGTTTATACTCTACCACAGAATGCAGGGTTAAGCCGGCAATTGAATAGCCGAAAAAAAAACGAAAAATGCACTGTTTGTCAAAGCATTTTTTAATGAGCTGAAAATAACAAATAAAAAACAAATACTGCCATGTCATTTATTTCCGAAAAAATTATCTCCGAAGGCTTAACATTCGACGATGTGTTGCTTGTTCCGGCCTTTTCAGAGGTAGTTCCACGCAATGTAGAATTGGTTACAAATTTCAGCCGCAACATACAATTGAATGCGCCCATTGTTTCGGCTGCCATGGATACTGTAACCGAATGGAAAATGGCCATTGCAGTAGCCCGCGAAGGTGGTATTGGTGTTATTCATAAAAATATGCCTATCGAGGAACAAGCCAAGCAGGTAAAACAAGTAAAAAGGGCTGAAAACGGAATGATCTGCGACCCGGTTACTATTTATAAAGACCAAAAGGTGTCAGATGCCTTATTGCTGATGAAAGAATTCAAGATCGGCGGTATCCCGGTAATCGACAAGGAGCAGAAGCTTATTGGAATTGTTACCAACCGCGATTTAAGGTTCGAACTGAACCATTCCAGGCCCATTTCGGAAATAATGACCAAAAAAAACATTGTCACTGCAAGACCGGATACCAACCTCGAACAAGCTGCATCCATTTTGCAACAGCATAAAATCGAAAAATTACCTGTGGTGGACGATACCAATCTGCTTGTGGGCCTTATTACTTATAAAGACATAACCAAAGCCAAAGACCGGCCTAACGCCTGTAAGGATAAAAAAGGACAACTTCGTGTAGCAGCAGCCATTGGCACCACCAACGATACACTGATCCGTGCCGAAGCCCTCGTGAAAGCTGGTGTTGATGCCCTTATCATCGATACCGCCCACGGACATTCATCGGGAGTCATCGAAGTTTTAAAAGAAGTAAAAGCAAAATTTCCGGGCATTGAGGTAATCGTTGGCAATATAGCCACTGCCGAAGCAGCCCTGGCCCTTGTAAAAGCTGGTGCCGACGGAGTAAAAGTAGGCATAGGTCCCGGATCAATCTGCACCACCCGCATAATTGCCGGAGTAGGTGTTCCACAACTCTCGGCTATCTTCGATGTAGCCAATGCCTTAAAAGGAACCGGAGTGCCGGTTATAGCCGATGGCGGGATACGTTACTCGGGCGACATAGTGAAAGCCATTGCTGCCGGTGCAAGTTGCATAATGGCGGGTTCACTGTTTGCCGGAGTAGAAGAATCGCCCGGTGAAACCATCATTTACAATGGCAGAAAATACAAATCGTACCGCGGAATGGGGTCTGTTGAAGCCATGCAGCAGGGTTCTGGCGACAGGTATTTTCAAGATCCCGAAGCAGAGGTAACCAAACTGGTACCTGAGGGTATTGTAGCCCGCGTACCTTATAAAGGAACCCTTACTGAAGTTATCTTCCAAATGCTTGGTGGCCTGAGAGCCGGTATGGGCTATTGTGGTGCAAAAAACATAGAGAAACTGCACGACGCCAGGTTTGTACGCATCACCAACTCAGGAATCGCCGAAAGCCATCCGCACGACGTGGATATAACACGCGAGGCGCCCAACTACAGCAGGTAATAAACTAGTGTTACTGCACGTTATTTCAAGGCAGCAAGTTTATACCTTGTCGGCAGTTTTAAAAATTATTCAGATAGAAACCTTTCAAACAAAAAAAACAACATCAAATAACCAACACCCAACTCAAAATGAGAATAATTGTTTTAATAACCTTCGCATTTACTTTTTTTGCACCGCTATTTCTAAAAGCCCAGACCGACACCCTTCTTAGTATTTCAGAAAAAGTATTTTCGTCGGATGAATTTTTGAGGGTTTACAACAAAAATATCGACATTACACCCGAAGCGGACAAAAAAAACTTTGACGAATACCTCGAACTTTTTATAAACTATAAACTCAAGGTGATCGAGGCACATACCAAAGGATACGATACAATGCCAAGTTTTATAAGTGAGTTTAATGGCTACCGACAACAACTTGCCCAACCATATCTCGAAAATAAAACCTACCAGGAAAAATTAATTCAGGAAGCTTTTGAACGTTCGCTCATTGAAATTGATGCATCGCATATTTTGATTAAGTGCGATGAATTTGCTTCTCCAAAAGACACCCTGAAAGCCTATGATAAGATTGCCTCAATAAGAGCAAGAGTGTTGGGTGGAGAGCCTTTCGAACAAATTGCTACTGCTGTATCCGACGATCCCTCGGCGGCCGAAAACAAAGGTCATCTCGGATATTTCACTGTATTCCGCATGGTTTATCCTTTCGAAACTGCGGCCTACAGAACCCCGGCAGGACAAGTATCAGCCATTACACGTACAAGCTTCGGATACCATCTTATTAAGGTTCACAACCGGCGTAACAGCCGGGGAAGCGTAAAAGTAGCCCACATCATGACCCGTATACCCGATGGTGCTTCTGAACCGGAAAAGATGGCTTCGAAAGAAAAAATTGAACGTGCCTACCAGGATTTGCAAAATGGAAAACCATGGAATGAGGCCGTAAAGGAATACTCCGAAAACCCCCGCTCGGTTGATCGCGATGGTGAAATAGGCTGGTTGCGTACAGGCCAGGCCCCTGACGAATTTCTCGATCCATGCTTCAAACTAAACAATGGAGAATACACCCAGCCCATCGAAACCAAAGGGGGATATCACATTGGTTATGTGCTTGCCAAATACCCGCTGGAAACTTTTGAAGAAGCCGAAGAAAGAATAACAAAACAAGTAGAACGCGACAACATTCGAAAGGCTACCTTAAAACATCAACAATATTCGGAGCTTAAAAATCAATATCCTTTAACAATTTACCCTGAAAATACGGCAGAGATATTAAACCTGATGGATAGCTCATTTTACAGGAAAAATTGGGATGCCACCAAAGCATCAAATTTAAATAAAGAAATTCTCCAGATTGGCGATAGCAGCTATTTGCAATACGATTTTGCCCTTTTTCTTGGAGGCCGCAAAGCGCGAGTCAACAAAAACCAATCGTTTGAAACAAACCTTCAGGTTAATTTAGAGGAATATGCCGATGCGAAATTATACGATTATGCCATGGCCAAACTTCCTGAAATAAATAGTGAATACAAAAACCTGCTTCAAGAGTATTACGATGGAATTCTGCTTTTTAATATCACCAACGACCAGGTATGGAGCCGTGCTCAATCGGATACTAGCGGGTTGGAAGCTTTTTACCAGCAAGCCAATAAGTACAAATGGAATGAGCGCATTGGTGTAAATATCTACACCTACACCGACAGCAATTTCACAGCAAGTTTACCGGCATTACTAAAGAAACAACAAAAGAAAGGCAATCTGGGGATCGACTACCTTCAAACGAACCTGTGTGGCTCCGACACGATTTCTTGCATCACCCTCGAAAAAAAGATTTATGAGAAAGGGATCGATGCAATGGCCGACAAGCTAACCTGGAAAAAAGGCACTTATTTAGTAGAAAACGATCAGGCAATACACTACTTCTTTTATGTTTCGGAAATATGGCCTGTGGAAGACAAAAAGCTAAACGAGGCACGGGGGCTGTATATCTCTGACTACCAGAATTACCTCGAGAATGAATGGATGAAAGAGCTGCGGGGCAAATACCAAATCGAAATAAACACAGCCTTGTTCGAACTACTTAAAGCAGAAGCTAATAAATAGACCTATGAAGAGACTACTATACTTGCTCATATTTGTTTTAACCCTTTTCGGTTGTTCACGCAAATCGGCCAATGATAATGAGGTTCCGGTAGCCAGAGTCTATGATCAATACCTTTATGTTTCTGATTTGGAATCATTGATGCCCTCAGATCTGGAAGTGGCAGACAGTATCTCACTGTCTAAAAACATTGTTGAACAATGGGTTAAAAAACAACTGATTCTGGCGCAAGCCAACAGCAAACTGTCCGAGGCCGATAAAAATGTCGAAAAGCAACTAGACGATTACCTTACCTCACTACTAATTTTTCGCTACGAGCAAAAACTCATTCAGCAGAAGCTAGATACCAACATCACCCAATCGGCCATAGAAGCTTACTATAAAGAAAATGCCCCGAACAACATATTAAACGAGAACCTGGCCAAAGGCATATACCTCAAAATACCTGTTACTGCACCCGAAATAAGGAATGTGCGGCAATGGTATCGCTCCGACGACCCGGAACATATAAAAAAACTCGAGGCTTACTGCTACCAGTATGCCACAGAAGTAGAATATTTCGAAGATCAATGGGTAAAGTTCGACTCTTATCTGAATAAACTACCACCACTGTATAACAAGCCAAAAAGCATACTGCAGACACAGAAGAACATCGAAGTTTCGGATACCAGTTATTTCTACTTTTTGCGAATTGTCGATTACCGTTTAGAGGGTACAGTAGCCCCACTGGAGTATGTGCAGGAAAACATAAAAAATATTTTGTTGAACAAACGGAAAATACAGTTTATACAACAGCTCGAAGCAGACATCTACAACGATGCCCTGAACAAGGGCAATTTCAATATATATCAAAATGAATAAAATAAAATTCACACTTTCTTTAATTGCTCTTGTCTTTGGGGTACAACTCTCGGCACAGCCTTATATTGTCGATAAAGTTGTAGGTGTAGTGGGTAAATCGGCTATTCTCTATTCCGATGTAGAAGAACAATATCTTCAATTAATGGCCCAGCGCGAAAAGCCTGAGAAGTGTATGATCTTCGAAGATTTACTTGCCCAAAAGTTGATGGTGAACCAGGCAGAAAAAGATAGCGTGGAAGTATCGTTTGCCGAAGTTGAAATGGAACTTGAACAGCGAATCAGCTATTTTATTCAACAAATAGGTTCAGAAGATAAACTGGTTGCTTATTTTGGCAAGTCGATACTTGAAATAAAAGACGACATGCGCGAGCCCATTCGCGAACAATTATTGATGCAGCGGATGCAATCGGAAATAGTAAAAGATATTTCCATCACTCCAAACGAGGTGAAAACCTTTTACAACAAGCTTAATAAAGACAGTTTACCCTATATCGATTCTCAGGTAGAATTGAGCCAGATATTGATTTATCCCGAATCGGATCAGGAAGCAGTATTTGCTGTGCGCGAAAAGCTGCTTGGCCTAAGAGAAAGAATTTTAAATGGCGAAAGCTTTGCCACCATGGCAGTACTTTATTCCGATTGCCCTTCGGCCCCAAATGGCGGCGACATTGGCTGGGCCAATAAGGCCGACCTCGACCCTGCCTATGCCAAAGCAGCCATGGCATTAAAAAAAGACCAGGTGTCGAAAATTGTAGAAAGTAGCTTTGGTTACCACATCATTCAGTTGATGGACAAAACCGACGACCGTGTCAGAACCAGGCATATACTCATGAAGCCTAAAGTCTCTCCAATGGCCAAACAAAAAGCCATCAGTCAACTCGATAGTATTGCCAGACTAATAAGGCAGGATAGCCTGAAATTTGAAATTGCCGCCCGACTATTTTCACAAGATGACGATACAAGAGTAGGTGGAGGATTGAAAGTAAATCCGGCAACTTTAAGTACTCAGTTTTTGGTAACAGACTTTGAAACTTCGGAGTACTATGTAATCAGAAACCTTCAGGTTGGCGAAATATCTAAACCCTACGAAGCTACTGATGAGAAAGGAAGAACAGTGTATAAAATCGTTAAATTAAAATCGCGTACCGAACCGCATGTAGCCAACTTAAAGCTAGACTACGATCTGTTGCAGAACATGGCTTTGCAGGAAAAACAGATAAATAGCGTGGATGAATGGATAAAAATAAAAGCGAAAGATATTTATATCCGCCTCGAGCCGCCCTATAGTAACTGCCAGTTCAGACTAGATGTTTGGAAATAAGTGAACGAGAAAGCATGTACAAATTCCTAAATATCGTCCTTCTCCTTATTCTGTGCTGCTTCCCTGCTTTGCTAAAAGCGCAAAAAAAAGAAGCCCGCATTCAATACCGGGCCGATGTGGTTGAGGTGGATAAAAACATTGGAAAAGGAGCGCAAAGGCTGCTCAACAATGTAGAATTCATCCATGCCGGAGCAAAAATGTATTGCGATAGCGCCTATTTTTACTCCAAGCAAAACACTTTCGATGCCTTCCACAACATATTTATTAATCAGGGCGATACCGTTTTACTCTATGGCGATTTTATGCATTACGATGGAAACACAAAAAAAGCCACCATTACCGGCCGCGAGGTAAAACTGATCAATAAAAAAACAACTCTTCTAACCGAAAAGCTAGAGTATGAGCTAAATACCGGGGTTTCCTATTACAAGGATCATGGGTATACCGTAAGTGAAGAGAATACCCTTGAGAGCATTGAAGGCTATTATAACACCCGAAATAAAACATTTATATTTTACGATAGTGTAGTGATTGTAAATCCCGATTACACCCTCTATTCCGATACGGTAGAGTACAATACCGAAACAGGGGTTGCCAGTTTTCAGGGTCCAACCACTATTATTGGCGACAGCAGCCATGTTTATGCCGAAAAGGGTTGGTACGATTCGAAACTTAACTTAACCGAATTGAGAGAAAATGCCTGGGCACGTAACAAACGACAAACCATTTATGGCGATTACATTTATTACGATCAAATAACAGGCGATGGTATTGCGAAAAAGAATGTAAAAATTGTGGAAGAGGAAAAAAGCATTCTTTTACTTGGAAACAATGCCCGATACAATGAGAATACCGGCTATGCCTTTATAACCGACAGGGCTGAATTTGTACAGTTTACCAGCGAGGGCGATTCTCTGTTTTTACATGCCGACACACTACTCTCTTACCCCGATACCAACGACAGTAGGATTATTTTTGCCTATTATAAAGTAAAATTCTACCGCGAAAATGTGCAGGGAAAATGCGACTCGCTCGTCTATACCTTTTCCGACTCCACCATCAGATTGTATTACCTTCCAGTTCTTTGGACAGGAAAGAACCAGGTGTCGGCCGATAGAATTGAGATAGTAACCAAAAATCAGAAAATAGATAAAATGTACCTCTATCAATCGTCGTTTATCTCAAGCCAGGAAGACTCCCTATACTTTAACCAGATTAAAGGAAAAAACATGGTGTGTCATTTTAACGAAAACCAGCTGGAGGTAGTAGATGTGATTGGAAATGGTCAGACAGTGTATTTTCCGAAAGACGAAGACGAGATTGTCGGAGTTAACCTGAGTGAATGCTCCAACATTAAGATATTGCTTACCGATGGAGAAGTATCGCGCATCAATTTTTATGTAAAACCCACCGGAGGAATGTATCCCCTTGAACAAGCCCCCGAAAACAAACTAAAACTAAAAGGATTTAATTGGCTATACGATCAAAGACCCGAGTCGCGGAACGACATTTTTAAAACCTCTATTGAGAGGTAAAAAAAAACGGGCAATTGCTGCCCGTTTCTATTCTAATATTCGTCTTCGTTAAAGAAGAAGTCATCTTTGCTCGGATAATCCGGCCATATATCTTCAATGCTTTCGTAAATTTCACCTTCATCTTCAATCTCCTGGAGGTTCTCAATTACTTCAAGCGGGGCACCAGATCGAATAGCAAAATCAATCAATTCATCTTTGCTGGCTGGCCAAGGTGCATCCTCTAATTTTGACGCTAATTCAAGAGTCCAATACATAATTTATGAGATTTTAAGGTATTCTTTAAAAAGTTGCAAATATAAAAATTAATATCTGTTATCCAACTTTGGTATCCATTTTATCTCTTCCACTGAAAAATACATTCCCAACCAGCGCGAAAGTACAAACAAATAATCCGATAACCGGTTGAAATACACAACAATTGATTCGGGTATAGACTCTTGCTCCATTACATCGCAAATACGACGTTCGGTTCGGCGGCAAACAGTTCTGCACACGTGACATAAAGAAACCGCAGGATGTCCGCCTGGCAATATGAAGGAGTTTAATGGAGGCAAATCTTTCTCGAGCTTGTCTATCTCATTTTCGAGTTTTTGAATACTTTTTTGGCTTAGCAAAGGTAATTTTTCCAACAAATCATCGCTTCCTGCTGCCAGCACTGCCGAGGCTACCATCAGTTGGTCGAGAATAACCAGAATAAATTCGGCAGTTTCCTGATGCTGCACCTGGTCTCGTAAAAATGCCAGTTGGGCAATCAATTCATCGGCGGTACCATATGCCTCAATGCGCACATGGTTTTTTTCAACCCTTCTTCCCCCTACAAGGGCAGTGGTACCTTTATCTCCTGTTTTAGTATAAATCTTCATGGTAACAACAAATGTTTGTTAAAAAGCCTGCTGAATTTGCAAATAGTTAGTAATTGTTAATTGATACGCATCTCTTATTCAATATAAAAAGAAACCTTTGCATGCTAAAAATGTTTGATTCTGCTTAAAAAAAATAGTCAAAACACTTTTTGCACTAACGTAATATTTTCAACTTTGACAAAAAACAGCATGCAATTTATTCGTTCTTTTCTATTTCGCATCTGCTTGTTGCTTTTTTTTATACCTGATGGTCTATTTGCGCAAAAAGTTACCTTCTCCGATAGCCTTATCTGTCCTAAAGATACTGCGCTGGTTACCATAGAACTGGAGGATGCACTATTAGGTTACTTCAAGTATTCTTTCGAGCAGGATACAAGCGAATTAGCAATTATTATGGGAAAAAGAAGTTTTAAAGTGCATGAACCAGGCATTTATACTTTTACCGAGTTCGGAATTCTCGATCCTGTTACCTATGAAACTCTGCTAATTATAGATACCCTCATCACCCGCAACCTGCAGTTTTACAACCTACCCAATGCCTGGCTAACCGGAGGCGGGACCTATTGCCGCAACGAAGACATTGTTCCGCTTATGCTTAACTTCAGAGGAGAAGCGAGCTGGCAACTTACCTACCTCCTCAACAATGAGCAATTGATTATACAAGACTTTGAGACTGACCAATATGAAATTGCAAAGGACAGTAGCATGCTGGTCGAACTTATTTCGGTAACCGATGCGAATTGTTCGGTAAATAAAAGTGGAACAGGGTTTTTACTTATTCATGAGATTCCTGAAGCTAATTTGAGCGGAGATTCTCTTTTCTGCCTGAATGACGAAGCTGTTTTTCAGGCTTCGGCCAATTTACCTTCAAGCTACCTCTGGAGTGAGCCAGATGCAGCATCCATTGTGCAGGATAATGATTCTTTTGATGCTTCAATCACATTAAAATGGATGCAGGCGGGTACCCATAAACTTTCGCTCACCTTGCAGGATTCATTGCATGCCTGCAACAGCGATCCAGTAGAAATGAATATTCTGGTTTACGACCTTCCATTGGTAAAAAATAATTACGATACCCTCATCTGTTTTCCTCCAGGCCAATCCGCCTACTTGCAGCCCTCAGCAGTTTCGGAGAATAATTTATTTTGGCCCGAAACCAATTTCACGGGTTTTTCTCTAGCAATCACCGAACCTGGTATTTATCGTTACATCGAAACCACACCCTTTGGTTGTTCTAACGAGGGTGAAATTAGGGCACTTGCAGAATGCAAAGCCGTATTGCATGTACCGGAAGCATTTACGCCTAACAACGATGGTATTAACGATGAGCTATTACTCTTTGGGCAGTATTTCAATTTAAAGTTGAGAATATATACAGCAACGGGCGAATTAATCCAGGAACATTACGGATCAGATCCCTGGAACGGAATGCTGCACGATGCTCCTGCCCCTACGGGAATATATTATTGGAATGCCGAATTTACCGATGAGTTGGGAACCACCTACTCGGCCAAAGGACAATTTACATTATTAAGATAGATGCGTAAAGCATTGTATAGCATATTACTCTTGTGTGTAGCCTTAATGGTAATGGGTCAGGAAAACCATTTTGCGCAATTCTACTCGGCACCGCAGTACCTGAACCCTGCATTTGCCGGCGATACAGAGCATACACGGGCGGGCACCAATTTAAGGTTAATGAGCCCCTCGGATGGAGCGAGGATTTTGAATTCGCTGGTGCATTTCGATTACAAAATGCCCCATCAGCCCAATGGACTTGGTATATTAGTTTATCAGCATACCGAAGCTTTAACTCATCTTAAACTTCAGATTAATTATTCTCATAGCATTCAATTAAGCGAAAAATCATGGATTAAAGCCGGGCTGGCTGCTTCTATCAATCAGCGACACACGCCCAGCCAGAGTCTGAAATACCCTGACCAATACAGTAACACTGGCTACACCGGGCAGGCAAGTGCAGAAGCAAATCTGAAAGAAAGCTCCTACTTTCCGGCAGTTGCGGCAGGCATAATTTTATACAACCATCAGACATGGATGAGCTTATCGGCTGATTATTTAAATCAGCCTAAGGAGAACTTTGCCGGATCATCCATTACCTACCCTACAAAACTTTGTTTTATGATGGGGAGTTTAATTCCTGTGAATAAAACAAGCTCAAGGCGACGGATCAATAAAATGGGAGATTTAAAACCAATCTCAGGATTAGGTACATTGGCAGGCATTACATGGCAGAATAAATACCTTGAGGCTTCTGCAGGGCTTACCCTATATGCCAAACCATTCTTTACCGGCATCAGCTACCGTTACCAGCATAATTTCGCCCTTGAGACTAACCAATATGCCTACAAAGCACTGGTATGGGCCGTGGGAATAAGGCAATCGGGCTATTCATTCACTTATTCCTACGACCAGCATATAGGGTCATTAACTTCCAATAGTGGCAACGCACATGAGATATCGCTGGTTTTCTATTTCGATGGAATCCGTCGTGATTCAAAGCCTGTAAAACTGGTACCACTGCCTGCTCAACTTTTTTATTAGAACACTACTGAAATTCATTCACTTAGCATTTGAATTAAAAAAATTGTTATATTTGCAACTAGTCTCAAAGCTCTTTCCCACAAGTCTTTTATTATAAAAATAAAACAAGTATGATAATTAATGGTGTTAGCTGTGTGCCCATGTCTGGGTTTTCGCGCTATATGATAAGCCAGGATGGACGGATTTATCGGGTAGTTCCTATTAGCAAAAATGAAGAAAAATGGCTTGCTGCCAATCCCGATGCCCAATACCTAAAGGAAAGTAAAGTTCAAAAATACAAAACAAAGCAACAAGGTCGCTGGACCCAGGTTGGACTCATAAACGACAAGGGAAAATTTACCACTGCCTCTGTAGAAAAGTTGCTGTGTACAAGCTATGGTTTATGGCCTTCGAAAAGAAAAAAGTTCAGTATTGAATGGAAGGATAATAACCCGGAGAACATGCACATCAATAACCTGCGACTGTGCGAAAGCAAGCCGCGGAACGCCAAGCTTACACTGGATGATGTGAAACAGATTAAGCAGTTGCTGGCCGAAAACAAACCGCTAAGGCATATTGCAAATACGTTTGGCGTAAGCGACATGCAGATATCGCGTATAAAATCGGGCGAAAACTGGCACAAAGGTGGCAGGACAATACCTATTCCTGAAGCTCCTTTCGAGGTAGCAGCAGGACGAATGAGACGTTTTGTAAGTAGTTTTGAGTTTAAAAAAGTAGACAACACCCTGCGCAAACCTTTTAGTCTTAAAAAAATAAATACCAAAGGTGACCTGAAAATATCGGGAATAATCAACGGTTACCACCTATCGAAAAAACACAAAAACATTACACGCGCCAGAACGCTGGTTTACAAGCTGAACGTCTTTTTCTTCAGCAAAGATATTGCAGACAAAATGAACCTTAAATCAAATTTTTTGGCTGCAAAGGAACCTCTGGAGATATTGTAGAAATCAGACTCCAACGCGAGATACAAACACAAAACTTGCCGAACAAAAAAGTTGAACTTAGAATCTGATCCGGTAATGCCCTGGGGTTAGAAGTTCCCCTTTTAACACAATTCCCAGTTCAAATAAATCGATCGAAACTAATTGACTGGCAACCGCCTTTTGCCAGGCTTTGCGCATAGCATTTGTTCGATAGATTCCTTCCATTACAATAAATCCCTTTTCCACCTTGCTATCGGCAAAAGCCAGGTGAGAAATTATTTTTTCCGGATTATTGCTACAAGGCAAAAAAACCAAATCTGCACTTGGAATCAAAGGAAAACCTGAGTTTGAAATGCCATCAGGGACTAATCGTTTTAGTGCTGTATTGGTATTTTGTAAACCCATTTCAGGCACCACACATAAGCTTTTATTGATAAGCCTGTACAAGGTAATTCGATTAATGTCTGCTGATAACGCATTCGAGACCTGGCAAGCACTTTCATTGAGGTCAACTACAATGGCTGGTTGATAAAATTGTACCATTCGGTAAAGTACTTTCAAATACTTGTCCGGAAACGTCTTACGAACCTGAGCCTGATTGCCCGTGAACAAACCCTCGGGTATACTTCCTGAATTTGCTTTGCCAAACAAAACCTTTTCGACAAACTCATACACAGCAGGAGAATGTATGCCATGGCCTTTATAGTAACCCGCCCTTAAGGCATGCCTAAGGCGGAAACCAAAAACAATTAATCTGTTTATTATTCGCGACATCATCACTGTTCAAAGATACAGTTTTAACATTGAGTATTTATTTCGATATTTATTGCTCAAATTCACTAATCAAATGCCGGCATTCCTCGATACCGAAATTAAATATTTAAAAGGCGTGGGGCCTAAAAGAGCCGAATTACTGGAGATTGAACTGGGTGTGAGAACAATCGCCGACCTGCTCTACAATTTTCCATTCAAATACATCGACCGGTCGAGGTTTTATACCATACAGGAACTTAATGATTCCAGTGCCCATGTGCAAATAAGAGGTACCATCCGGCATTTTAAAACAGAAGGAGGCAAATACCATAAGCGTCTGGTAGCAAGTTTCTACGATACAACCGGAGAGCTTGATCTGGTTTGGTTTCAGGGGCATAGTTGGGTGTTAAAAAGCTTGAATCCGGGAGCAGAATATGTTGTTTTTGGCAAGCCTGCTCTCTTCCAAAGGCGATTAACAATAGCGCATCCCGAGATAGAGCCGGTGGCTAAATATTCCGAAGGAAATCAATCACCATTTATACCTCAATACCGCACCAGCGAAAAGCTTAAAACCAGTTACCTTAATTCGAAAGCGATACAAAACCTTGTGCAAACTGTTTTCTCTCTGCCAAATTTCGATGTAAAGGAAACTCTTCCTGAATATTTTGTGCAGCAACATCGTCTTATGAATCTCGGAAAAGCATTAAGGGTATTGCACTTTCCTGACAATACCCGTGAGCTGCAACAGGCCGAATACCGGATTAAATTCGAAGAACTGTTTTATATCCAGCTTAATATTCTAAAACTAAAAACGGGGCGCGACATCAGTTTAAAAGGCTTTGTTTTTAAACAGGTTGGCGATTTTTTTAATCGCTTCTACAACGAAAAATTACCCTTTCAGCTTACAGGGGCACAAAAAAGAGTATTAAAGGAGATTCGTCACGACACCAACACCGGAAAGCAGATGAACAGGCTTATACAGGGCGATGTGGGAAGTGGGAAAACGCTTGTTGCCCTTATGAGTATGTTGCTTGCCATCGACAATGGTTTTCAGGCCTGCCTGATGGCCCCAACCGAAATCTTGGCCAATCAACATCTGCACACGCTGCAGAAGCTTACCGATGGACTTGGAATTCACATTGAACTGCTCACCGGTTCCACAAAAAAGAAAAAAAGAGAAACTATTCTTGCCGAATTATCCAACGGCAGACTGCACATTGTAATTGGCACGCATGCGCTCATCGAAGACCCGGTAATTTTTAGCAACCTGGGTCTTGTGGTAATAGACGAGCAACACCGCTTTGGAGTGGAACAAAGAGCCCGTCTATGGCAAAAGAATGAAAAAGTGCCCCATGTGCTGGTGATGACAGCAACTCCTATACCACGCACATTGGCCATGACCCTTTATGGCGACCTGGATGTATCGGTGATTGATGAGTTGCCTCCGGGCCGCAAACCTATTTCAACTTATCACTATTTCGATACCAAACGCCTTAGCATGTTGGGTTTTCTGAGAGAACAGATTGACCGTGGAAGACAAGCCTACATCGTGTATCCACTTATCAAGGAATCGGAAACCCTCGACCTGAAAGATCTTCAAATGGGCTTTGATGGCGTGGTGCAGGTTTTTCCAGCACCTCAATACAATGTGATTTGTGTGCACGGAAAAATGAAGCCTCAGGAAAAAGAGAATGCCATGAAAGCTTTTAAAGAGAGCCAGGCACATATTCTTATGGCTACCACTGTAATAGAAGTTGGAGTGGATGTACCCAATGCCTCTGTAATGGTAATTGAAAGTGCCGAAAGGTTTGGCCTCTCTCAGCTGCATCAATTGCGCGGAAGGGTTGGAAGAGGCTCAGACCAGAGCTATTGCCTTCTGATGAGCTCGCACAAGCTTACACACGAAGCCCGCAAAAGACTTGAGGTAATGACAGCCACCAACGATGGGTTTGAAATTGCCGAGGCAGATCTGAAGCTCCGCGGACCCGGCGATCTGGAAGGTACACAACAAAGCGGCCTGCCCTTTAACCTCCGCAAGGCTAATCTGGCCCACGATGGCAGACTCCTGCAAATGGTAAGAGACCTTGCCCATGACCTGCTCGACGAGGACCCTTTGCTCAACGATGAAAAAAACAAAGTTTTAAAAGAAACCCTCCGAAAACTACGAACCACCCCAACCGACTGGAGCCTTATTTCTTAAACCCATTGGGGTATGAACCAAAAGGCATAAACCAAATTCATCAAATTGTTCTTCTCAAACCATGCATTGTTAACAACTTGTTTTTACTTTAAAACACTATGCACGTAAATTGAAATGCAAGTATTGCTTATGTAGCAATCAGACACAAAAAATTATTCCTATGAGATCAACAATAAAGATAAGCATGCTGGTAAGCTTGTTCTTACTGAATATAAATTCTATCGCAGCTATCGAGAATAAACTACCCGCATTTACCGAATTAAGCAAGAGCGAACAAGATTCGATGCGACACTATTTCGAAATCTATCTTCAGTACCTCGACCGCCAGCCGGCATTAAGCGAAAGCATGGCTCAGAAAATGATTGCCCTGGGTGACGAAACATCCGATGAAACACTCCTGGCCTTTGGATATCTGAACAGTGGTGTGGCACTCACCAATATGCACAATTATTCCGAGGCTTCCATGAACTTGAGTTTGGCTATCGAAAAATACAAAAAATTAAATCTCGAACGAGAATTGGCACATGCGCATAACATGAAATCGCTGGTATTTAAATCGCAGTCAAAATTTGACGATGCTACCAGTTTAGTGCAGGAAGCCTTAAGAATTTACCAGTCCTTGTCGGACAAACAAGGAATTTCTGATTGCTTGCACTATCTGGGAGGTATTGCCTGGCAACAAGGAAAAAATACCGAAGCGCTTAAATATTATCAGCAAGCACTTGAGCTTCGAAAACAATACAGTAACTGGGGCGATATGGCAGCCACACTTAAAAACCTAGCCCTGGTTTACATCGACCTTGCCGAATATACTCAATCGAAAGACCACCTGAACAGGGCTCTGGATATCTATAAAATAAACTACGACACCCTAAACATTGCCAACACCCTCAATTTAATAGGTTCTGCCTATTGGCGTAACAACCAATACGATAAAGCCTTAGACTATTACAAACAAGCCTATGCCCTAAGAATGCTCTATGGTAATCCTGAAGAACTTGCCAAGTCCACAGAGAATATAGCCAATGCATACAAAAATCTTGGAAAAACCGATAGCGCGCATGTGTATTACGTGCTCAGTCTCGATGCATACAAAGCCCTTGGGTATCCTGAACAAACGGCTTCTATCTACAATAAACTGGGCAGCCTTTACCTGGGTATCAACGATTTTTCTACTGCATTTAATTTTTACAACGATGCACTTTCCCTCAAGTCAAGCGCCGGAAATTCCACTGTGTTCATCGAAACATATAAAAACATTGGCAATATCTATTCGTCTGCCGGCATGTACCAGAAAGCACTCGATGTATACCTCAATGCGCTGGAAATGGAAAAAAACATCGGCAACGATATCAAAGTAGCCTATACGCTCGACCTGATCGGATCATTGTACAAAAACTCGAAAGACTATACCAAGGCGCTCGAATATTATAACCAGAGCCTGCAATTGAGTAAAACAGCCGGAAATAAAAAACAAACCTCTATTAATCTGAATAACATCGGAAGCCTTTACCTCGAGCAAAAAAACTATGAAAAAGCGCTTAGTTACTACAACCAATCGCTCAAAATAGGGGAAGAATTGAATGATAAATGGAGAATTGCCAACCAATTAAATAATATCGGCAATATTCATATCGAGAGGAAAGAAATGGCAAGCGCCAAAGAACATTTTTCAAAGGCACTTGCACTCAACAAAGAAATTAAAAACCGCTTTGGCGAGGCTTTGTGTGCACGTAAGCTGGGCGAAATATACCTGTTGCAAAACAACTTGTCGCAGGCTTTAGGTCTGTTCGAATCTTCGCTTAAAATCGGAGTTGAGCTGAACCATAAGATACTTCAGCAATATGCTTATGAAAACCTTTATAAGTATTACGAAAAAACAGGCGACAGTAAAAATGCCCTGAAAAATTATGTGAAGTTCTCGCAAATCAATATCCAATTGCTGGAAGAAAACAACAACAAACATTTTTACGAACTGCAATTACGCAACGAAATAGAAAAGCGGGAACAAAGTCTGGCCTGGTACGAGAAAGAACTTCAAACTGCAAAAGAACAAATTGCAATGCTACAGCAAGCGTCAGAGGCAAAAAGTAAGAGATTAGTTTGGGTATACATCCTTTTAGGTGCAATGGCAATTACTTTGTTTGGCTTTAAACTTTTTAATCGCAAAAAAAAATAATACCTGTTGTTCTAAACGAAAAAGCCTGCAGCATATTTGCCGCAGGCTTTTTCGTTTTATGTCAACAATTTCTAATAGGCAAAAATCGGGTAGTTGCTCATGAGTTTATTTACTCTTTTAGCCACAGCTTCAATGGTTTTTTCGTCGTCGATATGCAATATCACCTCGTCGATCATGTCAACAATCTGGGGAATGATATCTTCTTTCACACCCCGTGTGGTAATGGCAGCCGTGCCAACCCTAAACCCGGAAGTCTGGAATGGTGAGCGACTATCGAAGGGTACCATGTTTTTATTAATGGTAATATCAGCCTTTACAAGGCTATTCTCGACTTGCTTACCGGTTATATCCGAAACTTTGGTGCGCAGGTCGATTAACATCGAATGATTTTCGGTTCCACCAGAAATAACTTTGTATCCTCTGTCGATAAAGGCCTTAGCCATAGCCGAGGCATTTTTTATAACCTGCTGACCATAGGCAAGAAAAGAATCGTCCAGTGCCTCGCCAAAGGCAACTGCTTTAGCTGCGATAACATGTTCCAGCGGCCCTCCCTGAACACCGGGAAAAACGGCACTATCAAACAGCTGGGTCATGGTTTTTAATTCACCTTTGGGGGTTGTCAGTCCCCAGGGATTTTCAAAATCCTGTGCCATTAAAATCAACCCCCCGCGAGGTCCGCGTAAGGTTTTATGAGTTGTAGTGGTAACAATATGACAATGAGGGAAAGGGTTATTGAGTAATTTTTTTGCAATGAGGCCTGCCGGATGGGCAATGTCGGCCATAAGGAGGGCGCCGACACTGTCGGCAATGGCACGCATGCGGGCATAATCCCAGTCGCGCGAATAGGCCGAAGCGCCTGCAATGATTAGCTTAGGTTTTTCTGCTTTGGCAACAGCTTCCATCTGGTCATAATCCACCAGGCCAGTATCTTCTTTTACTTTATAGGAAACTGGGCGGTAAAGCATGCCCGATGAATTTACCGGTGAACCATGCGACAAATGACCACCATGCGAAAGGTCGAAGCCCAAAAAAGTGTCTCCGGGCTTTAATACGGTAAGTAAAACAGCCATGTTGGCTTGTGCTCCGGAATGTGGCTGCACGTTGGCCCACGAAGCACCGAAAAGTTTTTTGGCTCTTTCGATGGCAAGGGTCTCCGACTCGTCTACTACCTGGCAACCACCATAGTATCGCTTACCCGGATATCCTTCGGCATATTTGTTGGTAAGGCAGGAACCCATAGCCTCCATAACCTGCTCGCTTACAAAGTTTTCTGAAGCAATCAGTTCAATGCCGTGTAATTGACGCTGATGTTCACGATTAATGATGTCAAAAATTAGCTTATCCCTTTCCATCGAATAGTATTTTAAATTGAAATATTAGGGTGTAAAAATACATTTTTGAATCAGCATTTAAAAGCTGAATTTTTCTTTTAAGCAAAGAATAAATTTTCCTGCATGCACTTAACCTACATTAAAAGGGCAACCTCAGAATCAGGCATCGCCTGTAATTTCGATTAGCCTGTTGCGGTAGGCAGAAAAAAGCTTCGATTTCGAGATAAAACCTAAATACACCCCGTTTTGTAACACGGGAAGATTCCAGGTATCGGTAGTTTCGAATTTGAGCATTACCTCATCCATGGGTTCATTCACTTCTACCACAGCAGAGGGGCGAAACATCAGGTCGCGCACCGAAGCAGAATCGTATAAATCGGAATTAAATATCAAATGCCGGATATCGTCGAGCAGCACTACACCCAGCAGCATTCCCTGATCGACCACTGGAAAGATATTTCGTCTTGAGCGGGCAATGGCTTCAATTAAATCGCGCAGCTTGGCTTGTGGATGAAGAATTTCAAAATCTGTTTCGATGAGTTTTTTCACACTGATCAAGGTAAGAACCGCCTGGTCTTTATGATGGGTTATAAGCTCCTTGCGCTCAGCCAATCGTTTATGATAAATAGAATGAGGTTCGAAATAAATTATGGTGATATAGGCAATGGTAGAGGTAATGAGCAAAGGGATAAAAAGTTCATATCCGCCGGTAATTTCAGCAATAAGAAACACTGCGGTAAGAGGGGCATGCATCACTGCCGCCATCATGCCTGCCATACCCACTACTGAGAAGTTGCGCTCAGAAACCTGAATGAAAGTAAATAAATTAATGACCCTTGCCACCAGGTAACCGGCTATTCCTCCCATAAAAAGTGTAGGGGCAAAAATACCTCCTACTCCACCGGCACCAGTGGTAATGGCAGTTGCAGCCACTTTAAACACCAGTATTAATGCCAGAAAGAGTACCATCACCCACACCTGATGTGCATGACCGTAGAAAATGCTTCCATACGTCAACTCCTCGGGGTTACCATTTAGCAGGGCATCGAGCGAGATATATCCTTCGCCGTAAAGTGGAGGAAAGATTAAAATAATGATCCCTAAAAGTGTACCACCGGTAATCCATTTGGCAAAGTTGTTTTTAAACCTCTTAAATGCCCCTTCGATGTAGATAACACCGCGCGTAAAATAGAGAGATACAAAACCTGTAAATACCCCAAGAAGAATAAAATAAGGGATATTCTTCAGCATAAATGGGTGTACTAACTCGAAAGAAAAAATTTCTGCCTTTCCTAACAAAAAATACGAAACTGTTAACCCCGTAACCGCCGATATAAGTAAAGGAATTAGCGACCACATGGTAAGGTCGAGCATTAAAACTTCGAGAGCAAAAATTACTGCGGCAATTGGGGCTTTAAATATTCCGGCAATGGCTCCGGCAGCGCCACAGCCAATTAATATTGTTTTTGTTTTGTAATTGAGTTTAAATAAATCGCCAAGAGTTGAACCCATCGAGGAACCAGTAAGCACAATGGGTGCCTCGAGCCCTACCGATCCTCCAAAACCCACGGTAAGTGTACTGGCCACAAGTGACGAATAAGTATTGTGTTTGCGAAGGGAAGCGCTGTGTTTCGAAATAGCAAACAAAATGCGGCTTATGCCATGCCCGATGTTATCCTTCACAAAATATTTGACAAAATACACGGTAAGAATGATACCAACAATAGGAAATAAAAGATATACGAAATTGATACGGTCGATGGGTAAGTGGTGAAAAAGGAAATTATGGGTAAAGTGCACCGTGTTTTTTAACAACACTGCGGCCAAACTGCTGATTATACCAATTATAAAACTTAAAATATAGATAAACTGCCGATGAGTAAGGCGTTTTTCTTTCCAAACAATAATTTTTAGAAGCCAGCTTCTGAAAGTACGTTGTAAAAATCCCATTCTTTAGTGCTCTGAAATGTTCTTTAACAAATCGCGGTAAGCCGAAAACAATTTAGCCCTCGAAACAAACCCCAGGTATTTACCATGCTGAATAACCACAATGTTGTAGGATCCGCTTTGTTGAAATTTCTGGGCAACCTCCTCCACACTGTCCGAAGTAAATATCACATCGTCGGGAATAAACATCAAATCGCGGATATAAACCGAATCATACACCTCCTGGTTAAACATTACATGCCGGATATCGTCGAGTTTAATAATTCCCCTAAAAGTGCCATCGGACTCAACAACTGGAAATATATTGCGGTGTGCGAATTTAATCACTTCTATCAGATCGGCCATTTTTTGTTCAGGTCTTACCTTGCTAAAATCAGTTTCTATCAACTCATTTACGTTCATTAACATCAACAGGGCTTTGTCTTTATGGTGAGTCATAAGTTCGCCTCTTTTCGCAAGCTGAACGGCATAGACCGAATGAGCGACAAACAAGCGCGAAGTAGCATAAGCTGCAGTGGATACAATCATCAGGGGAACAAAGAGTTCGTATCCTTTGGTAATTTCAGCTATTAAAAAGATAGAAGTAAGGGGAGCATGAATTACCGCAGCAATCATTCCGGCCATGCCTACCAGTGCAAAATTACTGGCGGGTAAACTAAAACCGAGTTGAGCAAAAAAACTGGTAAAAAACAAACCCGCAATGGCACCTGAAAAAAGCATAGGAGCAAAAATACCCCCAACGCCTCCAATGCCCACGGTAAAAGAGGTCGCCACTACCTTTAGGAGAAGAATACCCAGAAAAAGCAGCAAAACCATTATGGCCCCACCCTGATAGGATTCATAGGGTGTTCGAAGGAATAAAAAATCGTAGTTACCCTGCAGACTGGAGTTGATGACTTCATAACCTTCGCCATAGAGCGAGGGAACAAGAAATATTAAGATACCTAAAAATGTTCCGCCGATAATTAACCTAAAAAAAGGATTGGATATCTTTTGAAACAAAGGTGGAATAAACAAAAAAACCTTAATAAAGTAAACCGCTACAATTCCCATAAAAACTCCGAAAACAAGGTAAAAAAGCACCTGGTTCAGTTCAAATGTTCCTTGTACCATGAAGGAGTATAAATGGTTGTGACCCAGAAAAAGGTAAGAAGTCAACACCGCGGTTACAGAGCTTAACAAAAGGGGTACAAGTGCCCACATGGTAAGGTCGAGCATAATTACTTCCAGAGCAAAAACAACTGCTGCCACCGGGGCTTTAAAAATAGATGCCATTGCCCCGGCACAGGCACAACCCAAGAGAAGAGTTACCTGCTTGTAGTTCAGATTCAGTATACGACCAATGTTGGAGGCTATACCTCCCCCGGTAGCAATGGTAGGCCCTTCGAGCCCAGCTGAACCGCCAAAACCCACTGTTATGGCACTCGATATTACCGAAGAAAAAATGTAGTGAAAATCGATTCTTCCCTTTTTGCGCGAAATAGAATGTAAAACCAGTGGAATGCCCTGCGCTATTGGTCGGCGATTGATATACCGCACAAAAATAACTGTGATTAAAATACCCGCGCTGGGCAAAAACAGGTACCAGAAAAAGCTTCTGCCCTCAATAAAAACCCTTAGGTTAGTTTCGAGAAGATACACCAGGTTTTTCACGGTTACCGCTGCCAAACCTACCGATAATCCTACAAGAACTGATAAAATCATAACCAGTTGCCTGTCGGTTACATGTTGAACCCTCCAGCGGTTAAAACGGTCTGATATTTCCAAAATGCCCATGAAATAGCAAATATACCTGTTGAAGTTAAGGAATAAAATTAAAAAAATGCCAATTTTGCAAGCATGGAGCTATTTACACACAACACCATTTGCAGGCTTTTCGAGATTAAATATCCTATTGTTCAGGGTGGAATGGTATGGTGCAGTGGATATAGACTTGCTGCCGCAGTGAGCAATGCAGGTGGACTTGGGTTGATTGGCGCCGGGTCCATGACACCCGAAATTTTGGAAGAACACATTCAAAAAGCTCGGGCTCATACTCAAAGTCCTTTTGGTGTGAACCTGCCCCTGATGCACAGACAGGCTGCGGCTCACATCGAAGTTATTTTGCGGCAAAAAGTAAAAATTGTATTTACCTCTGCAGGCAACCCGGCAGCTTGGACACAGGTGCTTAAAGCCAATGGCTGCATCGTTGTGCACGTAATAGCCAATACAAAGTTCGCCCAAAAAGCCGCCGATGCAGGTGTTGATGCTATCGTAGCCGAGGGATTCGAAGCCGGCGGTCACAACGGTCGTGAAGAAACCTCGACCTTTTGTTTGCTTCCTCTTGCAAAAAATTCGGTGAACCTGCCGGTTATTGCTGCTGGTGGACTGTACGATGGCCGATCGATGCTGGCAAGCTTTGCGCTGGGTGCCGAAGGGGTGCAGCTTGGCAGTCGATTTGCGGTTTGCAATGAATCGTCGGCACACGAAAACTTTAAAAATTACGTTATTAATTCCACAGAAGGAAGTACCCGCTTGCTCCTGAAGCGATTGATACCTGTGCGGTTGATGCTCAACAACTTTGCCAACCAGGTTATGGAAGCCGAAGCAAATGGCTCCTCCATTAACCAATTAGCGGATTTATTGGGTACCGGCCGATGCAAAAAAGGTGTTTTTGAAGGTGACCTGGAGCAGGGCGAATTGGAAATTGGACAGGTAGCGGCGCTAATTCATAAAAAAGAATCGGCTTCTGAAATTATCGATCACATTGTGCACACATACAGCGAGGCATTGCTGGAACTAAAAAATAAATAGTCTTGATACGCAAAACAGCAATTTTGATCGTGCTTTTCTTCCTTATGGCCTACCCTCTTCTGGCGCAAAGTTTTCCGGCACCAAAAGTACGCTACACCAGCTTCGATGTCAACACAGGATTGATGAACATTGCCTGGGATCCCTCTACTTCTCCGGCTGCACTGGCTTATCAGGTATGGTATTATTATCCGGAAAAACCTCCGGTAAATGGCGGATGGCTCGAAGTAGGAAGTCCTGTTGCCGCCACCGACCCCCTGTCTCTTACTTTCGATCCGGCAACTCTCTTGCAGGCAAGCCCTTTAAATCAGCCTGTAGTGATTGGGGTACAAGCGTATAATTCTTTGGGCAATAGTTTAAACATTCTCGACGAATTCACCTTCGATAGCACTCTCTTTTTAACCGCTACACACGATAGCTGTCAGGCGAGCATCAATTTAACCTGGAATTCGTTTCGTTTTAAGCAATTCGCGCAACCGGGCACGCTGGAGTATCGCATTTATCTCTCCGACGATAACGGCCTTAATTACCAACTAATCGAAATCATTCCGGACAGCGAGCAAACCTACCAAATCGAAAGCATTACGGCTAACCAGGATTACATCGTGTATGTAGCAGCTGTTTCAGCGAATAACCCTGGCGAAAGGGCCAATTCAAATCTTATAAGCCTGAATACACCCATGTCGGTGATTCCAGCCTTTGTGCATGCCAATTATGCCACTTACAAGCAAGGATGGGTCGAACTCTCCTTTTCTATAGACCCTCTGGGGGAATTGAATACCTATAACGTGTTGCGATCCGACACCCCAAACGGAACCTACGCTGCCATGAATACCTTCGAAACAAATGAGAAAGAACTGAACTATACAGACAAGGTCGATTACCTGACTGGCCCCTATTATTATAAACTCGAAGTAGTAAACTATTGCGAAATCGCTATACGTCAATCTGCTAACCTGGCCAGCAGCATTCTTCTCGAACGCTCTGGTAGCGAACTGGAACCAGTTTTTAAATGGAATGCGTATGAAAATTTTCTGACCGGCACAGCCAATTACCAGCTCGAAAGAAAATTCGGCAATGAATCCTGGAATCAGCTTCACAGCAGCCTGAATACGGAGTTTACCGATACCGATCTGGCTTCGCAGGTAGAAAGCAACCAGGCTGCCAGAGTATGCTACCAGCTTACAGCCATCGAAAATTCGGGATTGAATTCAAGCTTATCAAACCCTGTTTGTTACGATTTACCCGCAAATATTCGTTTCGAATTCGATGCATTTATTCCGGGTTCGGCAGAAAACAACAGTTTTGGTCCTACCATCGATTTTATTCCCGATGAGTATGAATTTACAATAATCAATCGTAACGGAGTGGTTGTATTCGAAACCAAAGATCCGGCTCAAACCCGCTGGGATGGAATGATCGATGGCAAACCTGCCCCCACAGGAACTTACCAATGCATAGTACAATACCGAATTGGCGATGGTTCGCGCCGGACCCTTCGTGGAGCCGTTGCAGTAGTTTATTAAAACATACTGAAATGAAGCGAATTTCATTAATTTTACATGCACATTTCGGTGCAGGAGGTAACAACAAGTATGTTCGAAAATTTCCAAATAGAAGAAAAAAGTATTTCCAGTTCGTTCGAGGAGCTTCTTAGCATCAGCAATAACCGATGCTCGCCAGAAGGCATTGAAATGATAAAAAAGGCCTTTAAGCTGGCCTACGAAGCTCACAAAGGCATGTACCGAAAGTCGGGCGAGCCTTATATTTTGCACCCTTTAGAAGTATCTAAAATCGTAGGCAGAGACATTGGTCTGGGAGCGAAATCCATTACCTGCGCCTTACTGCACGATGTAGTAGAAGATACCGACTATACCCTTGAAGACATTGGGCGACTATTTGGCGATAAGATTGCCTCCATCATCGATGGCCTTACAAAAATCTCGGGCGTTTTTGACAACAAATCTTCATTGCAGGCCGAGAATTTCAGAAAAATGCTGCTTACCCTTTCAGACGATGTAAGGGTAATCCTAATAAAAATTGCTGACAGGCTGCACAATATGCGCACACTTAGCAGCCTTGCGCCCTACAAGCAAATGAAAATATCGGGCGAGACCATCTACTTATATGCCCCTCTTGCCCACCGATTGGGCTTGTATAGCATAAAAACAGAGCTCGAAGACCTTAGCCTTTTGCACCGATACCCCGAAGTGTATAATGAACTATCGGCTAAACTCGAGGCAAACAGCCAGGAACGGGAAGCCTTCCTCGAAGAATTTAAAAAACCAATCGACGAGCGGCTCAAAACCTATGGTTTGAAATATGAAATTACAGGACGACATAAATCGATTTATTCCATTTGGCAAAAAATGCAGAACAAAAATGTGCCATTTGAAGAAATATTCGACCTGATGGCCATAAGAATAGTGTTCGATCCGGATCCAAATTCTGAACTACCCGAAAAAACACAATGCTGGAATATCTATTCGCTTATTACGGATATTTTTATGCCTAAACCCGAACGTATACGCGATTGGGTAAGCACACCCAAGGCAAATGGCTACGAAGCCCTTCATGCCACCGTGATGGGGCCAAAAGGTAATTGGGTTGAAGTGCAGATACGCTCGCGGCGTATGGACGATATTGCAGAAAGGGGATTTGCTGCGCACTGGAAATACAAACACAACGAAGACCAGGAGTCTGAACTCGATAAATGGATCAAGCAAATTCGCGAGTTGCTTGAAGATCCCAACTCCAATGCCCTCGAGTTTCTCGACGATTTCAAACTGAATCTCTTTGCTTCCGAAATATTTATTTTTACCCCCAAAGGAGAGATAAAAACACTGCCATCCAATTCCAACGCGCTCGACTTTGCCTACCATATTCACTCGAAAATAGGCCACAAAGCCATTGGCGCAAAGGTGAATCACAAACTGGTACCCCTTTATTACAACTTAAAAAGTGGCGACCAGGTTGAAATTATCACCTCCGACAAAGTTCAGCCACGCATGGAATGGCTAAACAGGGTAAATACAGCCAAAGCCAAGTCTACCATCAAAACCCAGCTAAAGGGTGAAATAAAAAACAGGCTTGAAATAGGCAAGCAACTGCTCGAAGAAAAGTTGCTGGAACTGAAGCTAAAACCAAGTCACCGGATATTCCGAAAATTGCTCCCCAACTACGAAGTTACATCGAAAGACGAACTCTATAGCCAGATTGCCACCGGCATCATTAACCTCGAAGATTTAAAGAAAGTACTGAAGAAAAACACGAAAAATAAGTGGATAAACTACTGGGGGTTTTCTTTTATTGGTAAATCGATACTCGATGAACTAAAGGACGATAGTGCAGAAACAATGGAGGACCCAACCGAACCGCTCCTTGGACCAGTTAAAAAAAACGAAACCATTGTACTTGGAGAATCCAGTACAGCCACCGACATCAATTACACAATAGCCCGATGTTGCAAACCTATTCCGGGCGACGATGTAATAGGCTTTATCAATGATTTCAATCAAGTAATTATACACAAAACCAAATGCATTGAAGCGGTTAAAGCCTCGGCCAGCCAGGTATCGAGAGTAACCAATGTAAAATGGACCTCTCACAAACTCTATTCGTTTTTGGTAAAAATTGCCTTGGCCGGTACCGACCGTTTTGGGGTTTACAACGATATAACCACCGTCATTACCAAACAGCTTAACGTAAATACGCGCAACATTAACCTCGAAAGCCACGATGGTATCTGGGAAGGTACCATCTCACTATACGTTCACGATACCAAAGATTTAAACAACCTTATCATGAACCTTGGCAAAATTAAAGGCGTTAACAGTGTAAAACGAGTCGAAAAAAACTAAAAATCTTAATAAGTTTCTAGTTAAAAGGTATTCCTTCCTCACTGTCATTTCTTATTTATTCTGAATCTAAATTAGAAAATCATATTTCAAAAAAAATAGTATATTTGAGTGCTATTTTTAATTAGTCTAAATTATGATATCCGCAGAAACAAGGGATACCGTAAAAAAAATCTTTACCGATTATTTAGAGAAAAAAGGACACCGGAAAACTCCCGAACGGTATGCTATTCTCGATGAGATATACTCGCGCGAGGGTCATTTCGATATTGAAACCCTGTATATTTTTATGAAGAATAAGAATTACAGAGTTAGCCGGGCTACCTTATACAATACCATAGAATTATTACTCGACTGCAACCTGGTTGTTAAACACCAGTTTGGTAAAAACATTGCCCAGTTCGAAAAAGCCTATCGCTGCATACAACACGACCATCTGATTAACATCGACAATGGCGAAGTGATAGAATTTTGCGACCCGCGCATGCAGGAGATCATTCGCACAGCCTGCGAACTTAACGGCTTTGAACTCTCTCACCATTCGCTCTATATTTACGGAAAAAAAAGAGCCGACACCAAGTTTTAACCTCTTCTTAAAATAGTTTTTGGCAGTTATTAACAGCGCTAAAAACATGCAGAGATTTTTATTACCTTTCCTTGCTTTTTATGGGTTTTACTATTGGCCATTACTTTGAAATTCTACTCGGCAGTTTTGCTTCAGCAGAGAGTATACAAAGTGCTGGAAGTCATAGATAGGGCTTAAAAAACACTTAAATTAAAACTATTTATTAGATGAAAGTTGATGTATTGCTAGGTCTACAATGGGGCGACGAGGGCAAAGGAAAAATTGTGGATGTACTCACCCCAAAATACGATGTAATTGCACGATTTCAGGGTGGCCCTAATGCCGGCCATACCCTCGAATTCAATAACATCAAACATGTACTGCATACCATTCCTTCCGGTATATTTCGTCAGGACCAGATTAATATAATCGGTAATGGAGTAGTAATTGACCCCAATATCTTCCGACAAGAAATCGAAGAGCTAAAGGCTATTGGTGTAGACATCAGCAAGCAACTCTATATTTCGAAAAAAGCTCACCTGATAATGCCCTCCCACCGCATTCTCGATGCTGCCTCAGAAGCCTCGAAAGGAAAATCGAAAATTGGCTCAACCCTCAAGGGAATTGGCCCTACCTACATGGACAAAACAGGACGTAACGGCCTGCGGGTTGGCGATGCAGTATCGGCCAATTTTATGGAGAAATACAAGGTGCTGTTGAACAAGCACAAAGCTTTGCTGAAACAATACGATTTTGAATACAATGTAGCCGAATACGAAAAAATCTGGTTCGAAGGCATTGAAGTCTTAAAACAGTTTAAAATAATCGACAGTGAGCAGTTTCTGAATAAACTAATTGCAGAAGGAAAAAGCGTATTGGCTGAAGGAGCCCAGGGCACCATGCTCGACATCGATTTTGGCTCATATCCCTTTGTAACCTCATCGAGTACAATATGTGCCGGGGCATGCACTGGTTTGGGTGTTCCTCCCAACCGAATTGGAGAAGTATTTGGCATTTTTAAAGCCTATTGTACCCGTGTGGGAAGTGGCCCCTTCCCAACCGAACTGCACGATGAAACCGGGGAATTGCTCCGGTCGAAAGGAAAAGAATTTGGTGCTACCACCGGCAGACCTCGCCGCTGTGGTTGGCTTGATATGCCTGCTCTGAAATATGCCATTATGCTCAATGGTGTAACCAAGCTTATAATGATGAAAGCCGATGTGCTTTCTGATTTTGATACCATTAAAGTTGCTACTGCCTATAAAATAGGTGGTTCAATCACTCATGAATTTCCTTATGAACTGGAAGAGGTTACGGGATGTGAATTTGAAGAACTCCCCGGATGGAAAGAAGACGATGTCCGAGACATTACCGACCAAAAGGCCATTCCGGTGCAACTAAAGAATTATATCGAATACATCGAGAAACACACTGGTGTGCCGGTGTATATTATTTCACTGGGGCCCAACCGTAGCCAGACAATTTACCTTTAGCACCTATTACCTTCAACAATAAAGCAATTCGGGCAGCTACTGTTCAATACAGAAGCTGCCCGTTTTTATTTCAATCTTATAAATCTTGAAGTATGTTTATTCAACATACATTCTATTGCGGCGTTCGATTAAGTCTTCGTCAGAAATATAATCATCATACTCCATTTTCTTATCGATAATGCCATTGGGTGTAAGTTCGATGATTCGGTTACATACAGTATGAATAAACTCATGGTCATGAGAAGCCATTAGCACGTTGCCCGGATAGCGGGTTAGTGAGTTGTTGAAGGCTTGTATCGATTCCAGATCGAGGTGGTTAGTAGGTGTATCGAGCATAATCAGGTTGGCATTCGTGAGCATCATGCGGGCAATCATACAGCGTACCTTTTCGCCACCCGAAAGCACGTTCACTTTTTTATACACTTCTTCGCCGGAAAATAGCATTTTGCCCAGGTAACCTCTTAAAAAGAGTTCGCTGGTGTCGCTCGAAAACTGTGCTAACCAATCGATAAGGGTTTTATTTGAGTTAAAAAATTCGGAATTATCAAGTGGCAGGTATGCTGTAGTGATTGTAACACCCCATTCAAAACTACCTGTGTCGGGTTTAATCTTTTTGTTGAGAATTTCAAACAAGCTTGTCATAGCTCTGGGATCGCGCGAGAGAAAGACCACCTTTTCGTCTTTATCTACTGTAAAGCTCAGGTCTTTAAACAATTTTTTCCCGTCGATGCTGGCACTTAAGTCCTTCACTTCAAGAATATTGTTTCCGGGAGCCCTGTCGGGTGTGAAAATAATACCCGGATACTTGCGCGACGAAGGCTGAATTTCTTCAATATTCAGCTTCTCAATCATTTTTTTACGGCTTGTGGTTTGTTTCGATTTAGCCACATTGGCACTAAAACGTGCAATAAACTCAAGCAATTCTTTACGCTTCTCCTCAGCCTTTTTATTCTGATTGGCCTGTTGACGAAGGGCCAGCTGGCTTGATTGGTACCAAAAACTATAGTTGCCCGCAAACTGTTTAACTTTTCCGAAATCAATATCTACGGTATTGGTACACACCGAATCGAGAAAGTGACGGTCGTGCGAAACAACAAGTACTGTATTTTCACAGTTCGAAAGGTAGTTTTCCAGCCAGGAAACTGTATCAAGGTCAAGGTCGTTGGTGGGCTCATCGAGCAACAAATTATCGGGATTGCCAAAAAGAGCCTGAGCCAGAAGAACCCTTACCTTTTCTTTTCCGCTAAGGTCTTTCATGAGGGTGTAATGCAAATCTTCCTTCACTCCCAACCCGCTTAAAAGCATGGCAGCATCACTTTCGGCATTCCAGCCATTCATTTCGCCAAATTTTTCCTCCAGATCCGCGGCCTTTACACCATCAGCTTCAGAGAAATCAGGCTTTGCATAAATAGCCTCCTTCTCCTGCATGATACTCCAGAGCGGCTGGTGCCCCATTAAAACTGTATTGATTACGGTAAACTCGTCAAATTCGAAGTGATCTTGCTTTAATACCGACAAGCGTTCACCTGATCCAAGGGTAACGCTTCCCCTGGTAGGGTCGAGCGTACCGGATAACATGCGCAGCAGTGTAGATTTACCAGCCCCATTGGCACCAATAATGCCATAACAGTTGCCGGGAGTAAATTTGAGGTTAACATCCTGAAAAAGAAATTTCTTACCAAACTGGATTCCTAGATTTGAAACGGTAATCATGATTGAAATAAACTGAATTAATTTGACCCTGAAAAACGAGGCGCAAATGTAGTGATTTTTTCAAGGCAAAAAACGTCCTATTCGTATCTTCCGAATAATTAAAATAGATTTAAGTTCTGGGAAGATAAATCGCCGGATAAAAATTAGGTTAAGTGGTCTTTTTCCTTGTCAGACTTACATTTCCGCTGTTAATAGCAAACACAAATATCAATGCCACAGCACCCAACACAATGTAAACCAAATTGGTGGTTGTATGGGCTATAAAGGCAAAAATATCTGCCTGGCTTTCGGCTACACCGTATCCTTTGGCAAGGGTAAGGCTAACCATAAAATGCCAGGGTCCAATGCCGCCTTGCACCGGAACCAGCATGGCAAGGCCACCCATCAGAAAAGTGAGCATACCGGCCCTGATACTTAATTGGGCGGTAGGTTCAAAGGCCAGAAAAACCACATACAACATGGCAAGCCACATTAAGAAGATAAATATTGTATGACCCAGAAACTCCCATTTTTTATCGAGCCGTGAGATAGAATCAACCCCTTCGAGAAATTTTATCCATAGCGACTCTTTATTCTCGGCCTGAGCGTTCTTTTTTCTTTTATGGTAGCGGCGCAGGTACCAGACTGCAACCACACCTAATGCCATTAAAAAAATAAGAATTAAAAGATTGCGAAAAGAAAACAATCCATAAAAGCTTTCTTTTAGTGCCGGATAAGCATCGGCTATTTTATTGAGCACACCCAGGTTAGTAGCAAAAATGAGCACAGCAAGTATTCCTAGCATCAACACATCGGCTAAACGCTCGATGATCATTGTGCCTACGAGTTTGGCAAAAGGTACTTTGTCGGTACTGGCTACCACCGAACAGCGGGCTATCTCTCCTGCGCGTGGAACAAATAAATTGACCAGGTAAAGCACATAGCAAGAAAGGAATACATTCACAAAGCGTGGTTTGTGCCCAATAGAATTAATAAGTAATTGCCATCGCCTGGCACGCGATAAAAGGGAAAGCACACTAAAAACCAGCGACAGGGCAATCCACCAGTAATTCACTTCCCTGAAGGCGTCGATTATTTCACGTACATCGTATTTACGATAGATAAGCCAAAAAATAAATACCCCTACAGCCAGAAAGAAAAGGTATTTAACTACTGTAATAATCGTGCTTCGCATGCAATTGTGTCTTATTCAATTTCAAGTTCCAAAACTAATCTTTTTATCTCTATCTGCCGGAAAATTGAATCCTGATTTTAAAAGTATTGACTATTTTTAGAATCATTAACAAAAACAACATGACTTATCTAGTCACTATTTTCTTTCTTCTATTCCTTTCGAGCAATAACTTATTTAGCCAGGGCACGGTAAAGCAGAGCCTTTGGTTGGAAAGTAAATTTTTGCATCAGCCAGTAAAATATTCGGTTTACCTTCCCGAAGGTTATTCGCCGGAGCAGCATTATCCGGTCATCTATTTATTTCATGGTTTTGGTGGAGACGAAACCAGTTGGCTAAATCAATGCCGACTAAAAGAAACTGCCGACAGCCTCATCTCCTGCAAGGTGTTGCCACCGTTTATTGCGATTATGCCTTATGGTTTTAAAAGCTACTACATCGATAACTACAACAATGAATTGAGTTACGAGACTTTTTTTACACAGGAGTTTTTACCTTTTACTGATTCGCTTTACTCCCTTTCAAACCAATCTTCTGAAAGAGCCTTGGGCGGTTTATCGATGGGTGGTTACGGGGCAGTAGTTCTCACCCTCAAACACCCCGGGTTGTTTGGCACCTGCATTAGTCTGAGCGGGGCTCTTCGAACCCCAGAACAATTCATGGCACTATCACCGGTAAGGTACCATGAGTATTTCAGCCAGGTTTTTGGACCCTCGCTGCAAGGAAACGACAGGCTAACAGCACACTGGAAAAGCAATAGCCCCTATTATTTAATCGATTCGCTGAAAGCTTCCAGTCTGAGAAGTATTCTATGGTATATCGACTGCGGAAACCAGGACGATCTTTTACCTTCAAGCAAGGCTTTTTATAATTTATTGCAAGAATATCAGTTTCCTGCCAGTTACAGTGTTGGGCAGGGAGACCATAACTACCCCTATTGGACCAGGAGATTGGCGTATGCTCTTGAATTCTGGGGAGCTACAATGCAAAAGGAGCCTTGAATCAGACTTGAAATTTATAAATATGTCTGGTACTTATGATTTTCTTTTTGGAAGCTCTCCGAGCAATTGACTCACATTCTCGAGGGGTACCAAACCAATTATTTGTTCAGGGTCTTCTGCCATTTCGTCCCAAGTCATTTTATCGACCTTGCTAAGCAATTCCTGATCAATTTCAGGGAGATAATTAAACTTTTTTTTCAATGTAATAATTCCCAAACCATTGTCTGTTTCAAGCACCCTCACCCTTAAAGTATCGAGGTATTTTGTGCGCAGGTAGATAATAGATTTGAACACATCGCCAAACAAACCTTCGATTGGCTTTTTCTCATTTTTAGAGATATCTTTTGCAGAAATAGCAACAGCCCTATGGGGTGGAAAACAATTGTGGATGATAATTACTCCATCCCGACCAAGGTGTTGAAGGGAATTAAGCACGTTTTTTATTGAAGCTTCGAAGGAATATTGTCCATGGATAAATACCACATCGAAGGGTTTCAATTTTGTAAGTTCGGCTTTGTGCTTATAAAAAAAAGTCTCGCTGGTCTCCTGATAATATTTTGCAAACCAGTTATGAGGATTAAGTAATAGCCATTTTAATTTACGCCCAAATGGAAGATTGAATTTCGGATCGACAGCATTTTTTCTCTTGCATCGCAACGACAAGAAATTTTGTCCACTTTCAATGCCAAGTTCAAGGTAATTTTTAGCACCTTTCGCCTCTATAACCTTTTGTATAAACTGGGTTCGGTTCATGCTCTCATACCTAGGTTATTATTTATGAAAAAAAGGGGGTAATTCCTTGCAAACTTAAACCAATTCTCTTTGCAAAACAAGCCATTGCAATAGGTCCATTCTTTGCCTCAGCTTTGCAGCCATGCAAATCAACATTGCACGAAATGCGTATATTTGCGCAAAATCTTATTCCATGCTAAAGCAGATTATTGGTCTTTATCAACTCATTACCGGTATTTTTGGACTACTATTTGTTCTGGCAAGTGCCCTGTTAAACCAAAATCTGGCCATGCTTCGTCTGGTGCAGGGCCAGGTGTTTGCAGGGGTAATCTTGTTTGGACTTTTAGCATGGACCGGCTGGGGCATTTTAAACTCAACAGACAAAAGCATTAACTATTCTAAAGTATTGCAAGCTTTGCAAATATTTTCCTTTTCGATTTCCGGCACCTTGTATAAATTCTCGGCAGGAGCATTCGTTAGTTTTGGCTATGCCAATGGCGGACTAACCAAACATTTCGGTCTTATGCCTATCGATTTTGCCCTGACCTCGGGAACAGCAAACACTTTCAGTTTGGTAGTTTACCTTGTGCCCGTAATTATTTTAATTGCACTTTTCAAAATAAAATAAATGAGACAGAATAGGCTAAACATACCGGCAGAAAAATGGAGTAAATTCCTCTATTCAGGGCTTATTTTGCTCACCATTGGCATATCGCTTCAATCTTACCTGGCGGGTTACAATGAAACACTTGGTGGCCTATACAGTCAGTTTAACAATTACCTGATATTTAAACTTCCGCACAGCATTTGTTTCAAGGTCTGGATATTTACCAGCTTCACCCTGTTGATCATTACGACTATTTTAAGTACAGTCCGGCATTTGCCTTCTTCATGGCACCTTTTTCCCTCCTGCCCGATTGGTTGGGTCTTATTGTCTGGAACACGCTTAACCTCTTAGTCTTAATTGCCGGATTAAGGAGTCTGCCATCAATTACGGCGCGTCAAACTATTTTTGTTCTTCTTTTGGGAGTATTTGAACTTATTGGCTCCCTGATGAATGAGCAGAGCAATGCCCTGATGACTGGCCTGATGTTACTGGGTATTTCCAATTTCGAAAGAGGAAGACCATTAAGGGCTATGCTATTCCTGATGTTTTCGGTATACATAAAAATATTTTCGCTTGTTGTGTTTATGGTAGTGCTATTCTATCCGAAGAAGTTACAGAGTTTTATTTTTGGAATTCTTTGGTTTATGGTTTTTGCTCTTGTACCCATTATAGCCACCGGATGGAATGGTTTGACTGACCAGTATACAAGTTGGTACCAGCTGCTACAAATGGATTTTGACAATTCGGTAGGTTATTCGCTCCTGGGTGTGATGCACACCTGGTTTGGGTACAATGGTTCGCGGATGCTGGTTTTTGCCATTGGGGCATTGATCATGGCTTTGCCTTTAATTAAATTATCGTGGTATAAGGAAAGAAGCTTCAGATACGCTGTTTTTTCTGCTTTGCTCATTTGGGTGATTATTTTCAACCACAAGGCCGAATCGCCAAGCTTTATCATTGCCCTCACAGGAATTGGACTCTATTTTGCCATGCAAAAATCCGGATGGCTGAACAATACACTCATCGTAAGCGTAATTATATTTTCTTCGCTGGTGTATTCCGACCTCACACCTGTTTTCTGGAGAACTGAATTCTTTCATCCCTATTTTATCAAGGCTGCACCTTGCATTCTAGTTTGGCTTAAAATTATTTACGAAGTAATGGCCAACCGACTACAATCGCAAAATGATTATCGCCCGGCTTCAACAAATCACTAGTATATTTACTTTCTTTATTAAATTGAAGCAATAATTTCATGTTGTTTTAAAGTTGTTAAATTGAATATAGCTTAATTTCGGTTAACAAAATTCTTAGATACTTTTTAGCCCATTATAAAAAGCGCCAAATAAACTATATACTAACCATGAGGCACCACTCTTTTTTCTTTTCAACCCTATTCATCATATTATTTTCTATAATGTTTCTTCTTTCTTCATGCACAAAAAAAGAAGTGAAGATAGCCATTCTACATACCAACGATATGCATGGAAAACTTGAAAATTTTAGTCGTTTGGCGTATTTAAAAGATAGCCTTTCTGCTTACTACGACACTGTATTTCTTGTAAGTGCCGGCGATATGTTTAGCGGAAACCCTTATGTCGATTACCACAGTGCGAAAGGCTATCCGATTGTAGACCTGATGAATAAAACAGGCTATGCACTGGCTACCCTTGGAAACCATGAATTCGATTACGGCCAGTCAATACTTGCGCAAAGAATAATGCAGGCCCAGTTTCCGATTCTGGCAGCCAATATAATCGACAGCAGCCGGATATTCAAACCCTTTCCTGCTTCCTGCACGCTGTCATACAAAGGTATTCCATTAATTTTTAAAGGGCTAATTGAGACCAGTAACCAGGGCAAGCCATCCACTCATCCCGACAGGGTAAAAGGACTCGCATTTATCGATCCGATTGAAGCTGCTGCATCACTCTTTAGCCACGAAATTAAACAGGGAGCACTCATTGCCCTAACCCATCTCGGATATGAAACCGACAGCATAATTGCCATGCTACACCCGCAAATAGATGTGCAGATAGGCGGACATTCGCATACCCTCATCGACAGTATCAGGTTCATTAACCAGGTACTCATAACCCAGGCCGGCTATAACCTGAACCATGTCGGTTTGGTTGAACTAAGTTTCAGTAATAATAAATTAACCCATCGGAATTACAAGCTAATCGCTCTTGCAAGCGTAAAGGGACAAGATGCTGAGATAGAGGCTGAAGTTGAAAATTACTTACACAATGTTTTCCTCGATGAGGTGCTGGCTACCAACCTCCAGCCTATTCGAAACCGCACCGAAATGGGCTGTCTCTTTACCGATGCCCAACTTCATACCCATAAGCTCGATTTTGCCTTTCAAAATTATTGGGGTTTAAGAATCGATTCCATCCCAGCGGGAAGTATAACACGAAAAGACATTCTGGGGATGGATCCTTTCGGCAATGAGCTGATAATTCTGAATATGACTGCTGTGGAGGTAATAGACCTTATCCGATTTTCGTTTTCGCTCGAGAAACAAATTGACCTTTTTATTGCAGGTGGCAGCTACAGGGTGATTTTGAACAAAGATAACTCGGTGAACAAGATTGAGGTTTTCGATTTAAACAAGCGGCCAATCGCAGGCAAAAACTACAGAGTCGGCATAAACAGTTACATTTTATCATCGTACGTTTTTGGGCATGCCGATTCTGGTATATCAACCGGCACTACTACCGCCGAAAACCTGATGAAATACCTGCAAAAAAAAGGTAAAATAAATTACAGTGGATTAAGCCGCACAAGTATCTTGCAGCAACCATAAATAAAAGTGTGGTTAAAACTATTTAAGTAAAGTACCCAGAGTCTCGAGAAGCTTTTCTCCTCTCAGGTGCATGGCAATTACTTTCCCATCGCGATCGAGCAGATAGTTAAATGGTATGTATTTCACACCATACATCATAGCAGCCTGGCTGTCGAATGCACCAGTGGCATGTACGCCAATCCAGGTCATCTGGTCCTCTGCCATTGCTGCTTTCCATTTGATGGTATCGGTGTCGATCGATACAGCATAAATTTCAAACCCTTTTTCATGAAACTGCTCATAGGCTGTGCGTAGAAAGGGACTTTCTCTGCGGCATGGGCCACACCAAGAAGCCCAGAAATCGATTAAAACATATTTTCCGGCAAGCGACGAAAGGTTCACGGTATTACCTGAAGCATCGGGCAAACTTAGTTCGGCATATTGGCTTCCGATACCAAGGTCTTTGCTCAATTCAAGATACTCTTGAACATTCAGTCCATACTTGCTTTTCTGCATATCGTGAGAAAGACTTGCAAACAGGGCTTCACCTTCGTAGTGGTTAAGGCTTCGTACCACCCTTTTTGCCAGGTAAGCCGAATAGAGATAATCGGGGAACTGATTGATGTATTTTACCTTTTCCTGGTCTTCAAGCGCAAGTAGCGAATCGAATTGGGCATCGAGCTTTTCTGCTAATTCCTTGTCTTCTGGATTATAAAGGGCTTCGAGCCTGGCAAGTTCGTTATAGATATATTTTACCTGTGTAAGGTAAATATCTTCCTGACGTTGCATTTCCGACCCTGCAACACTCGCCTCATTGAATTTTTCGATATCACCCGTGAGAGAGATCAGACTGTTTTCGACCCAAAATGCTTTATAACGTACATCGTCAGCTGGTCGTTTTACAATTACATAATACAGCGAGGGTTCTGCTACTGAGCCCGAAAATTCAAACTTACTTTTTTCTGAAGTCGTTGAATCGATGTAGGTTTTGATACTGTTGTCGTATAAATAAACTATTTCGTTGGGTTTTAAACCCTGTATTTCGCCTTCGATAATATAACCCTCTGGTCTTGATTTGCAAGAGATTAGCAAAGAAAGCAAAAGCAGACCTGACAAAGCATACGTTTTCATAAAGAATAGTGAATTATATTTTTATCAAATATAGCATATTTCGAAACGAAAGGAAAAGACATAAAAAATTATGACTCGATAAATTTATAGTTTATTAACCTTAAAAAATATCCCTTAGGTATAGTGATTTTTTCTATTTCAGGTTTAATTTGTAATTAGAATATGTATATTTAAAATGTACTTAAGCCATTTTACTGCCCATCTGTAAGCAGCATGAACGAAAGGTACGTTTTCAGCGATAATAAGCTTGATAAGTGAAAGGGAAGAATACACATGGAATCAATTAGCGAAAACATAAACCTGCACAACCTGGCATCGCTCAACGAACAACGCCGAATAAAACTTAGTAATTCCATCAGTGTCATTTCTTGCCTTTCCATTCTAGGATTCATTGTTTATTATAGCTTAATCGATTTTGAGGTAATGTTCAAACGGAATCTGATTCTGCTAGTTTTTTCTGTCCTGAGTCTCGGGCCCCTTTTATTAAACAGATTGAAACTACACCAACTGGCAAAGTTTTATGTAGCCTCTTTCAATACAATCATAATGTTACTTTTAATCTCTAAACAGGGAGGGGTAGAAAACGGTACACACATCCTTTTTCTTTTATTTGCCATCATTCCCATTTATATCTGGTCTGGAAAGGAAAAATTTTTGATTATTACTTTCTATCTTCTCAACCTCTTGTTATTTGTTCTTTTCGGATTTTTCGACATCTCGGCAAAAACCGACAATACTTTGCCCGATGAGTTTAATGCCATGACCATTGGCTTTACCATTCTGATTAGCTATACAGGGGCTACCATTTCTATCCTCATTTTTCATCGTCTGGCCGAACAAAAAGAAGACAGGCTTCAGCAAACCAACCTGCAGATTGAACAGCAAAAAGACGAATTGCTGCACTTAAACAAGCTGCTTGCCCGGCAGCTGGAAGAACTTCACCAACAACAAGACGAAATTAACAATTCGAACACGGTAAAAGGAAAAATCTACTCGGTGATAGCCCACGACCTCAGAAGCCCTATTACCAGCATGAATGCCCTTCTAAAATTAATGATGATCGATACAGCCGGCATTCCAAAAGATCAACTGGAATCCTACACCTCAAGTTTATACAATACCTCGCAAAACACTACCATACTTCTCGAGAACCTCCTCGATTGGTCGCGAGCGCAAACGGGTCATTTAAAGGTTTGCCCGGAAAACCTTAACCTTTATCCCATGGTCGAAGAAGCCATCCGTTATAATGTTTTAATGATCGATAAAAAGCAAATCGAATTGCACAACACGCTGCATAAAGAAATACAGGTTCATGCCGACAAGCACTTGCTCTCGGCTGTATTGCGCAACCTTATCTCGAATGCACTTAAATTTACTACCCGGCTTGGTAAAGTAAGCATACACTGTACCGATAAAAACAACGATAGTATCGAAATAAGCATCACCGACACAGGCACAGGCATGACTGAAGAAGAAATAAGCAGACTTTTCAGGGTTGAAAAAGGATTGTTAAAGCTTGGAACCGAAAAAGAAAAAGGTACCGGACTGGGACTTGTAATTTGCAAAGAATTTATCGAGAAAAATAATGGTGCTTTAAAAATAAAAAGTATACCCGGAAAGGGTAGTACCGTTAGTTTTACCTTGCCCTTAAGTGGGAGTATTAAATAAAGGCTATCTACTCGGTTTGATGAATAAACCGGGTTAGGTTCAAGATTATCTAGTTTAATTCTGATTACAAAACTTGCATGAAGTATTTAAGTATTGTTTTTGGCATGTTGGCGCTCAGCCCTTCCTTTGCACAAACCAGCACAAACAATCTGTTTAATCAAAGTGTGCAAGCCCTAAGCGAAGGTGATTGGCATACAGGGCTTGAATTAACAAGCAAATTGTTAGAATACAATGCGGAGAATGAAAATCTCCACTACAACAAAGGACTGGCATTGTTTCAATTGGGCGATATGCAAGGAGCCTGTGAGAGTTTTTCAGAGGCAAAACGACTTGGCTATAAGGTAAATAAAGGCCTGCTTAACTATTACTGCAACGAAGATTATAAATATGGTATTCTGAAAAAATATTTCTATAAAGGAGTACCTCTTGATCCGAATAACTCATACCGCCCCTATTACAACAAAAAAGATACCCTGCGTGGTGCACTAAGACCGGAGCGCACTTGCTTTGATGTAAGTTATTACAAACTGCACCTAAGAATATTTCCCACGACCAAAAGTATAAGAGGCTACAATGAAATTCACTTTGTAGTACTCAGCCCCACGCGGCGTATCCAGCTCGACTTATTTGAAAATATGGTAATCGACAGCATTGTGTATGACCATAAAAGAATAAACTTTTCCCGCGAATATGATGCTGTATGGGTCGATTTCGACAGTGAATTGCCCCTTTCAGCCAATGCACACATTCGGGTTTATTACCACGGCAAGCCTCGCAAAGCACCTAACCCACCCTGGGATGGAGGTTTTGTTTGGGAGCGCGATGGAATGTTTAATCACTACGCAGGAGTTGCCTGCGAACAACTTGGAGCCAGTGTATGGTGGCCCACCAAAGACCATCTGACCGACCGGCCCGACTCGATGGCTATTCAGATCGAAGTGCCCGACAAATACCAGGCGGTATGCAACGGCACACTCCGCAATGTTGTCGATGCCGGGAATGGTTACTCCCGATACGAATGGTTTGTGCATTACCCGATTAATAATTATAACGCCACCTTTTACATGGGGCGTTTTACCGAGTTTACCGACACTATTTTCAGTTTAAACGATACACTGGTGGCTCGTTACCATGTGCTACCAAAAAACCTGGAGCTTGCAAAAGCACATTTCGGGCAGGCACGCGAGGTAGTCGATTTTTATAACCGTGCATTCGGCCCGTTTCCCTTCTGGCAAGACAATTTCCGCATGGTAGAAGCACCGTATGAAGGTATGGAACACCAGACCGCCATCGCGTATGGGAATGCCTATAGCAACGAAAAAAATTCTTCGGCCTACCTATGCAAATCCTATGATTACATCATCGTGCACGAAGCAGCACACGAGTGGTGGGGCAATTCGGTTACTGTTGGCGATATGGCCGACGCTTGGATACATGAGGGTTTTGCCACTTATGCCGAATACCTTTTTTTAGAAGAAAAACTGGGGTATGCTGAAGCCGAAAAAGAATTACAGCACCATATGAAAGGTGTATTTAATTTCTGGCCCATGGTACAAAACCGCAATGTCAACGAGGATGCTTTTGCCGGAGGAGATATTTATGTGAAAGGTGCAGCAGTGTTGCATAGTTTAAGAGCCACCATGCAAAACGATTCGTTGTTTAAAGCCCTTATCAAAGATTTTTATACCTCATACCAAGGCAAGATCGTGGATACCGAAACCTTTATCCAATTTGTCAACCAATACACACAAGATGATTACTCTGCCTTCTTTGCAAAATTTCTGTACGACACCGAATTACCCGTATTGCATTATTCTATTAAACGCTCCGAACAAGGATTGTTGCTAAATTATTGGTGGACAGGTGTGGCTCCCGGTTTCAAAATGGCATTTGGCATTTACACTTCAACAGGCAAGCAGGTGCGGCTATTGGGCACTACCGAAACTCAGGATTTATTGCTCGAAGGTGAAAGATTTTTTAATTTTTATACTGTCTGGAGCGATTTAAGCCTGGCACCCAAAAACTCTTTTACTTATTACCAAACCAGATATGAGTATTAGGGGGTATTTTACACCGCAAACTGAAGTTCACTCAAACCTCGGTAAACTCCTTTATCAAGTTTCATAAGGTGTTCATGGGTACCTTGTTCAACAATGCGTCCCTTATCAAGTACGATAATCTTATCGGCTCTGCGAATGGTTGCAAGCCTGTGGGCAATAACAATGGATGTGCGCCCCTGCATCAATTTTTCGAGGGCTTCCTGAACCAGACGTTCCGATTCAGAATCGAGCGATGAAGTAGCCTCGTCGAGAATGAGTATCTGCGGATTTTTTAATAATGCACGTGCAATGGCAATGCGCTGGCGCTGCCCCCCGGAAAGTTGGGTCCCCCTTTCTCCTACCAGGGTTTCCAGTCCATCTTTCATTTCCGATATAAACTGCCATGCATTCGCCTGCTTTGCAGCTTCTACAATTTCTTCAGTGGTAGCCCCCCAACGCCCATAGGCAATATTTTCGGAAATGGTACCACCAAACAAAAAGATGTCTTGCGGTACCACAGCCATTTGCGAGCGTAATGCGGTTAATGGAAACTCTGTAGCTTCCTTCTCGTCAAACAAAATACGGCCCGAACTGGGCTCGTAAAGGCGCATCAATAGCGAAACAAGGGTCGATTTACCGGCACCACTGGGCCCCACCAAAGCAATAAGGTTATTGGGCTCGACAGAAAAATTAATTTCGGCTAACACATCTGTTCCGGTGCGCGAGGGGTATTCGAAACGCAAATTATCAAAGCGTATTCGGCCCTTTAAGGTTTCTGAAGGAGCTAGAGTAAGCTTTTCATGAACAGGCTCTTCGGTTTCATCTAATATTTCGAGCAGGTTCTCTGTGGCACCAACATACTTTTGCACTCGACCCAATACACTTGCCAAGCCACCGATTGTACCGCCAATAAAGCCAGAATAAATAATAAACGAAAACAGTTCACCGGTCTGCAATTCACCCTTCCCTAAAAGGTCTGCTCCTTTCCAGATCACAGCAACCATTGCCCCGAAAAGACCTAAGATGATAAAAGACGAGAAAGCTCCCTGCATGCGTCCATTCTGTATGCCGGTTTGGGCAATCTTTCCGGTTATTGCTCCGTAGCGATCCATTTCGTGAAATTCGTTGGTAAATGATTTTACCGATTGAATACCTTGCAGTGTTTCCTCCACTACCACATTCGATTCGGCAACCTGGTTCTGGGCTTCTTTCGAAAGCTTACGAATGTATCGCCCGAAAATTATTACCAGTACCATCACCACTGGTAAAACCGCCAGCATAAAAAGGGTAAGCTTCATGGAAGTAAACATCAACAAGCTTATGCCACCCACAATAATTAAAATCTGCCTGATAAACTCTGCCAGGGTAGTGGTCATCGCATCCTGAAGCAAGGAAATATCGGCAGACAGGCGACTATTCAGCTCACCCACTCTTCTTCCCTGAAAAAACTTAAGCGGCAAACGAATCAAATGATTATAAACGGTGCGCCTCAGATCGGCCAGGGTTTTTTCGGTAACACGCACAAACAACAATATTCTAAAATAAGAAGCTGTTGCCTGAATAAGCAGCACAGCAACCAGCAGCAATCCTATCCGGTTAATCTGCTCTTTTATCATGCCGGCCTGGCCAATGTCAACCAAATCGCCAAGCAGCTTGGGAAATGCCAGACTGGCAGCGCTACTAATCAATAAAAGAAACATACCTAAGGCATATTCACTGCGGTAGGGCCGAATAAAGCGGTAAAGTTTAAAGAGATTTTTTAGACCCGAAAGGCTTATTTTTTTCTTTGGAGTTTCTGGGTTCATTCATTAATCATGTTGGGTGCAAATAGAAAGATAAACACTCGGTTGACTGGGTTGTTCATGCTGAAAAAATAAGAAAAAGCCTAATTGTTTGCATTAAACGCTTTTCTATTATTTTCTATTCAGAAGAAAAGGCTTTACCCGTGCAGCAAAATTCCGTAAAACAGATTCGGTAGTTTCCCAGTCGATGCACTCGTCTGTTACCGATACACCATATTGCAACAACGATAAATCGGCAGGAATGACTTGCTTACCGCCCCTTAGGTTACTTTCTATCATTACACCTGCAATGGATTGATTTCCGGCTTCAATCTGCCCGGCAAGGTCGTCAAGAACCTGGCATTGGTTATCTGCCTTTTTTCTGCTATTGGCATGGCTGCAATCGACCATAATATTTACAGGAAGCCCACAGCGGGATAAAAGCGTTTCGTATTCTGAAATGAACGAAGCGGCATAGTTGGGTACCTTTCCTCCACGTAAAATTATATGGCCATAGCAATTACCTTTTGTTTGCACAACGGCCACATGACCATCCGGATTGATGCTTACGAAGCTATGCGGAGCAGCCACCGATTCAAGGGCATTGATTGCCACATTAATGTTTCCATCGGTTCCATTTTTAAACCCCACCGCCGAAGTAAGCCCACTGGCCATTTTCCGATGGCTGTGCGATTCGGTGGTGCGGGCCCCGATAGCCGTCCACGAAAACAAATCCTGAATGTATTGTGGTGTAACAATATCGAGCGCTTCGCCGGCCGCCGGAAGACCCATATTGGCAATGAAGGTAAGCAGCTCACGGGCTTGCTTTAGTCCCTCTTCAATTTTACCACTGTTGTCAAGGTAAGGGTCGTTAATAAGACCAGACCACCCCACCGTTGTGCGTGGTTTTTCGAAATAAACACGCATAACCAGCAACAGGGTATCACTAAGTTCATCGGCCAATTTCTTTAAGCGGGTGGCATATTCTTTTGCAGCAGATACATCGTGAATAGAACACGGACCCACAACCATTAAAATTCGTTTGTCTTTTCTATCGAGAATTTCCTTTACTGCATGTTGCCCCTTGAAAACAGTATTGATAATCTTTTCGTTTAAGGGATATCGTTCCTTAAGTTGATTGGGAGTGATAATGGGTGTCTCTGAAATAATATGGTGGTTTTCAATTCTCCTTTCTGTCATAACTTTTCTAATTTATCCTTTTTTTGAAGCCGCAAATGTAAGGCAAGTATTAAAACAATACACCTGCAGCGAAAATAAACTTCCGGAAAAAGAATCTGTTTCAGCAATAAATATGAAAAAAGGCTTGCCAAGCTTGAGAAAGATAAGTGGTGGTAAATAATTTAATTTTTATTATTTTTAAAGTAAACGAATAGTCTCAAAACGTGGAAGTCGACAGGAAATTAGATCAGGTAATTAATTCCATACTTATTGTTGGAAGCATATTAGGAAGCATCTCCTTTATCTTTAGCTATTTAACAAATCTAGAGGCAGATTATGGTATTGTCTTTTACACCGACAGCCTTGTATTAGCTATTATTATTGGTATAACACTCTTTCGAAAAAAGATAAGAAGAAATGTAAAATCCTTTACAGTTTTGGCAGTATTGTTTGCCTTAATTTTTACAGACATTTTTCAATCGGGCATATACGCAGCCAATGTGCGCCTGTTGGTGCTCGTACCTTTCTTTGGCTATCTTATTTTTGGAATAAGAAGGACAATTATTATCTATTTCATTAGCATTATTGTTATTGCAATTATTGGCTATTTTTTTTCTACAGGAAAATTGCACTTATTAACCGACCTAAACACGCGCGTTACCAAACCAGATGTTTGGGCCATTCACATCACCATAACTACCATGGTGGCATTTCTAATACTAATAATCGAAAAAAGTTTTCACGAATCCTTTCTCTCTTTAATTGACAGGTTGAAGGGTAAAAATATTGAACTGGCCGAAAGCGAGCAGAGTTATCGTGAGATTTTTAATGCTACAGCCGATGCCATTATCTTGCACGATCTGGAGGGCAATATCCTGGAAGTAAACCAAACAATGTTGCAAAACCTTGGATACAGTCAAAACGAAATAACCCAGCTCTCCATCGAATCAATCAGTGCAGCTGATGAAGGATTTACACAAGAATTGGCGCTCAATTACATAAAGGAGACACTTGAAAAAGGAAATAAAAAAATCGACTGGAAATTGCAGGCTAAAAACGGAAGGGTTTTCTGGGTTGAGATTTCGATCAAGCGCACCTTTATCTTAGGAAAGGACAGGATACTATCAGTAATAACCGACATCGACGATAAGAAAAAAATAGCCCTTCAACTCGAACAATACAAAAACCATCTCGAGCTATTGGTAACTGAACGTACCGAAAAGTTAGAACTTGCCAACCAACAGTTAACCCTAAGCCATACACAGCTGAAAGCTCAGAATGAAGCATTGCAAACTACCCTCGAGCAACTTAAAACTACCCAGGAGCAGTTGGTAGAATCAGAAAAAATGGCATCACTCGGTGTAATGAGCGCTGGTGTTGCCCACGAGATAAACAATCCGCTTAATTTTATTCAAGGTGGTTTGTCTGGTCTCGAGAGTTTATTCGAAGAAAAACCTGAACTTAAAAACGATGATTCAATCGCCCTTTTATCAGCCATTCAAGAAGGTATCGTGAGGGCCACGGCAATTGTGTCGAGTCTTAACCAATTCAGCAGGCAAGGCAATTCAGCAAAAGAAAAGTGCCATGTGCATACAATCATCGACAATTGCCTGCTAATTTTGCAAAGCCAGCTAAAAAACAAAATAGAAATACAAAAAGAGTATTGCAGCCCCGACCCTGTAATCTATGGTAACAGCGGTAAACTGCACCAGGCATTTTTAAATATCTTAAGCAATGCCGAGCAGGCAATATCGACAAAAGGTAAAATTTCGCTTAAAACCATTGTTACACACAATTCACTGCATATTCACTTTAAAGACAATGGCGAGGGCATGGACAAACACATCCTGAATCGCATTACCGAACCATTTTTTACCACCAAAGAGCCCGGAAAAGGCACAGGGCTTGGCTTATCCATAACATACAACATTGTTAGCGAACTAAATGGAAAGTTGGTGTTTAATTCTGAGAAAGGAAAAGGAACAGATGTTACAATTTTATTACCTTTAATACATGATTAAACCAAATCATATGTCTGAAAAAGCTACAATCCTTTATGTCGATGATGAAATGCTGAATTTGCAGATCTTCGAAATCAATTTCAGAAAAACTTATCGCGTACTTACTGCACTTTCCGGAGAAATAGCCTTGGAAATTCTCGACCTTGACCCTCTGATTACAATAGTAGTATCCGATATGCACATGCCCGGAATGAATGGCATAGAATTTATTAATAAGGCCCGCGAAAAGCATTCAAACCTGGCCTTTTTTATTCTCACGGGTTACGACATCACCCTTGAAATCTCCAAGGCACTGGAAAACCAGCTCATTCATCAATACTTCCGGAAACCATTTAATATGCGGGAGATTCAGGAGGCAATTGAGCTGACAGGAAATAATTCAACCAAACCCTCAAGCTGATTTTTTATACGATTGTTATAAAAGAAGGCACACAATAAAAAAAGGTTAACCGGTAAACGATTAACCTTTTTTGTGAACCTGAAGGGAGTCGAACCCCTAACCTTCTGATCCGTAGTCAGATGCTCTATCCAATTAAGCTACAGGTCCAAAACGGGTGCAAATATAATTTATTTTTTGAATTTGATAAACCCAAACAACGATTATTCCACAATAAAGGTCATGCAGCCTTAGGTTGCTACTGTCTTCACTCTTGCCAAATACAGAGTATTTAAAGCGCTTTATGTATTTCGAAATAGAATTCTAATTTGTTATTTACAAAGCAATAATTCAACCGACTCCCTTGAAGGAGCATAAACTCACGCGCAATAAACAAGCCCAAAACAGGCACACTCGATGCTTTCGAAGCATTGTATAATTCCTGCGGACGGGCATTCAGGCAAAATTCCACATCTTCTATTTCGGCAGTGAAATTATCGGATTGCAGCACCACAAACCACTTTCCGTCCTGCACACGTGTGTCGAAAATTACCGATGCTTTCTGCATGGTATTTTTAATCAGGTATACAGCAATGTTTCGGATGGCAATGCGCACCAAATTACTGTCGGCCATGATTTTCATTGCCGATGGAATCTTATTCTGAAGCGCAACTCTTTTTACCCCAGCCAGATAGTCGTAATAAGGTTTGGTATCGGAAAAGATGTTTGCCAGGTTGTTGGTCGACATGCGGCAACGAATTTCGTTTTGCTGAAGGTTATTCCAATCGGCAAGATTTTCGAGAAATACAAATAAGTTGCGCAACGTGCTATCCATGGCTTTCATCTTAACTGCCATTTCTGCAGCCGTATAATGGTGCGACTTGTTTCGGAGCATTTCGGAATAACCCAATATGGTACTCAGCGGGGCATGCAGGTCGGTGGTGATGACCGAAATGAGTTTATCCTTCATCAGGTTAATTTCTGCCAGCTCGCGCGTTTGCTGTCTGAGTAATTCTTTCGAGCGTATGCGTTGTATTTCTGAGGCTGCCCTGGAGGACAGGATATTGAGCATATAGCGCGAATTAGGTAATTCTTCCATGCAATCCTGGCTGAGCACTCCAATCACACCAAAAGCCTGCCCACTGATATCGAATACGGGTGCCCCTATAAAACTTTTTGCCGAAGTTTCCTTCACAAGCGAATCGTGTGGGAATAATACTTCGAGTGATTGCGGATAAAAGGAAGTGTAACCCCGCAGAATATTTTCTACTACCGAATCTTTTACGTTAATGTAATAGGTTTTTATACCCTCGCCGTGCCAGTAGAAAATCTTGAGCTGCGAGTCATTATCGGCCACCCGGCGGGCAATAAAAGCTGCCCTCGCATTAAAGGTGTGGCATAAAAACTTGGTAAGCTCCTTAAAAAACTGCCGCCCTGTAACTTTGGAGGTAACCCTCAGCACTTCGCCTAACCAATCTTCTTCGCGCAGGTAATTGGCCGATTTGACTATTTTTAAAAGGGCATAATCCGGGTGCGAAAAAGGTAAGATTTTCTGTGTCATCCTGCCCCAAAACACATTTTGTTTTCGGGTTTTAAAAGTCAACTCGTGCGAATAGTTCGAATTGTTTGAAAGCTCATCTTTAAGTCGATTAATGCCCAGATTCAAGGGCTCATGATTGTAGAGTCTGTTGATTGCCAAATTATTCAGTTCGTTCTTCGATTCAGCCTCAAATAATTTAAGGGCTGCCTGGTTGCAATCGGCAATCGTTAACTTATCAAGATTGATAATGAAAATGGCTTCATCGGAAATTTCAATAATTCCCTTAAACAGCAATTCTTCCTCGCTTAAACGAGTAAGCAGGTCGAGGCGTGTGGTTTGACTTTGTGGCATGTGGCTGACTGGTTAGATAGTGGTAGTTACGTGGTTGGTTTTTAAAATGTTATAGTAAGAGGTATATAAATTACTTTTTTTACTGTAATTTAACGAAAGTGTCTGCCGATTTGGTATTTTTAAGGATATATTTCTCAACACAATTTTAGTTTTCTAACCTAATTTGTTCAATAAAAAATAACAAGCCTACCGTCATGAAAAAGATTTTAAAATTCCTACTTTACTTCGTGCTTTTTATCCTGTTGGTTATGCTGGTTACACCGGTGTTGTTTAAGGGTAAAATAATTAAAATTGCCAACGAACAGATAAATGCAAACATCAATGCAAAAGGCTCATTCAGTGACATTAAGCTCTCATTTTTCAAGCAATTTCCATACCTGAGCGCCAGCATCAAAGATTTATGCGTTGTAGGCATCGAACCTTTTGAAGGCGACACCCTTATCTATATCGAATCTTTCGACATGGCTGTGCATGTTATCAGCGCTCTAAAAATGGAAAACATCGAGGTAAAAAAGATAGCCATTAACCAGGCTTTTCTACAAGCATTGGTACTTGAGAATGGCCAGGCTAACTGGGATATCGCCAAAGAGACGCCCGAAGAACCTGAGGTTGTCGACACCAGTGCATCCGAATTTGATGCAAATATTTCGCTAAAGAGTTTTCAGATTCACCATGCTAAGATTATTTACAACGATGATGAAGCAAAGATGATGGCCTCGCTGGAGGATTTCAATTTTAGTCTGAAAGGCGATTTTTCGCAACAGTTCTCCACGCTTCTTATTCAATCGAAAACCGACAAACTCAACTTCGCTATGGACGGCATCCGGTATCTGCGCGATGTAGCCCTGAACGTGGACATGAATGTGGATGCCAACCTCACCGAAAACATCTATGTGCTGCAACAAAATAGTTTTGCACTCAACGAATTTGTGCTTACCCTCGACGGAAGAGTAGAAATACCCGACAGCAGCGACATGCTTATCGACATGACATATGCCACCAGCAACACCGACTTTAAAACGCTTCTTTCGCTCGTTCCTGCTATTTATATGCGCGACTATGCCGACCTTCAAACTAGTGGTAAACTTGCCCTCAATGGAAGCATTAATGGAATTCTCGGCGAGGAGGTTACTCCCGATGTAAAAGGTAAGCTTACCGTGCAGAATGCCATGTTCCGCTACCCAGATCTGCCTAAAACAGCCGATAACATCAACATCGATGTTGACTATTTCTACGATGGCCGGCAAATGGACAATACCACTGTCGATGTTAACCGTTTTCATATCGAATTTGGAGGCAATCCGGTTGATATGACCCTCAACCTTCGCACACCCATCAGCGACCCCTTTATCAATGCCCGTATGATTGCCAAACTAGACCTGGAATCATTCTCCGATCTGATACCCCTGGAAGATACCGAGCTGAAAGGAAAAGTCGATATCGATCTGGACCTTATGGGAAATATATCTTTGCTGGAACAGGAAAAATACGAAGACTTTAAGGCACAAGGCAAGTTGCTCATCAGCGGGTTTAAATATAATTCGCCCGACCTGCCAAAGGCTTTTGGCATCGAGACAGCCAACCTCGAGTTCTCGCCCCAGTACATGGCTTTAAATAGTTTTAACGCTACCATGGGCAAAAGCGATTTTGCCCTCGAAGGAAAGGTTAGTAATTACCTGCCCTACGCACTCAATGATGGTATTATCAATGGTAGCCTTACCCTAAAATCCAACACACTCGACTTAAACGAGCTGATGGGAACCGAAACCACAGAAGAAAGCACAGAAGTAGAAGATACGGCAGCTACAGAGATTTTCGTAGTGCCAACCAACATCAACTTTGCTTTTGCATCGGAAATAAACAAGATTTATTACGATAAGCTTGAAATCGATCAGCTTGTAGGGAACATCTACATTCGCGATGGAAAAGTGGTGATGGAAAAGCTCCAGATGAATACCCTTGGTGGTTCGCTTGCATTAAGCGGCGAATACAACACCCAGGATATAGCCAATCCACTTTTCGATTTTAAATTCCAGGCAAAACAGATCGACATTCCAAAAACCTTTGCTGCTTTCGATTTTATTGGAGTTATTGCCCCTATTGCCTCAAAAGCTACCGGTAATATATCGGTAGATATGGAAATGAGTAGTTTCCTCGATAATACCATGAAACCGGTAATGAATTCCATCATAGCCACCGGCAAACTCGGATCAAATAAAATAGGTATTAAAAGTTCCGATGCGTTTAGTGCCATTGGCAAACAACTTAATTCCGATGCATTTAACAACATGGAGTTAACCGACTTGTTATTTGATTTCGAAATAAGAGGAGGAAAATTGTTTGTCAGTCCCTTCGAAACCAAGCTGGGAAACACCAAATTAATTATCGCCGGCGAACAAGGCATTGACAAAACAATCAACTATGGCATTAGCATGGCTATTCCAAGGTCATTACTTGGCACCAGCAATACAATGGTAAGTAATCTGGCTGCAGATAAGGGCATTAACCTGGCTAAATCTGACGAAGTAAATCTGGTGGCACGCCTTACAGGAGACATGGCGAAGCCCAATGTTAAAATTGATATGAAAGAAATGCTTGGTGGTTCGAAAGAGGCTTTAAAAGAAAATTTAAAAGCAGCTGCCAACAAAGAGCTTGAAACCAAAAAAGATGAAGCAAAAGCACAGGCTAAAGCAGAAGCCGATAAGATCATGAAACAAGCAGAGGCCCAGGCTTCTACTATTCGGAGCGAAGCGAAAAAAGCTGCCGATGCAGTGAGGGCAGAATCCAATGCCAACGCCGATAATCTTGTGAAGCAAGCCACTAACCCAATTGCAAAAAAAGCAGCTGAGGCATCGGCAACGAAAATAAAGTCGGAAGGAGAAAAACGTGCCAAACAGATTGAATCGGAAGCCGACACAAAGGCTCAAAAAGTGCTCGACGAGGCCCAGGCAAAATCAGATCAATTGCTGAAATAAGCCGCCGATAAAAAATTCGTAAGGAGACTATCCTTATGTCGTGCAACAAAAAAAGCCGTTCGGCGTCCGAACGGCTTTTTCTATGTTGCGAAAATAGATTAAGCTTTTTTAACCACTTTGCGTTCCTGAATACGGGCTTTTTTACCTGTAAGTTCGCGGAAATAGAATATTCTTGCCCTGCGAACACGTCCATGCTTGTTCACTTCAATTTTGTCGATAAAAGGAGAGGCAAGAGGAAAAATACGCTCTACACCAATGTTGCCTGACATCTTCCGAACGGTAAACGTTTCTTTTATGCCGCTGCCTTTACGTTGAATGACAACGCCACGGTATTGCTGCACACGTTCTTTATTACCTTCTTTGATTTTGTAATGAACAGTTATAGTATCGCCGGCTGCAAAATCCGGAATCTCTTTTTCAACAGTAAAATGACTCTCAGCTACTTTAAGTAAATCCATCTCAATAGATATTTATTGGTTATACCCCGATTTTTCAGGTCGCAATATTAGTAAATTATTTTCAATAATATACTGCTGCGAAGCTTAAAACTTTTGTTTTTTTTATTTTCAGGGTTCAAGTGATTTAATGTCCGCTGCCATCGGGCATTTTCAAACGATCGCCGGTATCTTCTACTACTTTCTTGTACCAGGCTTCGCTGTATCCGGGTTGTTCCAGTTTTGGGGTAACATATTTAAATCCTTCCGGAACAGGCACCTCACTCTTTACATTGCCATCCATAAAGCGCACAAACAAGAACTGGTAAAGCGATTTCCACTCATTAAAGGTTTGGCTACCCGCTTCGAGCGTGAAATCTGTAAGCATTTGGTCTTGTTCGCTCTTCTTTTTTGTTGCCAGATAGCGGGCATCCATCACTTTCACACTCTCGACAAAGCTTTGTTCAAGATTTGATTGTTTATCTTGTATAAAGGGTAGCATTAGGTTGTAGCGTGTATAAGCCAGATTCGATACCTGATTAAAGATCCAAAAAGCCGATTCGTCGCTGAACTTCATCATAGAGCCATTTCCAACTGAAAATGCATGAGGTACCTGATTGGTGCCGCAGTAAACAGGAGTGTAAACCGTGCTGTAAGTGTCGTCAACACCAAACCATAAAATGCCACCTACTGGGCTGGGCAACCAACTGCGCATTTGTGCCACAAAAGAAAATCCGGTTTGTTGGGTTGAAATAGCTCTTTCGTTGAAATAGGTTTTACCTTCAACTTTCCATGTAAGTGGGCGCCAGCGTACGATGCAGGCATTGGCTCCGGCACCGATATCCTGCGTCATGTCCATGGGTGTTCCCTCGTAATAGTCGCGCATCATGCCCATCACATCATTCACAGTTAGTTTATTATCTGGTTTTACCCAAAGCGGCATGCGGTTGTGTAAGTTATGCCCCATGGCATAATCTTCATAAGCTTTCATACCTGAACTAACTTTGTTAAACCCCGCATAAACTCGAGCATCGCAAAAACGTGCACCACCAAAATCAACCGGAGCATAGGCATCGGAAAAACTAAACAAACTATCCGGTCCCTGATAATAACCTTTTTCAATGGCAAAACTTATTACATCGCTTGAATACAAACAGTTTTCAGGGTCATTAAGTGGAAAATGGGTAATACGTGCCTGATTGGCATGACCGCTGATGTACCCATCAGGAATGCGCTGTGCTACCCATACTGCTCCTTTGTTGCCCACACCCTTTCCTATCATCTCCATAATCCACACTTCGTTGGGGTCGGCGATGGAGAAAGACTCTCCGCTGCTGTAATAACCATAGGTAGAAAGCAATTCTCCAATAAGCTGAATGGCTTCACGTGCTGTTTTGGCACGCTGAAGGGTAATATACATCAGACTACCATAGTCAATGATTGCGGTAGAATCAACCAGTTCAGGCCTGCCACCATAAGTAGTTTCACCAATGGAAAGCTGGTGCTCATTGATGTTGCCTACTACCTTGTATGTTTGTGGCGCCTGTTTAATTTTTCCTAAATATTTTCCGGTATCCCATTCGTATATTTCGAGCGAATCGGTGGCACCGTATTTGGCCGCTGGATAAAAATACAATTCGCCAAACAGCACATGCGAGTCGGCGGCATAGGTTATCATGGTCGATCCGTCGGCAGAAGCTCCTTTGGTTACCAAAAAATTAGTACATGCCTTAGCTGATGCATAACCAGCAAACAACAAGGCAATTATCATCATTCTTTTCATATTATAGCAGTTTAAATTAAATCTCAATAGGACAAAAAAAAACTATTTGCCTTGCAAAAATGCTAATAATCGTCATATAAAGAAAAGCAAATGCTTCAATTCTTACTTGTTTTTACTCACGGAAAATAAACAGCCCCTGATACTGAATTGCCCTTTGCACCTGTTACACTGGCCAAAGTATTTGCCTGCCCTTCGAGGCGCAGGAGACCCAGGAAAGCAAAAATCACCGCTTCCTTCATTTCAATGAGGATATTTGTTGGAATTACCATTTCTTTATGGCAAAGGAGTTTGACCTGCTCAAGCAAAAAAACATTGTATGCACCCCCTCCGGTTACAAGCACGGTTTTTCCCGGACTTTCATTGAGGGTATGTGAAATCTGTTGCGCAGCATGTACCGTAAATGTCCGAAGCAGGTCTATTGCAGGCTGGGTTCCTGCCAATAAAGGAAAGATGTTGGTGTTAACCCATTCCAGCCCGAGTGATTTGGGGTATTTTGCTTTATAATACTCCAAACTGTTCAGCTTTTCCATCAATTCTGGTATTATTTTCCCAGATTGAGCAAGGGTTCCATCCGGATCGTAAGCATGACCTAACGAATTGGCCAGCTTGTTCAGCACAATATTAACCGGGCAGATGTCGAATGCAATTCTTGCCCCATCAGACCGATCATACGATACATTGGCAAAGCCACCAAGATTCAGACAGGCGTTGTATTCGTTAAAAAGCAGTTTATCGCCAACAGGTACCAGCGGTGCACCCTGCCCTCCTTTGGCTATGTCGGTTGAGCGGAAATCGCAAACCACAATTTTGTTGGTAGCTACTGCAATCTCAGCTCCACTGCCAATCTGTAGAGTATATCCCTTTTCGGGGGCATGAAAAATTGTATGACCATGAGATGAAATAAAATCGACTTCTGCTCCTGTCTCTTGCAGAAACTGTTTGGCCGCCTGCCCCATATACCTGCCAAAAGACGCATGAAGGGCTGCCAGAGTATTTGCATCCTGACTAAAAACCAACTTAAGATCCTTTTTTAGCCCAACAGGATAATCAATGGTTTTAGATACAATGGTTTCGTATTTCCAGCCTTTCGATTTTCTTTCGAAATGGCATACAACAAGATCCAACCCATCGAGGCTGGTGCCCGACATCATGCCAAGAGCGCGGTAAACATGTTTTTTTGTGAACATAAATTAAAAATAAAAAGATGCTGAATATTTCGCCAGATTATTACGCTCGTCGAGTACATAAATTTCGAGCTTATGTAATCCACTTAAACTTAATATTCTATTCTTATCGAGCTTGCAGCTAAAAGTACCTGTTTTGGCATCGAAGCGAAATAAAACCCAATTCCCATCGACATAGGCATTGTAGGTTTTAATTCCAGACAGCTCGTCGGATATTTTAAAAGACAGGATATCGCCAGCCTTGTAGTTGCCACCATTGGTGAATGAAAGAGGGATAATCTCTGGTGCCAGGGTATCGCATACCACAATGTATTTGCCAAACTTATCAATCGAGGCTATCACACTTCCTGACAGATACCTCCCTCCTGCAGTTTCCAATTCTCCTTTCTCGTTAATTTGTGCCAGCAGAAGTTTTTCGGGCAGCAAAGCCATGAGAGGCCTGGTAACAACAATCGACAATTCAGCTTGCCTGTTAAGTGGTACCAGTTCATCGCCTACCACAACAATATCGGAATAGGAGAGATCGGGGTATGGAATGCTAACAAAAGATACCCATTTGTCAGAAAAAAGACTGCTCGAAGGAAACTTGATTGAGAAATACTTGTCTTTATAGGTCTTTTCCTGCTTGCAAGGAACATACACATTACCTGTATCGGAAGGTGTATTTGGTATATTCTCAGTCAGCATCAGAGAAAAGTTAAGTTCCGATTTGTTTTGAAACACATCGGTAACACGCACCTTAGCCTTGTAAGTCCTGCCTTTACTAAGCTTTACAATTCCGCCATCTCGAATTGTATTGTAAATAGAAAGTTGGTTATTGGGTTCGGCGAATAATCGGTGTACATATCGGTCGTTCAACATTTTTTCGGCGTAATCGAGGTGCGATTTAACATAACGGGACTCATCAAAACTGATCTTGTCGACGGTAAAGGAATATATTAAGGTGTCATCAAGCAGGAATTCAAGTTCGTAAATGCCACATTTATTGGACGAACCATTCAGATAATCATAGACTTCTACCCCAAATGCCGAAGGGTTTCCGATTTTGATAGTACCGGAAGTAAAATAAGCTCCATTCGATCCGGTAACCGAATACATTCTTTTGTCGGCAGGAATATAGGTGAGTGTATCCAACTGGCTGTATACGGCCAAACGCAGAAACACAGGAGAGATCGAATCCTTTACAGGTAGGTTGAATTTTAATCCATTCATAGGCACCTGCCTTGAATCGCGTAGTTCAAAATGCAGATGGGGCCCTCCTGAACGACCTGTATTTCCGGACAAACCAATTTTCTGACCTTGTTTCACAACAAAAAGGTTTTCGGAAAGAGTCAGATCAATTTCGTATGATTTTCGACGGTATTGTTCGTTTTGCAAATACGATTCCAGTTCAGGATAAAACTCTTCCATGTGAGCATACACAGACGTATACCCGTTGGAGTGGGTTATATACACTGCATGACCATAACCCCCGGATTGTACTTTCAGTCGCGAGACATAGCCCGATTGCACAGCATAGACAGGTTTACCAATGCTGCCATTTGTTTTAATATCGATTCCTGCATGAAAATGTGTGCTCCTTAATTCGCCATAGTTACCAGATAAAAACAAGGGCGGGTCGAGTGGTGGCACCATTTGAAAGGGCTGAGAAAAAACAGGTGAAACGATAAGTAAAGAGAATACCAGAAATACAAAATTAAACTGAAAAGAAATACCCATAACTTATAGATTAAATGCCGTGTTAAAAACAGATTATTAATTAACATGAGGTAAAAATAACTTAAAGATTTTTTTATATTTGTGTAAGCATTGTGTAATTTTACAACAAGATTATTTCATGGAACAGAGTAATGACCAACTTATTCTTTTACTGCGCGATAGAATAAAAAAAGTCATTCAGTTGCATGAGAAAGAAAAAGAAAAAAACAGCATTCTGGAGACAGAAAAGAAAAAGCTGGAACGAAATATTGCAAATTTACAACTTGAAAAAGAAGACCTTGAAATAAAATTTAACAATTTAAAGTTAGCGAAACAACTGGAAGTATCGTTTGAAAACACACACGATGCAAAGTTGAAAGTGAACAGAATTGTGCGGGAGATTGATAAATGTATTGCTCTTTTAAATAAGTAGCTGTGAATGGAGGAAAAGCTTTCCATAAAAGTAAATATAGCCGACAAGTTTTATCCTTTAAAAATTGATAAACACGAAGAGGAAAGAATAAGGAAAGCAGCAAGACTAATAAACGAAAGACTTCTGCAATACAAGCAGAAATACACCGACAAAGATGTACTTGATTTTCTTGCCATGACAGCCTTGCAAAATACCACCAGAATGGTGGAGTTGGAAGAAAAACACGATGTAAACACAGTAATCGAAAACATCAAAGACATTACTGAGGAATTGGACGAATACATAAAAGGAGAGTAATTAGGTTCTTTACATACAGCAAAGATATTGCCCGCATTGTTTCTTCAAATATTTGTGAAACTCAACACTTTCTACATTGAAGCATCGCTCGGGTCATCAAGAACAGGCCATATCCCGATTCGTCGGGAATCGTAAAAGATCATTGGAAGTTCGAAATGGTACGGCGGCTTCACCCCTGACAGAATGGGGTTTCAATAAATCTTGAGGAAATATGCGGGCATTTTTATTTATATATAATTCAAATTAACCAATGGACGCAACAAACACAATAGCAAACCAGGCTTTCCTTTTACAAGGAATAGTAACAGGCAGTATTGCCTTTCTGGTAGGCGGAGGGCTGGCATTCGTGCTATACAATTTTGCCCTAAAAAAGAAAAGAGAACGCATAGTGAACGATGCCAATGCCGAAGCTGAAGTAATAAAAAAGGATAAAATGTTACAGGCTAAAGAAAGATTTCTTCAACTTAAGTCGGAACACGAAAAACACATTAACGAACGCAACAGCAAACTGGCCCAAGCCGAATCGAAATTTAACCAACGCGAATCGCAACTCTCTCATAAATACGAGGAACTGCAACGTCTTAAAAACGAACAAGATGCCATCCGTGAAAATCTAAATGTTCAACTTGAGCTGGTCGACAAAAAAAGCCAGGAACTGAGTAAATTGCACAAACAGCAAATTGATCAACTCGAAACCATTTCTGGTCTTTCGGGCGAAGAAGCCAAAAACCAGCTGATTGAATCTCTGAAAGACGAAGCCAAAACAGAGGCTATCTCTTACATCAACGAGATCATGGACGAGGCTAAGATGACCGCCAATCGCGAAGCAAAAAAAGTGGTAATAGAAACCATTCAGCGTGTAGCCACCGAAACTGCCATCGAGAACGCAGTAACTGTTTTTAATATTGAAAGTGACGAAATAAAAGGCCGGATTATCGGTCGCGAAGGAAGAAACATCCGTGCCCTCGAGGCCGCCACTGGTGTGGAAATTATTGTTGACGACACCCCTGAAGCCATCATCCTATCGGCTTTCGACCCGGTGCGCAGAGAAATTGCCCGCCTTGCTCTTCACCAATTGGTAACCGATGGCCGGATTCACCCTGCCCGTATTGAAGAGGTAGTAGCTAAAACGAAAAAACAAATTGAAGAAGAAATTATAGAGGTTGGAAAACGCACTGCCATTGACCTTGGTGTTCATGGATTGCATCCTGAACTTATTCGCCTGGTAGGTAAAATGAAATACCGTTCGTCCTACGGACAGAACCTGCTGCAGCACTCGCGCGAAGTAGCCAATCTGTGCGCCATTATGGCATCGGAACTTGGACTTAACCCCAAAACTGCCAAACGCGCTGGTTTGTTACACGATATTGGAAAAGTTTCCGATGAGGAACCAGAATTGCCCCATGCCATTTACGGCATGAAGATGGCCGAACGTTGCAAGGAAAAGCCTGATATTGTAAATGCCATTGGAGCCCACCACGATGAGATTGAAATGACTAGTCTTATTTCACCCATTGTTCAGGTTTGCGATGCTATTTCCGGAGCCAGACCCGGTGCCCGTAGAGAAGTAGTAGAGGCCTATATTAAAAGATTAAAAGATCTGGAAAATCTGGCTTTGGCATACCCCGGTGTTACTAAAACCTATGCCATCCAGGCTGGTCGTGAACTGAGGGTTATTGTTGGAAGCGACAAAGTAAGTGACAAAGAGGCCGATGCTTTATCGTACGAAATTGCTAAACGCATACAGGACGAGATGACTTACCCCGGACAGGTAAAAATTACTGTTATTCGCGAAACGCGTGCGGTAAGCTATGCAAAATAAAAAATCAACTTTATTAAAACTAAAAACGCCTCTTGAATCCGGAGGCGTTTTTTTTATCTGACAATCTGCTTGTTAATGGTTTTTAGTAGCTGCTGCAAAGGCTTAACTTTTTCGTCGTACCCTATTTTTTCATAGGCAATAATAAGGTTCACAATTAACCGTTCCAAAATAATTTCGTTGTTGCAGGGAAGAAAATAATCTGGTTTAGGCTCTATTTTTTCAGCATCAATAAAACGCTCTATTTCGTAGCGGGTTAAAATGGCACCATTGTTATAGGGGTTAATATAAAACAAAATATCGTTCGAAATATCGTGGGCTTCCACATGCCGGTATTCATTGATATAGGCCAAAACAAAGGCCTTTGGCAAGTTAACACCATAAACCGGCAGTTTCAGATGCCGGGCAATGGCAAGATATAAAATACCAAGCGATACAGGATTTCCCTTGCGGGTTTCCAGTACATAGTTGATAAAAGAATTGGAGGGGGAATAAAAATTGGCCGAATTGCGGGTAAAGTGATTCAATTCAAAAATAACATAATTCAATAGGTTTACCTTTTCATAGGCAGTAAGGCTTGTGCCCGATTCAAAATTCACTTCAGAGGCTATGCGTTCAACTTCCGAACTTATTGCCTCCAGCGAAATATTCGGATACTGAATCTGTGCCAATGTAACAGCCCCTTCGAGCAAATTAGACGCGCCGGTGGCAAGCCAATCTTTTATCCGCTGGTGTGTATGCGAAATCTGAATGTAATGGATCATGCTTTCAATTCTCTGCTGAAAATGCGCATCCACTGTTGTTTCCCATACTTTTTCGAGCTGGGGTATAATGCTTAACCCTTGTTTCATCAATTCGGCTGTTACAGCCTTGTGTACTTCCAAATCCTTATCGTCAAGTAGCGATATTAAAGACTGAATTGGCTTTCTCATCATTCAAAGTCAACTATTATTTGCTTGAAACAAATATATTGTACGTTTGAACAGGCTCCCTTCTAACTTATAAACAATTCCAAGAAACATTTCTTAAAGTCAGCTTAAATCGGTATGCTGTATCGAAAATAAATATTAGGCTATCTCGAAAAATCCTGTTAATTTAGAAAGAATGATTCCCCGTAATGTTGATTTTATGTGCCAACATAAGAATTAAGCTAAAAGGCTAATGTTGGTGTTTAAGCTTTTATGTGGAAGTAATAACTATAACCAGAAATGAGGGATGTAACAAGCTTTGAAATCGCCGAAACCCATTTTGGTAGATTAAATGCAATAAAAATAACGAATAAGCAAACCCATGAGCGATTAGTTGTGTTGCCCGATATGGGAGGAATGTTATTGGATTATAAACTCTTGATTAATCAACAATTAATTCCTGTTTTAGATAGTTATCAGACTGATGCTGAACTCATGGAAACGATTGGCAATAGTTTTAAAGGAAGCTTTTTATTTCCTTTCCCAAACCGTGTGGATGGGGGGAAATATCAGTTTAAAGGAAAACAGTATCAGCTGAATGTAAACTTTTCGAACGAGAATAACGCCATTCATGGCTTGCTATTCGACAAAAAGTTTGTAAAGACTTCTGAAACAATCGATCAGCATAACTGCACCCTCGTGCTGAGCCATTCAGACAACAACCTGCCTGGCTACCCCTTTGCTTTTCGAATAGATATTGTTTACACCCTTAATCAACAAAGTGAATTGAGTATCTGCACACGCATTACCAATACAGGAGACCAGAATATGCCAGCTGGCATTGGCTGGCATCCTTATTTAACGCTAGGTTGCAAGGTCGACGAACTAAAATTAAGCTTTCCGGCTGCGGAAAAATACATAACCAATCAGCGTATGCTTCCAACTGGAGAACATAATGCATACAACGATTTTACTAAGCTAAAGCAAATAGACAACAATCGTTTTGATACTTGTTTTAAAGTAGCGACTAATACCGGCCATGCCGAAACTATTCTGTGCAATTCAAACCTAAAAGGAGGGATTAAAGTTTGGCAAAAAACCGGACCGAACCAATACAATTTTCTGCAGCTTTATACACCAGATCAAAGGCAATCCATTGCCATAGAACCCATGACCTGTTTGCCTAACGCTTTCAACATAAACTCTGAATTTTTGGATTTACCTCCTGGTTCTAGTCATGAAGTAGAATGGGGAATTAAAAAACATTGCCATTAAACCCTATGCTGCTTGAGGTTTTTTAATATTTTTGAAATAAAAATTTATGATACAGCGAATCCAATCCATTTTTATTCTGATTGCTGCAATTTTGCAGGTCCTCTTTCTAAAATCAACCCTTGGGCATTACTCGCTTTCAAACCAAATTATTGGCTTTTATGCCAGGGGTTTTTTCATTCAACCCGAAAGAACCGAAATGATTTTTTCTGCATCATCCCTGGCCATACTTAGTTGGATTATTCTTTTACTAACCGGAGTTTCGTTGTTTCTGTATAAAAAGCGGATGCTTCAAATACGTTTTTGCATATATGGTTTGCTCTTAAACCTTGGTGCAATTGGCCTACTCCTGTTTTATATGAATAGTTTTGAAAGCAACTTTCAACCAGAATCGCATTCCTATGCACTGGCTTTTGTTATTCCGGTTGCCAATGCAATACTTTTATATCTTGCCTTCAGAGGAATTAGAAAAGACGAGCTGCTTGTGAAAGCCTATCATCGCCTGCGCTAACCAGCATAAGCTTAAACATGGCCTGTCTTTTAAGAAAAAAACCACAATCGGTTGATTGTGGTTTTTTTCTTACAAGGCATCGACTTTTTCCGGATCAGTTACTTTTTCGCAGAAATGGCAAAGAAGCATGCGTGCCTGTTTGTCGATTACTTTAAAATGCGTTTTTATTTTCTCGTGGTTTGTAATGCATTTGGGGTTGACACAGCGTATAATGCCAAAAATCTCGTCGGGCAGTTCTACTGTCTTTTTCTCAACAACTTTATAGTCTTTAATAATATTGAGCTTGGCCTGTGGAGCAAAAAGGGCAATTCGGTTTATGTCTTTTTCCTTAAAAAATACATCCGATAGTTTAATAATCGCTTTCCGGCCAAGTTTTTTGCTTTCGAAATTGGTTCCAAACGTAATGGTTTTGTCAATTTCGTTAAGTTTTAAGATATTAATAACCATAAACAGGTGGTCGGCCGGAATATGGTCAATCACTGTACCATCTTTAATGGCGCTTACTTCCAGTTTCTCGTTTATCATTTTCTTTAATTTATTGAAGTCCTAGAATGAGTGAAATAATTGCCTGGCGCACATAGACACCATTCTCAGTTTGTTCGAAATAGTAGGCATAAGGGCTGTCGTCGACATCGGTATCAATTTCATTTACACGTGGCAGTGGGTGCAGCACCTTCATGCTGTCTTTGCATCCATCCAGCATTTCGCGTTTGAGCACATAAGCATTTTTGGTTCGCTCATATTCAATCGGGTCACTGAAGCGTTCCTTTTGTACACGCGTCATATAAATAATATCGGCCTTTTGAATTTGTTTGTCGATATCCTTTTGTTCCGAAAATTTTAAGCCTCGTTTAGCAAGATAATCTTTATACTCCTGCGGCATTTTTAGCTCGTCGGGAGAAATAAAACAAAAGGTAGCATTGAATTCAGAAAGAGCCATTAAAAGAGAATGAACTGTGCGGCCGTATTTCAGGTCGCCCACCATAAAAATATTGAGGTTTTCTAGGGTTTTTTGGGTTTTAAGAATAGAATAAAGATCGAGAAGTGTTTGGGTAGGATGCTGATTGGCACCATCGCCAGCATTAATCACCGGAACTTTTGAGTTTTCACTGGCATGCCTTGCACTTCCTTCGAGTGGATGACGCATGACAATAAGTTCGGCATAATTGGCCACAACCTTTATGGTATCATAAAGGGTCTCACCTTTGGTAACTGATGTGCTGCTTGAATCGCTAAACCCAATCACCTTTCCTCCAAGGCGGTTAATGGCACTTTCGAAACTAAGGCGCGTACGTGTGGAAGGTTCAAAAAACAAGGTTGAAATTACTTTCCCATTCAGCAGATTTTGGTACGAATTGCGTTCGAACTGCGATGCAACCTCCATAATTTTCATGTAGTCGGCTTTCGAATAATCGGTAATCGACACTAAACTTTTATTCTTCATTCGGCACAGGTGTTTAGTATAAAGATAGTTAAATTCATTGTTTCGTCAATTGTTGTTAAAATCCATTAAACATTTATGTGTGCATTACTGCGCCATATAGTTGCTCAAATTTGGAAACTACTTTATTGTACTCAAGTAATCGTACATTCAGAGTGAGTTGGCACATTTGGCTAAAATCCTGTTGGATTATTTCTAATCCTTCATCCTTCACTAGTTTTAATACCGGTCCTGATAACTCATATGGAAAATCGACACGAAAAGTGCGCTTTACAAATCTGGGAACCATTTTAGCGGCATCTAGGCATTCCGAAGTAGCCATTTTATAGGCATTGATGAGCCCTCCTGTGCCCAGCAGTGTTCCACCAAAATAGCGAACCACTACCACAAGCAAATCAGACAGGTTACGGGAAATAAACTGGCCATAAATAGGTTTTCCGGCAGTTCCTGAGGGTTCGCCATCGTCGTTGACTCGATACTTTTCGTCGATTACTCCTATGCGGTATGCATAGCAATGGTGCCTGGCATCGTAATACTCCTTCTTTAATGCTGCAATATATTCCTTAACCTGGCTTTCCTGTGCAACAGGGTAAGCAAAAGCCAGAAATCGGCTTCCCTTGTCTTTGAATACACCTTGCGAGGGTGCACTTAATGTATTGTAAGCATCGTAACTCATTGATGGCTTAAAAGAAACAATTTCTGAAAATAAAATATATGATTGAATGCAGGTCTTTAATTGTTATGGGCTTATTCTTTCCCCGGCTTGATGTTTTTATTGCATTCAGATTTTGCATAATGAAACTTAGCAGGTAAAAAAAAACAGGTTAAAAGCAACCTGTTTTCCTGAACTAAAATTTCAATTTTTTTTCAATGTCTTCTATTTGGTTTTTAAAATGCTTGTCGGTATCCAGAAGGTTGTTGACAGTTTTACATGCATGAAGTACGGTAGCATGGTCTTTGCCTCCTATTTGCGCTCCGATAGTAGCCAATGATGATTTTGTCAGGCATTTACTAAAATACATAGCCACTTGACGGGCCTGAACAATTTCGCGTTTACGGGTGCGGGATTGAAGCATTTCTACTCCTATATCGAAATAATTGCACACTACTTTCTGTATGTAATCGATTGAAACCTCACGTTTCGTGTTTTTAATGAGTTTATCAATCATCTCTTTGGCCAGATCAAGGGTAATTTCTTTCCGGTTTAGGGTCGATTGGGCCAACAGCGAGATAAGGGCACCTTCGAGTTCGCGAATGTTTTCGGTTATATGCGTAGCGATGTATTCAATTACCTCGTCGGGCATTTCAATACCATCTTTATAGGTTTTCTGATGGAGAATTGCAATGCGTGTTTCGAAATCAGGAGTCTGCAAATCGGCCGAAAGTCCCCATTTAAACCGCGAAAGCAAACGCTGTTCCATTCCCTGCAATTCTACGGGCGGTTTATCCGAGGTAAGAATTAATTGTTTGCCCGATTGATGCAGGTGATTAAAGATGTGAAAGAAAGTATCCTGGGTTTTTTCCTTTCCCGAGAACTCATGTACATCGTCAATGATTAATACATCGATCATCTGGTAAAAATGCAAAAAATCATTTCGGTTATTGTTGCGAATCGATTCGACAAATTGAGTCTGAAACTTATTGGCATTCACATACAATACCGTTTTATCGGGAAAGCGATCTTTCACCTCAATTCCAACTGCCTGAACAAGATGAGTTTTACCTAAACCTGAATCGCCGTAGATTAATAGCGGATTAAAGGCAGTGCCGCCCGGGCTATTTGCCACGGCAATACCTGCAGAACGGGCCAATCTGTTGCATTCACCTTCTACGAAATTAGCAAAGGAGTTTTCTGGATTCAGATGAGGATCGATATCGAGTTTCTTTAATCCAGGAATGATAAAAGGGTTTTTAATGGATTTCTCTTCATCATTCATGGGAACTGAAACAGGTCTGTTCTTAATCTCTTTTTGATTTTGCGCCGGTAACTTAAGGAAGGATGCGCTGCTTACTTCAACCGGGTTGAATTCCATTACAACACTGTACTCGAGTTTGGCATCGTAGCCAAGCTCCTTACGCAGGGTTTTACTGATAATCTCTATGTACTTTTCTTCGAGGTACTCATAAAAAAATGGACTGGGTACCTGAATAGTCAGAATGTTGTTCTCTAGCCTTAGGGGTATGATAGGCTCAAACCAAGTCCGATAACTGATCGATGGCACGTTATCTTTTATTACTTTTAGGCAATTACTCCAAACCTCCCGATGCATTGTTGTATTGTATTAGGTGTAAAGCGTTTAGTTTAAACGGCGTTGTTAATTAAACAGAGGAGCAATTTTGTGAAAAAAAAGATAAAAAAAAAGGCTTCCGGCTATTGATAAATTCAATTATAATATACGTGGTTTATTATCAGCTTATTAAAAATTAAAAAAAAATAAATATAATTTATTACGCTGATTATCTGCAACTTAAGCGAACATCAAGAATCTCAGAGAGTTAATTAAATATTATCTCTAACTTAAATAAACATTAATTACTATTTATAAAAAAATGCAAATTACACTACATTCAAATACCTCTAACTAACTTCCTCAGGGAACAAGTTATAGTCGAATGTTAATAACTTTGAAGCTGGTAACAACCATGAAAAAAACCATCTCCTTCGTCGGAAGTGTTGGTATTCCTGCTCGTTATGGGGGATTCGAAACACTGGTAGAAGAATTATCGAACCGACTCAAAAAGCACTACAGTATTAGGGTATTTTGCAGTAAGGGTGCTTATTCGGAAAGTGAAAGAACTACTAAAGAAGATTCGGTAATATATTACTATATACCTCTCAAAGCCAACGGAATACAAAGTATCCTGTATGATATTTTTAGCTTTCGAAAGGCCTTAACCAATTCCGATGTTATTATTCTTCTAGGTGGTGGAGCAGGGATTTTCCTTGCCCTAATTCAATTGTTTAGCAGAAAGAAAAAAATACTCTTTCACCCCGATGGTCTTGAGTGGAAAAGAGACAAATGGTGCTGGATTACAAACATATACCTGCGCTATTCAATCCGGTTGCTATGCCGGTTGGCCGACAAAATCATTATCGATAACAAAGCCCTCCGTCCCTACTACAATCGATTTAGTGCTAAATTAGAATTTTGCACTTACGGTGGCGACCAGTATGAGCTCTCTGATAACCCAACTGCCAACGAAGGATATTGGCTAACAATTGCACGGGCAGAGCCCGAAAACAAACTTGAGATTATCGCTCAATCTTTTCTTGGCAACAAAACCGAACAATGGAAGTTAATAAGCAACTACCTACAAACCTCTTATGGAAGAAAGCTCTACGAACGATTTGGCAATGCTAAAAACATTCAATTTGTAGCAGCAGATTACTCCAAAACTTTTATCGAAAATCAGCTGAATGGTTGCAGAGGATATATACACGGACATAGTGCTGGTGGCACTAATCCTACCCTTACCGCAGCCATGTGGCTAAACAAACCTATCCTTTGTCACCGCAATGAGTTTAACCTTACAACTACCAGGGAGGCTGCCCTGTTTTTCAGTAGTGCCGAGGAACTATGCACGCAGAGAGAGAAAAATCCATTGCCCAACACAGCAATAACCCAAAAGGCAAAAAAAATTGCCATAAAAGAGTACCAATGGAACCAGATTTCAGAAAAATACAGAAATATCTTAGAACGATTGCTTAAAAAATAGAATAATTCAGCGATCGACGAATAGCATTTTTTATATTTGTGTTCACCTAAAAAGAATTCATGGAAAAGTTTCTGGCATCTGATTTTATAGTGGAAAGACTGGGGCCGTGCAAAATTCCTTCTCCACTTGATTTATCAAAAAAAAACGAAGACAACGTATTCAACTACATCGACGATAGCGAGAGGGTGCTTTTCGATTGTTCGCTAAGAAACTTTCAGGAACATCAACAAAATGGCATTGAACCTGTTTCGTTTGAGAAAGCAGGACCCAAAGAGTTCATTTACTATGATCCATCGAAAATTCGAGCAGCTATTGTAACCTGTGGAGGATTGTGCCCTGGATTAAATAATGTTATCAGGGGCATAATTATGCAACTGCACAGCCGGTATAAGGTAACCAGAACCATTGGAATACGCTACGGTTACGAGGGTTTCATTCCCAAGTACAACCACGACATTATCGAATTAACCCCACAGCTGGTGGAAGACATTCATAACCAGGGAGGATCGATACTAGGTTCTTCGCGCGGAGATCAGGATGTAGTTGAAATAGTGGATGCCCTGGAACGAATGAATGTGAATATCCTTTTTGCCATAGGTGGCGATGGAACACTCAGAGGTGCCAATGCCATTAAAGAGGAAATATCAAAACGAGGGCTTAAGATTTCGATAGCGGGTATACCAAAAACCATTGACAATGACATAAATTTTATCGAAAAATCTTTTGGTTTCGAAACCTCCTTTACTGTGGCCTCAAGAATATTAAGAGGTGCGCACAACGAAGCCAAAGGAGCTTATAATGGCATTGCCCTCGTAAAACTAATGGGACGCGATTCCGGCTTTATTGCCGCCAATGCCTCTCTTGCTGTTCAAGAGGTTAATTTTGTGATTATTCCGGAAATGGAAATAGAACTCGAAGGGCCTGATGGATTTCTAAACCTGCTAAAACGCCGCCTGGAGCGCAAACAACATGCGCTCATTGCAGTAGCTGAAGGGGCAGGTCAAAAATTGTTCGACAATAAAGACTGGAAAGTAGACAAATCGGGTAATATAAAATACCATGACATAGGCATTTTTCTGAAAGAGAAAATCGAAGAGAATTTCAAAGCCATCAATTTTCCTTTTACCCTTAAATACATCGATCCAAGTTATATAATCCGAAGTGCTGAAGCGAATGCGAATGACAGTTTATTCTGCAACTTACTGGCTCAAAATGCTGTACATGCTGCATTGGCTGGCTGTACGGGTTTTGTAGTAGGCTATTGGAATTCGCAGTTTACCACAATACCAATACATGCAGCAGTTAGAACCCGCAAACGAATTTCCATTGAGGGCGAACTTTGGTCGAACGTGCTTGAAACAACCGGACAGCCAAAGCAAATGACTAACTCCAAGTAATACCGAGGTAGTTTTTATGTACAATTAAAAAATAAGAGTGTTTCTGAACATTGTAACAGAAAAGTTAACAACCTCAAACAAGCCAATTTGCCTAAGTTTAATTTTTTATTGTATTTTTATTGAAACATCAAATATTATTTCGACATTCAACCCACCAAACTAATACTTATGGCACAAAGCGTTGCTGAGAAAAGAGCCAAAAAAAGGTATAACATCCCGGTTATTGGTCACTTTGCTGATAAAAGCATTCGATTTAATTCCATAATCCAAGCCGAAAAAATTACGGGGATTAGTTACATACTTATCTTTGAATCATGCATAGGTAAAATACACAAAGCGCACAATGTGTATTGGGAATTTGAGAAAGGCAATCACTTCATCAAATATAAAGCTCACTTCCTGAGAATGGCTCAGAAGCTTCAATTAGAGAATCCACATTGGCACTAATCCATTTCCTTTACCTTGAAGCCAATTGCTTTTAGGCTTCGAAATATTTCTGTATTCCCACTCTTTATTCCTATTGTCCATGCCTGTGGTTCGAACCGATAGGCATAACCAGACCTGATTTGTTCAAAGTTGTTCAGATTTTTCCTCAACAAAGCATCATCCTTCTCAATGGCATATGTATGGCGAATAACTTCCGCTAAAACTTCGTTTACTTCTTTGTTTTTAGCATCAACAATCAACTGATTGAGAAACTCCGGCATCCAATAATCAGGGTACCAATCATCCAGTGGAATTTCTAAAAAGTTTGCTGCCTGTTGTACCACTTGCGCTGTGGCATTCGCCTTTCCCTCTGTAGAATATCCTGCAATGTGTGGGGTAATTAGCGTGGAAAAGCTTGCCAGTTCTGCGGAAATGTGCGGCTCACTTTCAAACACATCGAGCACAGTTTTTAGCTGTTTCCTCTTTCCAACCGATAGCAAAGCATTGGTATCTATCACTTCGCCACGTGAAGAATTAATAAGCATGGTGCCTGGTAATACTGAGTCAATAAAAGAGTGATTCACAAAATGAAATGTTTTATTGGGTCCGGTTTGAGTTAATGGCACATGAAAAGTAATTAGGTTGCACTCACGAATGAGAGTCTGTAGCATCCGAAAATTGCAGCTGCCCTCCAGCCTCTCTCTTGGCGGATCGTTCAGCAATACACGTAGACCTATTGCTTCGGCAAAACTGGCCACTTTACTGCCTACCTGTCCCACCCCAACCACTCCGAGAGTAACATCGTTGATGTTCATGTTTTGTTTAGAGATCAGAGAAAAAAATGCAGACATAAACCATTGCTTGACAGCCCCGGAATTGCAACCAGGGGCATTCATCCAACGAATGCCTTCCTGCTTGCAGAAGCTGACATCGATGTGATCAAAGCCTATCGTTGCACTTGCAATTAATTTTATCTTCGACCCCTTAAGAAGTTCAGCGTTACAGAGGGTGCGGGTTCGAACGATTAATACCTCCGCTCCCCTTATGCTTTGGTTATTTATTTGAGAATAATGCAAATATTCAATATCGCAAAATGGCTCGAATACTCCGCAGAGAAAGGGAATATCCTTATCGGCAATTATTTTCATGCTTAAAAAGTAAAAACAATATTATACTATATTAATTAAAATTGCTTCACAACCAGGTATGCAAACCCGTGTTTGCCAAGATTATTACTCGGCTTGCTTAATTAGCACCGATACAAGTATTAGCTGTGCATAAAGGTTGTTTAACCTTAGGGTCAGGTTAATGGCATTAATACCTTCGTTCGTATACAATTCCGAAAGTTCTTTAAGCTGAACTATCTTTTCGTCAATACTATTCATAAGACGGTCTGCATCCCATCCGGCATACTTCTCGGCAGGAGAAAAATGAGCTAGACTTGAAGGATTCACTTTTTGTCCTGGGCATAGTTTATTAAAGGAAAAATCTTGCTCCAGGGCAGCAAGTAAACTGGCATTTTCCAGTTTTTGAATAAGCATAAGTCTATTAATTCCATTACGATTACGATGTTCCAATCGTTTAATATTGTTTCTGATTTCACGTATAAGCATACGCTTGGCAGCATTCTTCGATTTCGATTTCTGACTTAAAAAACCGTAAAGTTCGAACGCTGAACCGAAAATTTCTTGCACAAGACTCATGGATATTGTAAAATTTATAATAAATTAACTTTGTTTAAAAACTATATTAAAACTCTGAGTTAAGCTAAAATGATTCTTTTTAATAAAAAGTACTCTTCAATTGTCTTTATCTGAAAAGCTAAGATAAAATACCCCGAAAGAAAAAACTATTTTCTGACAAATACGTATTTAGACATACAAAAACCTGATCCAACTAATATTAATTCTTGTGATTTCACTTATCCTACTCTCTACCCTGAATTTTCAATTTTTTTTTACATTTCTTGCAGGTTCGCTGATTACAGCACTTGGCATTTATCTATATTTCACATACTTCAAACGCTCTATGCGCATTTTGCGCGAGCTTAGCGATTTAAATCCCGAAGAGGCAGCACCCCTCATTACCTTATTGAATAACTTGCCTGATAGTATTTTTATTAAAGATCCCTATGGAAAGTATATCATAGTAAACGAAAAATTCGCCAGCGTTCTAAAAAAATCATCAGTGAACGAATTGATAGGTAAGCGCGATTCGGACCTTTACGAAGAGAGTATTGCCGCAAAATACAATTACGAAGATCAACAAATATTAACCAGCGAAATACCCGAATTGCGGCGCGAACAGCGAAGCGAGAACAATGGAATAATCAAATTTACCATCACAAGAAAATACCCTTTAAAAAACAAAAATGGCAAGTTAATCGGTCTTTTAGGAATAATATCCGATACTACCCAGCAGAACCTCAATAGCGAGTTGTTGCAGCAGAAAAATGAGGTAATCGAAAAAGAAAGACTTTTGTTACGCACCTTAATAGACAATATGCCGGATGCTATCTACATAAAAGATAGTGAATGTTGCTTTTTAGATGCCAATATCGCACAGGTTGAAATTACTAAGGCTCAATCGAGAAGTGAAATATTAGGCAAATCGGATTACAACTATTATCCGAAAGAGATTGCTGATATATTTTACAAAGACGATAAATATATAATGGACACCGGACAGTCTGTGATTAATAAGGAAGAAATTGGCTTCGATAAAGAAGGAAATATCAGAGTTCGCTCGACAACCAAAGTGCCATTTAAAGATGAAAACGGAAAAATTTTAGGTTTAGTGGGCATTGGCCGCGATATTACCAAGCTGAAGGAAACTGAGGAGAAGCTTATTGAACAGGCACAAAACCTTCAAGAGGTAAATGTATTGCTCGAAGAAAGGCAAGAAGAAATTAACCAACAGGCCGATGAGCTAAGCGAACAAAATAAAATGCTGGAAAGTGAGCGAAAACTGCTCCGCACACTTATCGACAATCTGCCCGATTTTGTTTACATAAAAGATAAAAACAGCACTTTCATTACGGCCAATCAGTACATGCTCGATTCCCTGAACATCGCTTCGGAGGAAGAAATTAAAGGAAAATCTGATTTTGACATCTATCCGAAAGAAATGGCAAAGAAGTTTTTTGCCGACGATCAGCGGATTATTTCTAAAGGCAGCCCCTTGATAGGTATTGAAGAAACCAGCCTGGATAAAAACGGGAACCTCATGTACTTGCTAACAAGCAAAGTGCCCTACAGAAATGCCGATGGTGAAATAGAAGGTATTGTAGGAATTGGAAAAGACATCACATCGCTGAAAGAAACCGAAATTAAACTACAGGAGCAAGCCGATTACCTGAAGGAAGTAAATGTTATACTCGAAGAGCGTCAGGAAGAAATTCAACAGCAATCCACGGAACTGGCGGCTCAGAATAAAATAGTTGAAAACGAACGAAACCTCTTAAGAGTATTGATCGACAATATACCCGATTCAATTTATATCAAAGACACCCAAAGTCGCTTTGTTCTGGCAAATAAATCGCTGATGGAAAAACTCGGAATAGGCTCTTCTTTTGAGCTGGAAGGCAAAAGCGATCTTGACTTCTATCCGAAAGATCAGGCACAAAGGTTCATCGAATTAGAAAACCAAATTATCGCCAATAAAAAGGCTGTTATCAATAAAGAAGAATTACGAGTGCTTGATGATGGCGAGAAAATATTCCGCACTGTAACAAAGGTACCCTACTTCGACGAAGACGGGCGAATATTAGGACTGGTAGGCATCACAAAAGACATCACCGAACTCAAGAATTATCAGCAACAGCTAGAGCAACAGGCAGAAGATCTTATAGAAGTCAACCAATTACTGGAAGAACGCTCAGAAGAAATACTTAAACAATCGGAATGGCTTGAAGAACAGAATAAAATGATTGAAAAGGAACGTTCGCTTTTACGCACCCTGATCGATAATATGCCTGACTTCATCTATATTAAAGATGCCGAAAGCCGCTTTATTACAGTAAATAGGCGAATGCTCGACACCATGCACACCGACAACCTCGACGATATTATTGGGAAAACCGACTTTGACCTGGCACCTTCTAAAGAAGCAGCGCAGGAATACTACAACGACGAGGTTAGGATTATGCGCACTGGCAAAGCCATGGTTAACAAAGAAGAAATTGGCTTTGATGAAGAAAGAAGAGAAAAAGTAGTTTCGACCACAAAAGTTCCCTTTAAAGATGTCGATGGAAAAATTATGGGTATTGTTGGAATTGGACGTGACATAACCAAACAGAAAAACACAGAAAAACAGCTAATTGAGCAAGCGGAAAGCCTAAAAGAAGTAAATACCTTATTAGAAGAAAGACAGGAAAAAATACAGATTCAGGCCGAGGAATTAAACCGGCAGTCTGATATCCTGAAAAAAACCAATGCCCGACTCGAAGAGCTAAATGCAACAAAAAACAAATTCTTCTCGATTATTGCTCATGATTTAAAAAATCCATTCCAGGCTATTTTTGGTTTCAGCGAATTACTCATGCGTAATTTTGAGGATTTTGAGGAAAAACAACGACTGGAGCTCCTTGGCATGATAAAGACCTCATCAGAGAGTGCTTATAACTTGCTCGAAAATCTGCTACAATGGGCGCGCACTCAAACCGAGCGCATTAAGTATACTCCTGACAACATTCAGTTACACGACATTATTCAACAAATTGTAATACTGAGTACAGGCAATGCTGAGAAAAAAAGTATTACCCTACAAACTAAAATGGACTGTAGTGGAAAAGCATGGGCCGATTTTAATATGGTAAATCTTATTATTCGCAACCTGGTTAGTAATGCAATAAAATTCACAGAAAACAACGGGTTTATCACAATATCTTGTTCTGATATATCGCAAGATAAATGCCTGATAGCAATAAAAGATACCGGAATCGGAATTTCGCAGGAAAATATAGCAAAACTTTTCCGTATCGATGAATACTTCTCTACAACAGGAACTTCTGGTGAAAATGGCACAGGCCTGGGGTTAATAATATGCAAAGAGTTTATTGAGAAAAATAAGGGTGAATTAATGGTCGACAGCGAACTTGGAAAAGGAACTACCTTTTCGTTCACTCTACCAAGAACAGCAAATTCGCTAAGTTAATTTTAGATTAAAGAATTACACAGCCCGATAGGTAGTTGCTTTTTGTAAAAAATGTACGCGAGAATCTTTTTTGGGCTCAGTTTTAACATCTATTTCATCCTTCGAAATGTGCGCAGGTATTGAAAAAGTGAAATTGTTTCCATGCCCTTGATTGGATTCTACAAGAATATCACCCTCCATCAATTGTAGCAAATCTTTGCAAATAGACAACCCCAGACCTAAACCACTATCATCTGTTTTTGTAACTTCTAGTTTCGAAAATCGCTTAAAAAGCAACCTCTTTTGAGGCATTAGAATTGGAATTGCATTGTCTTTTACAAAAAACTCTAACCGATCGTTCTGAATTCTGCAACCATATTCAACCACTCCCTTTTCGGTGTATTTTAGTGCATTATCGACTAATTGAGTAAGCACCTGCGAAACACGGTATCGGTCGAAAATAAAACATTTTTCCTTTATACTATCTTCTACTGATAGTAAAAGCGCAATGGCATTCTTTTCCTGAGTATGCCGACGAATGGAATAAAAACTATGATTTTCGTCGAAGAAATCGGCCAAAGAAACTGGTTCTGGCTTAATCTTTATCATACCAGCCTCGAGAAGCGATGCCTGAATAATGTCATCGAGAAGGCTTAAAAACTTACGACTATTTACATTGATAAGATTGGTATATTCTTCTCTTTCTTCAGGCGAAAGCAAATGCTTATTATCCAGCAGATTTGTAAACCCTATTACGGAATTAAGTGGCGTACGGATTTCGTGGTATATGTTTTTAAGAAAACTTGATTTGGCAAGCTCTAATTGATGCGTGCTTTGTGCAACCTGGGTTTCAAGTTGCTTTAACCGACTAACCATTTGATTGTAATCGCGGATAATCCGGTGTTTTGGCATGAATGCCTTAAACCAATCTTGAATCATGTGTATAGGATTCATTTCACATCAATTTTAAGAATGCGCTCATTCTTGAGATATGGACCTTTGTCTCAGAAATGAATAGCTGGTAAAACGCAGTGCCGGAAGAACCTATCTGCCTTTCATATGCCTTAGTATGCGCTGGGCATCACGCTTGTAATATCCATCGGATTGCACCAAGCCGGAAAACAGATTTTTTGCTTTTGTTTTTTCGTTGGAATACAAATAACAAAGCCCCAAATACCAGCTAGCCGATTCAGAAAAAGGACCATAATCCTGAGCTAATATTGTGTTGAGCCGAAGTATGGCCTGAGGGTATTGTGCCAATTCCATATGGGCTATGCCCGCATAGAGATTTATTCCGGTTTTAGTCTCATCAACAAGCATTATCCTTTCGAATAGACTAATTGCTTCCGAGAAGTTCCTATTCTCGTAATATTGCATGGCCTCCCTCAGCATTCTATCCTGCTCGCTGGCATCGCGGTAACCTACTGAAAAAGAAGCTGGCTCGAAATAACGATTGTACAGGTTCTGATCGGTAATCTTGCGGTTTGGTATGTATAAACCTACTACAATGGAAGCAGCCAAAAGACTTCCGGCCAGAAGGTTAACCTTTTTTCGATACTGACGGACATATTGTTGCCCTTCAACCGTAGTGAGTATAATCTCTTCGTGAATTGCATCCAGTTGCATCTTAAATTCAACTAGTTCCTTTTCAGAAAGCACCTGGTTTACCTTGCGGTAGAAAAGCAATTCATCCTGCAATAGTGAGTTTCCCTGCAACTCCTTTTCAAACCATACTTTTTCTGCTGGGCTCATTTCTTGTTGCAGGTAACGCTCAATAAATTGGGTGTAATCCAGTTCTTTAGCCATAATAATTTGGGTTCAGTTATAAAACATTGCTACCCTGATTGAGATTTTTCAGAGAGCAAAATAAAGAAATATATCCGCGTATTACCTGGGGTTACCAGTAAAAAACCAGAAGGATCGAGTTTTAGTTAACAATTAATATGTCTACAACTATCTTATGTTTTGTATGCAATAATTAGAAATATTAAAAAGTGGGCGAGACAAATGAAAGACTAGAGAGTTGTATTGAGTGCCGTCAAAACCAAAAGTGCCTCGTCTCGCCCGGGAAGGTTGGATTATTTTTTACCAATTTATTTCTATCTTTTATCAACAAGGATATTAATCTCCTAAACACCCGCATTACTATAAATGCTGGATAAACTTATGAGTTAATACTAATTTTTAAGAAACCTGTTGAGCGCTTTTTTCAAATATCACCATAGCGGGGTGCTTTAATTCTAAGGGAATGAGTGCCGTTAAAACCAGGTTGAAATAAAACCGCTATGGGATATTCGAAAAATTTAAACTTTTTATTTCCTTATAATTCCGCCATGCTCATCTCCACCGCGAATGGTCATTAATTCTTTTACACTTAATACTTGCTTTTGAATAGGATTAAAACTACTACCACTTTTTTCTGAAGATTTGTTAAAATGTTTCATCTTGTGTATGATTAAGTGAATATTTATTTATTGCTTTACTATTAAGTACCACTCGATTCAGAATTGTCACCGGCTTTTTTATAAAAAAAAGAAAATAAATTCACCCGTTTTTTTAATTCGCTGATTTATAGAATATTGTATCTATAGTATTTTTTAGTTTTAATATAATAAATACCAAACCAGGCCTTACCTATGCGATTGTATTTTATATTGCTGTTTGTTATTGTTTTACAGGGGTTAAAAAGTCAGCCGGCTTCTAAACCAAATTCTTTGTGGGAAGATTCAATTAAAACACTCAACAATAAAGGCGTAGAGGCATTTATCAGGGGAGACTTCATTACAAGTGAAGAACTTTTCGAACAAACCCTTAATTTATCACTCTTAGTTTACCCCCCAAATCACTCAAGCATTGCCGACGATTTAAACAATCTGGGTGTGCTGTCTGTAAATCAATGGCATTTCGACATTGGGCTCAATTATTTCAATCGCGCCAGGAAAATTTATGAGCAAAATGAGGCCTCGGCAATCTCAATGGCTAACCTCTATTCGAACATGGGAAATGCATACCGCCATAAGGGAGACTTTAAGCTGGCCACAGAATACTTTGATGAGGCATTAACACTACTTGATAAACTGTTTTCAACAGAAGCCATCGTTCGTAAAATAGAAACGCTTAATCGTTATGCGCTTCTCGAAAACAGTCGTAATAACTTCTCAGAAGCCGCCCGGCTGTGTAACCAGGCAATAAGGGAATTCTCTCGATCTGATCTGCAGCAATTCATAACCCTGCACGATTTATATATCACTGCTGCCATAAGTTATAAAAACCGACAAATGGCAGACAGCAGCTTGTTTTTTATCCAGCAGAGTCTCTCATTATTTAAAAATAAGAATTATCACTCTCCTCAGCTACATTGCGATTCTTACAAGCACTTAGCAGAGTACTACTTAAGCACAAACCAGGCTGAGCTGGCACTTGAGGCTATCAGATCAGGGGAATCTATTTACATTCAATCATCCATCGATTCAAAATATTACTTTGATATAATGGTACTTAACGGTGATTATTGGAAGTCGAAAAGTGATTTTGAAAAAGCGATTTCATATTATCAAATGGCGCTTAACTATTTAAAGGATCAGAATGGGAATAAAATTCAGGCGATACAGCATCGCACTTTACTTCATACCATAAGCTTGCTGAATACCCTATCAGATGCGTATATTGCCTGGTACAACCAAAACAAAAAGTTTTCGCACCTCGAGAATGCACTTGAATATCTGCACGAACTTGCCCTGATAATAAACCAGACAAGGCAAGGATACCTGTCGGTAGAAAGTAAATTATACTTAGCTGAAAAAGAAAGTCTGGTATATGGTAAGGGTCTCGATTGTGCTGAAAGATTATACTCACTATCCGCACAATATAAATACTTAGAAGAAGCTTTCTTTTTTGCTGAACATAGCAAATCGGCTGTTCTTATGGGTGTCTTGAGCGAAGAAAAGGCGAAAATGTATGCTGGGATACCCGATTCGCTTTTAGAAAAGGAAAGCCGTCTTAAAAGGGAAATCGCATTTTATAACGAGAAAGTATATGAAGAAAGCACACAGTTAAAACCAGATCAATCTAAGCTTAGCATTTGGAAGACCTATTTGTTTAATTTCATCAGGCAATATGAGGAATTAAAAATTACTCTTGATACTGAATTTCCGGACTATTTTACACTAAAATATAAATCGAATCTTTCAACCATCCATTCGCTGCAGGCCACTCTTGATGGTAAAACTACCTTGCTTGAATATAGCTTGAGCGACACAAGTTTGTTTCTCTTTGTTGTAAACCGCAATGAGGTATCTTTTTATCGAACCAGGCTAAACAGCGCAATAAAAGACAGCATTAAAAACTATATCAGCGAGTTTAAAAACTTTGATTTTTCAAGACAAAACCATACCACCTATGGTTTATATTATCACAGCTCTTACTTTCTATATCAACAGTTGATAGGAATGGTGAATCCTGATCAACTCCATATGAATCTGGTAATTGTTCCGGATGGAATTATCTCCTATATTCCGTTCGAAGCACTTGTTAACAAGCCAGCAATCTTGCCTATCAAATCCTTTGGTAACCTTAACTATCTGGTTCACAATTATACCATTTCGTACGCCTATTCATCCTCGCTTTATTCCGAAATGCTAGGCAGAGGAAAGCAAAAAATATGGAACAAGACCCTGTCCATTGCTCCAGATTACGCTAGTGATAATAGCCAGCAAGCAAAAAATGAAAATCAAAACAAGAACAGTAATTATAGAAATAGAATGCTCCCCTTGCCTTATGCTCGTGAAGAAGCGCTAATGGTATGTAAACTTACCAGAGGACACAGTTATTTGGGAAAGGATGCCACCGAGGAGAGTTTCATTCAGGTAGCCAATAATTATGATATACTGCATTTGGCTATGCATACCATTATCGATGATAAAGACCCTTTGTTTTCTAAACTTGTCTTTGCCGACAATAACTCAAATAACGACAACGGTTTTTTGAATACAAACGAGCTATTTTCGCTAAAGCTACGAGCACAACTGACAGTTCTGAGTGCATGCAATTCTGGACATGGCGAGCTTAAAAACGGCGAGGGAGTGATGAGCCTGTCGCGGGGATTCTTTTATGCAGGCTGTCCAAGTCTGGTAATCACCTTGTGGAGAGTGGAGGATGAATCGGGTAAAACAATGATGCACTATTTTTATAAAAACCTACTAAGAAGCAAATCAAAATCAGAAGCTCTGCGTTGTGCTAAGCTTGAATTTTTAAATAGCGCACAGGAGCAATACAAGCATCCATTTTTCTGGTCGTCGTACGTCTTAATTGGTAATGCCGAACCTGTCTATCGGTCGGGTTGGTGGTTATACGGGGGCATCCCGGCGACTTTCATTGCAGTTTACATCTTTCTGTTGACAAGAAAAAGCAGAAGAAGTAAGTTAAATTAGCTTCTTTTTCCTTTAAAGAATGGATCTTCTTTAATCATTGCAATTAAACTGCTCTTGCATTTATGTTTTTTTGTACGCACAATTTTTTCACTCTTATACCCTAATTTCGCTGCAATTTCTTCATTGTCTATCCCACTGGAAGACCAAAGCAGTATTTTCTGGCAAATTTCGCCCAATTTTAAAAGGTAATTACGTATTAAATGCTGTTCGATCTCATTCTCAATTTCCACATCAGAAGGATGATCCTCAGAGAAAGTCTTCTCCGACCCATCGACATAGCGATGATGAATTTCTTTTTGACGAATTTGTTTGAAATAGATCCGTTTGGCGATACCAATCAGGTAATTACCAAAATCAGTTTCAATAGTAAGTTGATCAGATAAACTAAGTTTATAAACTACCATGAGGGATTCCTGAAAGATATCTTTGGCATCTTCAGCACTTCCACCTTTGCCTGCAATAAAACGGGCAACTTTTGGATAAAATTCTTTGTACACAGCCTTAAGGGTTTGCGAATCGCGATTTTTAATCCCCCGAAGCAACTGTTCGTGCTTTTTACTTTCCACTAATCGTGATAAATGAGATGCCATCAGCCATGCAAGGCAGTTATTAAGGAAAAAGGTTTTTGTAAATATAGGCAATTTACTTAAAGAACTTCTTTTGCATGTTGATCAGTTATCGCAACCATATGGTTTTCTCCTTGCAAGTAAGAAACTCATCTAACTCTATGGCTCTATAGAATAAATAGCATTCAATATCTTGTTAAATTCACTTTACTTTATTGAATAAACAATAAGTTTACTAAAAATTTGTTAAATAGTAAGAAACCTTCTTTTTTTTGATTTAATAGCTTGACTTAAAAACAAAGTTTTTCTATATTTAATTATAAGTAAATCAATTTATTATTTTATCGAGAATTCCAGTGAGCACGCATGAGAACATATACGACCACCTTCATGATTTTCTGGGAATGGATGAAATGGACATCAGTATACTGGAAGAAACCATCGATTCAGACATTCAGGTAGAGTATTTCGAGTGCTCGAGGAAAATTAAAAGAAACAGATCGGAAGAAGAAATTCTTCGTGACAAGGACGATTTATTTGACCTGGAAATGCCTCTTGATAAAAAAAAGCACACCCTCATTGAGCTTGCCTCTATTAGCAATATTGAAGCCTACAGAGCAATAGAGAAATATTCGAAACAGCCCAATATCAAATTGTATCACTGGGCTTGTCTGGCCCTGCAACAAAGCCGTTTGCACCTCGAAAGTGATTTACTCGACGAAAGCAAAGTTTTAATAACAAGCGCTCTAGGAGGAAAAGGTTTTAAACTTCGTTACTTCATTGTGCTATTTACCCCTTATGGTAAAAGTCTTGACCCGATACAACAACTTATTATTAATAAAGAAGTGAATTATGCCTTCTCGCAATACATGGCAGAACTAGAAGATGCTGTATTCGAAGGTGAATTTGCATCTCTTCTATGTTTGATTCCTATTAATATACCTGTTCAGCAGCTATTTAAATCGATTATTCGCGAATGCAACCAACTGGGAAATTTTCTCTATAACGATTTTATTGTTACCAATGTAAAAGCCCTTAGTGATAAAGAAATTAGAGAAATGTTAATTCTAAACAACATTTATTAGTTTTGCCGAAAACCTTTTCGGTATGAACCACCTCGTAAACATTTCGCTCCAAATTCTTCCCACCTCACCTTCCATTCACCCCTACAAAATTGTTGACAAGGCCATAGCTGTCATCGAAGCTTCAGGATTAAAATACAAGGTATGTCCGTTTGAAACGGTTATGGAAGGTAACTATGATGCTATTATGGAAGTTATTAAACAGGTTCACATTACCTGTATGCAAGAAGGGGCAGAAAGTATCTTTGCCAATGTAAAAATGCAAATAGCAAAAGAGAGAAATGTTTTAATCGAAGATAAAATGGAAAAATATTAAGAAGATCCTCTAAATTGAATGAGATTAGAAAACTATTCTTTTCTATTTTGCCCGGCAGGAACTTCCGCTTCTAAATCTTCAAAATCAATGTTTAAATATTCGTTGCCTGAAATGAAATTAATTTCATGCAATTCGTCCTGCTCTGGGAAAGTAGTGTCACCAGCATTTTGAATGAATTGCAAAACTTCATCAAGGCCTTCCTTAAACTTTTCAAAATCTTCTTTGTAAAGAAAAATTTTGTGCTTTTCGAAATAGAACCTTCCATCGTTATGAAAACGCTTTTTACTTTCGGTAAGAGTAATGTAATATTCGTTTTTTCGGGTTGCTTTCACATCGAAAAAATAAGTGCGTTTTCCGGCCCTTACCGATTTGGAGAAAACTTCATCCCTCTCAGAGTCACTTTCTGGTAAAACAAAATCCTTGTCTTCTGCCATTTATCTATGTATTATCTGGTTGATGGTAGTCAAAAATAAAAAATATTTTCTGAAGTCCTAATTGATTGCGCATTAATAAAACTTTATTTTGTCCTTAAATAACCTCGAAACTTAAGTAATAATTGTTTGAACCCTTATGTAGATTATGTATTTACGAAAAAAAACGTTTATTTTGCAGTCACAAACAATTATACAACAGGTTCTTTTAAACGATGATAAGCAGACGAATACTTCGGATCAAAGTCATGCAGGCTCTTTATGCCTATTATAAAAATTCAGGAACAGCCTCCATAAACCAGGTTGAAAAAGAACTGTTTTTCAGCATTAACAAGGCTTATGATTTGTATCATTACCTGCTTATACTTCCAGTTGAACTTGCAAACCTTGCCGAAAAAAGGCTTGAATTAGGCCAAAAGAAAAAACTTCCCTCCCCTTCCGATTTAAATCCTAATTTCAGATTTATCAATAATCGAATTATTAAGGATATACGATCCAACAATCAACTTTTACGATACCTCGATGTAAAGAAAGTTTCGTGGGTTAATCAACCTGAGTTGATTAAATCCTTACTCGATGAAATATTGGCCAGCAAGCTCTACCAGCAGTATATGAGCTCAGAGGAAGATTCGTATAGAAATGATAAAAATTTTATCACTGCCCTTTATAACCAGATTATTTCGGTTTACGAACCACTATTTGCCGAACTGGAAGAACAGAGTATTTATTGGAACGACGAAGTAGAATTTATTATTAGTGCCATTTTAAAAACCATTAAAAAGTTTAAGGAAAAGGGTGACCCCGATCAGCCACTTCTGCCTCTCTATAAAAGCACCGATGATGAGGAATTCACTAAAAACCTTTTCAGAAAAGTAATTCTGAACAAGGAGCAATACGAGGGGCTTATTCAGAGCTATTCGAAAAACTGGGAGCTCGAACGCATTGCTTTTATGGATATTCTTCTAATTAATATGGCCATTATCGAAGTGCTCGATTTCGAAAGCATTCCGGTTAAGGTTACTTTTAACGAGTACATCGAATTGTCGAAGTATTACAGCACAAACCGAAGCAATATCTTTATCAATGGCTTACTCGATAAAATCATCCAGCATTTTAGAGATAACAACCAGATTCATAAAACCGGACGAGGTTTAATTGGCGATTTATAAATCACAAACAACATTTTTTACATTCGATCATAATTGTATTTTTGCAACTTGAAATAAACGCTTTATGAAGTTAAAAGATATCTTATCGATTTCGGGCAAACCCGGATTATACCAATTCATTTCGCAAGCCAGGAATGGAATTATTGTGGAAAGCTTTGCGACCAAGAAGCGCATGGCTATTAGTGCCGCCACCAAGGTTAGTTCCCTGGAAGATATTGCAATCTTTACTACTTCTGAGGATTTGCCTTTGCGCGAAGTGTTTAAGAAGTTTTACGAGAAAGAAGAGGGGAAACAAACTATTGAGGCTAAACAACCGAACGACAAATTAAAAAAGCGCTTCGAAGAGGTGATTCCCAATTACGATGCCGACAGGGTTTATACTTCGGATATTAAAAAGGTTATTAGCTGGTACAATACATTAATTGAATTTGGACTTTTTGATCCGAATGAAGAACCTGAGGAAAAACCAGAAGCTGAAGTTATCCAAGACTCAGCCCCAAAAGCAGGAAAAGAAGAGAAACCAAAAAAGCCTGCTGCTGAAAAAAAAGCCCCTGCTAAGAAGAAATAAAATTGGTTAACAGCATAAAAAAAGACCGTTTCAAGTTACAACTTTTGAAACGGTCTCCTGACTTCGACATAAAACTTGCATCAATTTCATAAGTATCACATATATAGTGTAATAAGAATTTATTTTGATTGATTTTGGGTGACCCAGCGTCTTTTTTTATCTTTATTTCATGTTTG
>JAMIIA010000095.1:0-1556 GCA_035913795.1 Bacteroidales bacterium
TTATTGGTCATTTCAAGTCGACGATTTCGCGGGATGTTCACAGAAGCGAATTTTGCTGCGCTCACAGTAGCCATTTCTCTGGCATACCACGGCGAATAAGTCGTTACAAAGTGCATGAGAGGCGAATCATCGATGATGTCGAAATTATCTTCAGCATTCATGCCCTTATCGAAAACCAGAGTAATCCTCTGCTTGGTCTTGGAAATAGCCGCCACTTTCGCGAGCATTTCCGACATGATCGAACCAAAGACTTTGCTGTCATGCTGGTTGCCTGGATACTCTCGATAAAAAACCGGGAGTTTGTTGTCGCGACCAACAAGCAATGCCATGCCAATTTGCCGTAGATGATGCTTGCCGGCTTTGTTTTTCCCCCTTGCTGCAAGCTCTGATCTGGTTTTAGAGGCCATATATGTGTAAAAGTTGGTTGTGTCGAATAACAGACAGTCGCCGTTGGATTCCTCGTTCTGCCAAGCTTTTTCAAAGAATACATTGGCAATTTTCTCCAGCGTTTCCTGGTCTACCTTATTCCATTTGGCCCAATAGCGCTGACTATTGAGACTATCGATGTCTACCGGGCGAAGTTGCTGAATGGCAGTGGATTGATACCATTCGGGAATCGCTCTCTTGCTTTTAGGCTCAATCATACGATTTAAAACCGCGTATAGAAAATACTCGCCGAGAGTTGGTCCGGTTTCTCTTGGATCCGGGGGAATTATTTCATCGACTATTGAAACAAGGTCGATGTCATTGTCGGCATTCAAGGCCAGCCAGAGAGAACCGAATTCTTCGACTTTCAGCCTTCGAAGGGAGCCATCTTTGTTGTCGTCGCCTTTGATAAGCGCTCTTACCTTTTCGGGTGAGCCGATATATGTCTGCGAAATCACCTTGGGTTTTCCATTAACCCTGGCAATCTCCCTGACATAGAGATAGGGTCTGCCGTTTTTGTTTTTTGTATGGAAGTGTGCCATATCTTAGCAGTAGCATATTAGGTCTTACAAGTCAAGCGAAAAGATGAAAATTTTTCAGACCAGCAAAGGTTTTTTGCGTGCATTTTTGGAAATAAAAAGAGGGTCTTCGAGAGAAAATCTCCGAAAACCCTCTTCTGGAAATGGTTTCAGGCTACAAAACAAGCCGACCCGTTAAACTCCTGATAGAGTATCCGGCAATAGCAAGGCATTATGAAAAGGCCAGAGAAATTGCAGATGAAATGTTTGAACGCTTTGAGCGAATTTCTAAGTTTATTTTGGGCTCTCCTGAACAATTTGAAGTTTCTATATTGAATGGCACCCTGCCACAGTCTTTGCGAGCTTTTTCAATTTGCGAGGATGGTAGATTAGGCAGTTTTGGAGCAGGTAAAGGGCCAATTCAATCCTTTCCGATTGACTGTAATTATTTGAATTTTCGAAACCACCCTTTGTGGGAACTATTGGGAGCAACAGGTTTGAATGAAATCCAGCGAAGAGCACTACTTGCAGCAGAGTGGATTGGAAAAGCTGTCGCTGAAAAAAATTCTCAGGATGTAATTTTAAATGGCGTAATCGCTCTTGAACTTTTGT
>JAMIIA010000096.1:0-1393 GCA_035913795.1 Bacteroidales bacterium
TGAAAATCAATAAATCGAATGGATAAAATTCTTTTCTTCCTTTTTTCTTCCTTTTTTCTTCTCAAAATGGGTGCATATCTGCCGGAATGACAGATTTTATTGCTGCTCAAGCAGACCTAATTCTGCCGGAATTAGTGGGTGGGTATGCTCCGGAATATGTAGTCGATTGCGTACCCAGCCGTCCACGTCTTTGAGTTTTCCCTGAATACTTGCCATACGGTAGTATTGAAGCCAGCCTTGCTGTACTTCTTTCAGCTTGATAATGCGCTCATCGAAAGTGGCGGGAGTGGTTTTTCGGGTAATGGCTTTGATTTTCAGTTTCAGGTTTTTCCATCCTTTGTCGCTTACCACCAATTGGTATTTGCCTTTCTCCCCTTTTTTATAGGTAGGGACAAATGCAAAGCCTAACAGGGTGAAGTTTACAGGTCGTCGTATGCCGCTTTTTTCCCTGTTAATAGGCAGGTGAAGCTTATTCTTTAAGAAGAGATAAATTTCGTTGCCTGTTTTTCGGGCTTGCCATTGACTTTTGCAGTAAATGCTGAAGTCATCAGCATAACGGACATACTTTAACCCTCGCCTTTCCAGTTCCTTGTCCAGTTCATCCAACATGATATTGGAGAGTATCGGACTTAGTGGACTGCCCTGTGGTACTCCTTTGCGGCGTTTGACTAATTTCCCGTTGATTAAAATCGGAGCTCTCAGCCATTTGCGGATAAGGCGTAATGTAAGCGGGCATTTTACCCTGCGATACAGCAATTGTAACAGAATGCAGTGGTCAACTTCATCGAAGAAGCTTTTCAGGTCAATATCTACAATGTCCTGATAACCGCTGTTGATGTAGTCCTGTGCTTTGAGTACTGCTTGCTGGGCATTTTTGTTGGGTCGAAATCCATAACTGTAATCCTCAAAATCCATCTCGAACAGATTGGCCAACACTTGCCCTACGGCTTGTTGGAGCATCCTCTCGACCACGGTAGGCACGCCCAGCAGACGAACCTTTCCGTTGCTTTTGGGTATTTATTCACAAAATAATTGATTTTAAATGTGTTCATGATTCGCTTCGCTTAATTCTACCCCCAAAATGGGTTGTGGCAGGTAAGTACCGTTTAGCAGGGATTGCTCTATATTTTCCCTGTTCTTTGTCAGGTAGTCGTATAGTTCTTTTACGGGCATACCGTCAACTCCTGCAGATCCCCTGTTCTGCCTGACTTGTTTGAATGCACGCATCATGTTTTGACGGTTAATCACTTGCTCAATCAATTCCATTTCGCTCTTGTTTACTTATTTAATCTTCGTTTCTACTCTGTTTCGCTTGCCGAAGGCTATTCCGTTACCGAAAATCCAAGCTGCATTTGAAACTTCCTAACGTTCAGTCCTTCGTTATCTCTGTGAG
>JAMIIA010000097.1:0-54045 GCA_035913795.1 Bacteroidales bacterium
TGTACAAAGAACTGGAGCGGCAGCTAATAGAAATGCAATCAAGCTTTAGCCCAGAGAAAGCTATTGCAATAGCTAAAACAATTTATCAGGTAAAAGCCAATACCCTAAATAGGAAAGTGTCGCACACCATGTTGATTACCAAAGAGCAACAAAATTTAGCTAAGTTGTTCAAATTTGGGTGACCCAGTGTCGAAGTCAGGATAAACGCAGATTGCTTCGCAGATACACGCAGATAGAAAACACCTTTTTCAGCGGAAATCAGCGGTTTTAAAATCAGCGGAAATCAGCGTGAACTTCTTTTTCTCGCAGATAGGCGCAGATTGGTTTCACAGATAAACGCAGAGGAAAACCCCTTTTCAGCGGAAATCAGCGTGAAATGTTTTTTCTCGCAGATGGACGCAGAAGAAAACCTATTTTCTTGCAGCCAGAATTAATAAAATAAAAAGGCTGCCGGACAGATTGTCTCGACAGCCTCGAATGAAACCTACCCTACGCTGAGAAGGGATCTTTATAAAAAATAAATGAAGGCCTTTTGGCCTTCATTTAGATTCATTTAAAATTTATTCAATAGTACCAGTATTAGCGTCAAAGTTTAATGTAATAACCTGACCGGCAGTAACGGCATAACTAGCAGGATCACCACCATCATTGCGGTATTCAATCACACCAGATGTGGTATTTACAACAAATTCTGAATTCCACCAATCAGGTATCCAGGAATGGTCTACATACATACGGTGTGAAGATCCATCCGCAGGAATGGCAGGAGATACAATTGTTTTAGCTGTATTGTCAATTGTGAACAAATTTGCTGCTACATCTGCGTCCCAACCACCCCAAGTTGGGTCACCAATACCATATACTTTAGGAGCAATTACCGACATCTTAATCATCTCGTCGCGTAAGTTAACTACTACCATGTACATTCCGCTTTCTGCAACACTCAAATTACCACCTGATTCTGAAACGGTAACACCTTCTGCATCAAATTCATCTACTTGACCAAATCCTATATTTGGATCGCCCCAATTTTCAGCAGCAACTTTGAAACCTTTACCAGTTTCGAGGTAGCAAATTTTCCAGAAAATTCCATCAGCAATGGCTCCGCCGGCACACTTGTGCATTACGGCTTCTGGGTTTTCACCAGGACCAACTGTTGGCCAACCATATGCAGTCGCATCACCTGCCAGAAATAATGCTTCAGGATAAGTAGGAATAACCACATCGCCTGTTTTCTCAGCAACAATGGAATAACCTTGACCATAAGTATAAGTAAGGGTATGGGTGTAAATACCGGGCACATCATTAACAATGTCCGCACCGCCTGGGGTTAGTTCAGTAAGCGAGCCACCTACGTTAGAATTTACTCTAACCTCTGCGTCAGCAGTGGCACCAAAAAATACTTTCCAACCATTTGAGTAACGGAATTTGAATGCACCATTAACCATTTCAATTTCTGTTCCTTCCCAAACAATTTTATTAGTATCAACTGATTTGAGATCAAAAGGAGTACTGGAACCCCAACCACCAGGACTGGCAGCGCCAATAACACCCCATAGAACTTTCGCTACAACAACTTGTTGAATTTCTGTGTCATAAACAATGTGATAAACCCCATTGCCTGTTTTTGCAACAGAATAAGCCAGTGAGTCATCGGTAGTTGTACCCTTGTACAGACCCAATTTAGGCTCATCACCTAAGGCAATTACAGTATCAATATCGGTTGATCCAATATATTCAACGGCACCGTTTGATACCTTGATAATGTAAAAACCAGATGCATCAACTTGTTGAAAGGTTTCCAATAATGAAGCTCTGGCAACTTGGCCGTTTTCATTATTGGTAGCAACCATTTTACCTTGGTCTGTAATATCTGCCAAGCTCGCCACAGAACCAGGATATACATAATATCCATTCGGTAGTTCAACTCCTGTTGTATCAGGTGGGTCTACTGGAGGTAGTGGTGTTGGTTCGTCATCCTTACATGCTGTAAGTGTTAATGCTCCAATGAGCAAACCAAATAGAAATCTAAACGCATTTTTCTTCATAATAGTTTGTTTTAAAATTAAACATTTCATCTTAATTAGGTGCTTTATCTAAGTTAGGATTGGTAGTTCTCGCTGCCAAAGGTATTGGGAAAACGTTTTCTATTGCATTGGCTCCAGGATCATTAGGATCTGTTCCATCACCCTTGCACCAGAAAGGCTTATCGAATTTTTCGAAACGAATCATATCGTTTCTCCGGTGTCCTTCGGCAAAAAGTTCTCTGCCACGCTCTGCATAAATAGCGTCTAAGTTGACTTCAGCCAAGGTCCAGGGATCAATTCCAGCCCGCACTCTTATCGCATTAACCAAATCAAGTGTTTCTTGAGTTAATCCTGTTGAGCGTAATTCGGCCTCAGCTTTCATTAAGTAAATATCAGGTAAACGGAATATGGGAAAATTAACGATAAGGTTCTCTATGGCACCTTGATATATTTCATATTTAATGACCCTGGCGCCAAAATTGGTAATGGCTTCTTCAGAAAGTCCACCTTCACCGGATGGCATATTCGCATAGGGAATCTCATAGTTGAGAATAAGCTGTTTTCCATCTACGATAAGCGGTTCGCCAGACAAGGTGAACTGAGGTCCCCAAATAAAATAACCTGTTTTGCGCAAATCACTCGCTTCATAGGTGTCAAAATGATCTGGAATTACACAAAATCCATTCCATGGTCCTGCTCCCATCCCAAAAGTTTCGTTATGATTGTAATGCAAGGTTCTCATATGAAGTCTAAATCCTTTATTGCTTGCTTCATCGAAGGACATTTTAAAAATTACTTCAGATGAATTGGTATTGTTTACCTTAAAAGGAGCCATTGGATCAGCTTCGAGGCTTAAAGAGCTATTAGCAATCAGGCTATCACAGTATTGAATTGTTTTAGCATAAAATTCTGGAGAATCAGTGCCTGTATAAATTTTACCATTGAGGTAAAGTTTAGCAAGTAAAGCCTGAGCCATTTCTTTCGAAGCGAAATCCTTAAACACCGGATTTGAAATTGAGTTTAGGTTTTTATACCCTCTTTCCAAGGTTGACACAAGACTGTCAAAAATTGCTGCTCTATAATTTCTGTAGGGCAATTCCGGAGCATAAAAGTAAGTGGTAAGGTATGGGATATCGCCATAATTATCTATTAATATGTAATAATAGAATGAACGCATCGCTTCAACTTCAGCAATCTTATCTATTGGAGGATTACCTGCATCCCGCATGTAATCCAATATCTTATTGCTTTTTTGAACTCCTGTGTAAATATCACGCCACATTGCAACCACCGCATCACTCTCATCATTCCAACTATGGTATTGCAGTTGAAGCCATTTGCCACCGTCGAACCAATGTGGTCCGCGGCGTGGAGCTACCATCTCATCCGAACTAATTTCTTGGGTTAAGAACCAATAACCGTTGTCATCAAATAGATTCTTAAGTTGGGAATAAGTCTCTAAATGAGAAACCGAAGCTTGTTCATCTGTTTCTGGATATTTCTCTGATGGGATACCTTCAATGACTTCTTCTGTTAAATCCGTACATGAAAAAGTGGCTCCCAATAATAGTATGCTATATAAAAATATTCGTTTCACGATAGTAATTTTTTTTAATTAAAATGCTGCATTTATACTAAAACTGAAAGTGCGGGTCTTGGGATAAATACTAAAATTATCTACGCCATAATCCAACCCATCAACGGTCATTTCAGGATCTGAGCCAGAGTATTTTGTAATTACAAAAAGATTGTTTGCACTTATGGATAACTTTAATCTTTCGATAAAAGTGACATTTGTTAAATCGAAATCATACCCAAAGGAGATATATTCAAGTCGAAGAAATGAGGCATCCTCAAGAAACATATCAGATGGTTTTGAAAAAGTACCTGAATAATCCTGAAATAAATAATCTAGTCCACCTTCTAACATATTCCTTTGTGGTAAGTGACTTGGCGCTGAGAAAAAGCCTGCAGTGTGATTGTATATCTGCTGACCTAATAATGCCCTGAAAGTAAAATCAAGTGAGAAGTTTTTATAAAAATTCAGGCTGTTCCCCCATGAAAGTTCAATGTCTGGTGTTGCATTACCAACAATCTTGCGATCTTCAGTAGTAAGATCTCGACTAGTTTCTCTTACAAAATCATCCTCGGAGGAATCCTCTTTAAAATTATTTTTGTAATAGGGTACCCCATTTTCAAAGTATGCAAACTCATAGAGATAGAAATTACCCAGAGGTTGATCTTGTTCAATAAAGATTGTCCAGTTGTCACCTCCAACCATACCATCGCCAGACAGATATCCTTTTCTACCATCGGTTTCAGGAGACCAATATTGTCCCAGTTCAATAACCTTTCCTTTATTCTGAGATATACCAACGTTTGTTTTCCACACAATATTTGTTTGAGAAACGACATTCATCATTAAAAAGAACTCCCATCCTGAGTTCAAAACTGTAGCTGAATTTGCCCATTTTTTGTTATACAACTCGGGTGGTGAAGGAACATTATATTCATTAATTAGATTATCAGTAGTTTTTGAGTAGTATTCAAAAGATCCACTAATTCTATTTTTTAAGAATCCGTAATCGATACCTCCGTTTATTTCAGTAGTTTCTTCCCATTTTAAATTCGGATTCGCATTTCTAAATCCTGACCATGTTAATACTTCGTTCCCAGTAACAGGATCAATTACAATAACGTCAGGATAGTAAACTGTTTGACTATAGTAGGGGTCAAATGCTTGATTCCCAGAAACACCATAACTAGCTCTCAATTTCAGGTCGCTCACAAATGCTAAACCTTCGAAAAAGTCCTCGCGATAAATGTTCCATGCAAGAGATGCTGTTGGAAAAATACCCCATTGATTTTCAGTACCAAATTTTGAAGAACCATCCCTTCTGATAGAGGCCGCTGCATAGTATTTGTTGTTATAATTGTAGTTCGCCCTTCCAAAAAAACCAATTAGTCGAGACATTCTTGCTTCTGACTTGGCATCGCCGTACTGAATATCAATAAAAGACTTTAAGTTATCTATTCCTACAGATGGCGATTGGGAATTTCGCACATCCACTCCAAATTTTGTAAGTGTGTTTTCCTGCCAGGAATATCCACCTACAAGAGAGATGTTATGCATGCCACCTAAAGTTTTATCATAATTCACAAATGCCTCGATACTTTTTTGAGCATCCATTTCGTACCATCTGGCACCAGCACCGTTATCTTCACCTTGTCCGCCAAAAACTCCCTGTGGCCTAAAGTACCGGTATTCTTTATCTTTACCTATATAGCCTGCACTAACTGAGGCGTGCAGACCTTTTATTATTTCCCAATCGGCTTTTAGGCTTCCACTAAATTTCTTTTTCGCATCGTTTTTCTCAACATCCTCAATAACCGCAACTGGATTAATATAATTGAAACCACGACTTGCAGTAACAGGTATGTAGGCTGTTGTTCCATCTGGATTTCTCACCGGGTCGGTAGGATTCATTCGATAGGCTTGATACAATACATCTTCCCTACTGGCATCCCCATAATCAACCAGATCGTTTTTCTCAAAAGTAGTAGCCACATTCGCAGATAATTCTACTTTATCATTAAAAGCTTTGTGATTAACCTTAAGGTTTGCAATCGTTCGATCCTTGCTTGAACCTTTAATAGTGCCTTCCCAAATCGAATGTGTTACAGACGCATAATAATTTCCTTTGGCATTACCTCCACTTGCAGCCATATTTGTGTTTTGGTTAATCCCCGTTCTAAAAATTTCATCTTGCCAGTCTGTTGCAGCTCCTCCATCAGTCCAATTGTCAGGAAAATAATAATCGGCATAAATTCTATAAGATTCAGCATCCAAAAGATCTAATCTTTTTGATATAACATTGATACTGGTTGTAGAGTTAACAAAAAACTGGTTGTTCCCTTCCGATCCATTCTTAGTTGTTATAATAATAACCCCATTTGCACCTCTAGATCCATAAATCGCTGTTGAAGCAGCATCTTTAAGGATATTGAAAGTCTCAATATCTTCAGGAGCAACCATGTTTGGATCGGCATCAGGGATTCCATCAATAACATATAACGGATTTGTATTGGTCTTACCACTAATACCCGCGCTACCACGAATTTTAATCTTCGCATCCTTATTCGGGTCACCCCCACCTTTTGTTACAACAACACCCGCGGCTTTTCCGGTAATAGCAAGAAGTGGGTCGGTGATAGAACCACCGTTTAAATCCTCAGCGGTTACCTGTGCAACAGCTCCGGTCTTGTCTATTTTCTTCTGCGTGCCGTAACCTACCACTACAATTTCGGTAAGTTCGGTGAGCTCAGGAGTAAGCTGCACATTGATTGAGGTCTGGCCGCTTAGCACAATTTCTTCGCTGAGGTAGCCAACAAAAGAAACCACGATGGTTTGACCATCGCTTACATTAATTTGAAAATTCCCATCCAGGTCGGTGGTAGCACCAATGGTGGTTCCTTTAATAATTACTGATGCTCCGGGCATGGATTCGTTGGTTGTACCATCGAAAACCTTTCCGGTTAACACCCGTTCCTGCGCCCATGTCGTGCCCACGGACAGACATACTGCAAGAACCATCAAGAAAAATCGAGAGACAATAATCTTCTTCATAGTTGTGTTAATCTATTAATTAAGTTAGGTTTCAATAAGAAAATCGCGTAGTTAGGTTCCGAAACAATGGCAGGTTTCGAATAGCTAAAAATATCGGAGTTCAACCGTATGTCAAAGAATCGATGGTTGTTTCCCCAAAAAAAAAGCTGCAAACGTTACCGCAATCGTTTGCATTAATTTTAGTAATCCCTGTTTTCTATTTAAAAAAATCTTATTTTAGTGTGAATTCTGCATTTCAATGTGCAGAAAACCTAATTTAGCGCTGAATGAAAAATTCGTCAACTACCATTAAAGATATTGCCCGCAGCCTGGGAATTTCTGCCTCTACGGTTTCAAGGGCACTAAAGGACCATCCGGACATTAGTGCCAACACAAAGGCTGCTGTGAAAGAACTGGCGCAAAAACTTCATTACGAGCCCAATGCCATCGCTTTAAGCTTGAGAAATAGCAGCACCCGAACCATAGGCGTGCTGATACCCGAAATTGTACATTTCTTTTTTAGTTCGGTAATAAGTGGCATCGAAGAGGTTGCCTATAAAGCAGGCTATGTGGTAATTTTTTGTCAATCGAACGAAGACTATGAGAGAGAGAAAACAATGGTGCACACCCTGCTCTCGAAACGTGTGGACGGGATACTTGCTTCGGTTTCAAAAACTACCAATCAGTTCGATCATTTCTACGATATTAAGAACAACCATACCCCCTTAGTCTTCTACGACCGGGTATGCAATATACCCAATACCGACCGGGTAATTGTTGACGACTATAGCGGTGCCTATAAAACGGTTACTCACCTGATTGAAACGGGATGCCGGCGCATTGCACATCTGGCTACCAGCCAGGAACTGCTTATTGGCCGTAACCGTCGAAATGGGTATGTACAGGCATTAAAAGATAATAACATAGAGGTGGACGAAGAAATAATTGTACGCTGTGATACCAATCAGCATGCGAAAAAATGTGTGCCCTACCTGCTTTCTTTGCCAAAAAAAATTGATGGGGTTTTTGCGGTGAACGACCTCACTGCCATGAGTGCCATGAACATAATTAAAAAATCGGGTTACCGCATTCCGGAAGATATTGCCGTGGCAGGTTTCTCCAACAGCCTGTATGCCAATTTGATCGACCCTCCACTTACGAGCGTCGAGCAACAGGGCTTTGAGATGGGGCAAAAAGCTGCCTCGATGCTCATCGAACGCATACAAAGCGATGTGGACCTGGAAACCCGTGTGGAACAGATAAAAACCGAACTTATTGTAAGGGAATCTACGATGCGGAAATAAATGAGAATCAGCGAAAGCCTTTTCTCGCAGATGGGCGCAGATTGCTTCGCAGATGCACGCAGAGGAAAGCCTTTATTATCAGCGAAAATCAGCGAGAACTGTTCTTCTCGCAGATGGGCGCAGATAGAAAACCCTTTGTCAGCGAAAATCAGCGAGAACCTTTTTTTCTCGCAGATGGGCGCAGATTGCTTCGCAGATAGCCGCAGATGAAAACCCTTTGTCAGCGAAAATCAGCGAAAACCTTTTTTTCTCGCAGATAAACGCAGATTGCTTCGCAGATAGCCGCAGATGAAAACCCTTTTTCAGCGAAAATCAGCGAGAACCTTTTTTTCTCGCAGATGGGCGCAGATTGCTTCGCAGATAGACGCAGATAAAAAATGCCTTTTTCAGCGGAAATCAGCGGTTTTAAATCTGCGAAAATCAGCGTGAACCTTTTTTCTCGCAGATGGGCGCAGATTGCTTCGAAGATAGACGCAGATAGAAAACACCTTTTTCAGCGAAAATCAGCGGTTTTAAATCAGCGGAAATCAGCGAGAACTGTTCTTCTCGCAGATGGGCGCAGATTACTTCGCAGATAAACGCAGATAGAAAACACCTTTTTCAGCGGAAATCAGCGGTTTTAAATCTGCGAAAATCAGCGAGAACCTTTTTCTCGCAGATGGGCGCAGATTACTTCGCAGATAAACGCAGATGAAAGCCTTTATTATCAGCGAAAATCAGCGGTTTTAAATCAGCGGAAATCAGCGAGAACCTTTTTCTCGCAGATGGGCGCAGATTGTTTCTAAAAGTGGATAAATAAAAGCTGGCTAGAACTCCGGGCAGGGCACCATTTTTTTCGGACGTCGTTTCTTGTCGGGCTTGCTGAAAGTATACGAAAGGCTAATCTCGTGACTTCCGCCGCTGGAGGTAATCAGCTTCGAAACGGTGAAATCGTAACTATAGCCGATGTTGAACGAACTGGTTTTTATGCCCGCGAGTAAGATTACCGCATCGTTCTTATCATTCTGGCTCACAAAAGGTATCCCACGGTACCACAGACCCAATACCAGCGGATCGTAATGGTAATAAAATCCCAGATCGAGCTGGCTGAAATCTGCCTGCTTTTTATACAGAAAGGCTAACTGCATCACTGTAGGAGTAGGCCGTAGAAGGGTTTGTCCTACAGTATGCTTTGTGCCACCAAAAACCTGCCACTTGATTGGTATTTGTGCCAGGTTACCCTGCTGGTATTCGTTGTAATACAAGCTCTGGTTCGGCATTAACAAGTGGTCTAGGCTTATTCCAGCCCAAAAATTGTCGCCATAAGTCATAATCGAGGCCGAAAAATCGATGTCGCCCACATTGTCATAGGTTGGTGGTTCGGCTGTCGAAGGGGCATTGCCCGCGGCCGACATCTGGTCGCGCCAGGTAAGACGGAGAAAGTCTATCCCCCTTTGGGTATACATCAGGTGCATGCCAGGCCGTATGTGTATCCAGGGAGTGGCTTTAAAATCGTAACTGTACAGTACACCTATATTAGTAGTGCTCAGGTTGCCTGAGCCGGCCACGTCGTTAAACAACAATACCCCGAGCCCGCTGTTAAGCTTGTCGAAATGATGATCGAAAGCAAAGGAATAGCTGACATAACCCTGCTTTGCTTCGGGCCATTGGTTTCGGTAATTCACCCCCACCCTGTTTTTACCAGTGCTGCCGGCAAAAGAGGGTGCCAGGTATAGTGGGTTGGAATAAAACATGCTGAAATGAGCATCCTGCCCCATACACACTAGTGCGGTGAATAAAAAGCTTGCTATTGTCAGCCATCGTTTCATAACTGTCAGTTCATTCTATTAATATAATAGTGTAACGTTTCCGGTTTTTTCAAAACCTTTTCCATCGGAATAAGAACCGATAACCTTCCACACATACACATCTTGTTTGGCTATTTTGCCAGCATAGCTTCCATCCCAGCCAATCTCCTGGTCGAAACTTTCAAAAATAAGTTCGCCCCAGCGGTTAAAAATCATCAGGTGGTAATTGGCGACATGGTCTATTACACCGGGTTTAAATACCCTGTTCTCTTCGATGTTTGAATTGGGCCTGAAGGCATTCGGAAACTCAATGATTCCAGAGGGTTCAACCAGCACTGCATTTTCCATGACATACAGGTCGAAGCATCCATTTATGGTCCATACTTTTAGGGTAACATTGTAAACGCCTTCTTGCTTGTAGATATGTTTGGGGCTCTGCTCGGTCGATTTGTTCCCGTCGCCAAAATCCCATTCGATGATATCGTCGTGGTCTGAAAGGTTGAAATAATGCACCGGCTCATCGTTCACATACACATAACGCGGTGCCAGGTCGAAAAACGAATGGGGAAGAACAAATACCCTTGTAGTATCGCTGAACTCGGCCACACCTCCTGGCCCTGCAACCCGAAGTTTTATTTTATAGATGCCTGGTTCGTAATAGGTATATGTAGGATCTTTTGCAGTGGAGACACTTCCATCGCCAAACTCCCAGTAGTAAGAATGGGCATATTGCGAATTGTTGATGAGTGTAACCGTATGCGGCATGCAGCCATCGTCGGCTCCTTTGAATTCGGCCACGGGCGGAGCAGGCATCAGGCGTACATTGTGTGTTACACTGTCGCTGCAATTATTGCCAGCAACGGTGAGACGGATGCTGTAATAGCCCTGCTCAGAATAAACCACTTCACCGGGTTGCTGCAAGTCTGAACTGGTGCCGTTGTCGAAATTCCAGTAGTAAGTCCAATTTCCGGCTGTGGTATTGTCCAGTTCGAAACGATTGTCAGGAAAGGTGCTTTCTTCCGGAGTTACTGTAAAGCTGGCTTCGGGGGTAGCAAACACTGTAATCTGAACCTGGGCGGTATCGAAACATCCCAGGGGCGATTCGGTAATTACCCTGGCCATATAATGGCGGTCGGTAAAAGAAGGGTTGTACCAGGTATGAAATACGTTGAAGTCGGAGGTGGTTGTATCTGTGCCCCCATCACCAAAATTCCAGTGATAATAGCGGTTGCCCGGTGTCGATACCAACATGCTGCGGGCAGGGTTACAACTTGTTTGAGGTAAAGCTGTGATATCAGCGTTCGGGTTGGGCCATACCATCACATAGTTTTTGGCCTCATCGGTGCAACCCAGCGGACTGGTGGCCAGAAGACTTACTTCGAGGTAATTGATCTCAGGCGTGGTGTTCACAAAGGTGAAGGAGGGGTTGATGGCCGTGGAGGTTCCTGCCCCGTCAAAATTCCAGAAATAACCAGCCGCATTCAGGGAGTTGTTCTCAAACTGCACAGCAAGCGGACTGCACCCAGGAGGTGTCAATACATCGAAATTGGCAATGGCTTCGTCGGAGACAATCTGTATGCTGTCATAGGCCCTGCAACCCATTGCATCGCTTAGCAGGTAATAGAAAGTGGCTGTATCGGCGCGGTAAGGGACATACACAGGCTGGGCGATTGCATAGTTGTCGAGCCGGTGAATGGGGCCTGTCCAAAGATGAGTAAATGGTCCGGTACCTGACGACTGGGTGAGAATCTGGTACTGATCGCCCACACAAGTAAGAAAATCGGTATTGAGAATAGCGGTTACCGGGGATTCATGTACGGTAATCACTACCGAATCGCGGGCAACTTTCAGGTTCACATCAATTACTTCGAGGTATAGCCTGAATTGACCCGTACCCGGAGGATCGAATTGTGTAAACAAAGTATTGACCGAGGAGAGGTATTGGGTGTCGCCAGTCCAGTTATATATATAAGGTGGAGTACCTCCAAAAAGCCAGGGTTTAATCTCGAACATCTCGGCGGTGCAGGCTACCTGGTCGACATCGCCTATATCTACAGCAATAGAATCATTTATTACTGTAATGCTATGATAGACCGGTGTTCCGATACAACCATGGATGGTAGTTTCAAAAGAAGAAAGAATAAAACTTCCGGTTTGCGGAAATGCCAACCTCACAAAATCGTTCATGTTCGATTCTACCACAACCTCAGACGGAATATCCCATGTATAGCTGGAGCCTGGCTGTCCGTTGATGACAAAAAACACTACATTCGACTGGTCTTTCAGTACCAGTGTTGGCCCTAATATATCGATGAGTGCAGGATTTGGATAAATAGCTACATCTACCTGCTCGCGCGGCCCTTCGCAGCCCGTAACAGTATTGACTCCAGACACCCAATAAGTACGGCTCGAAATCAGATAAGGGCTTGTCAGGCTGTCATTCTCGGCCAGCATATTACCAGCGATAGGGTCATCGTACCAGCGGAAGGTTCCGGGCACAGGACTGCCTGATGCATGCAACACAAATTGCGAGGGCCCGCAGCTCGATGTATCATTAATAAGTGGAAGGGCTGGAACAGGATGTATGACGATGGGTGCCCTATTTAAATCGCTTAGACATTGGGTAAGTGGATTGTATTCAGCTACGAAAAAATCTGTACTGGCAGAGATCAGTGAGGTGGTTAGCGAATCGCCAATGGCCACAAGGTTAGTATCGGAATTGTACCAGAAAAGGCTATTGCCTGCATGCGATTTTACAGCACCAAGAACAAATACAGCGCCACCACAGGCAGAATCACCTTCCACTAAAGGAGCAGGAATAACCGGGTGCACCACACCGCGCACCGAGTCGGCCTCACTCATGCATCCGGTAAGCGTATTCAGTCCCCTGGCATAATAGTACCGGCTGGCTGCGAGTGGGTTCACAACAAGGAAATTTGCAGTATCCAATGCACTTCCCGCCAATAGATCGTACCAAAGCACGCTGTTGGCAGGTGCTATGGGTATGGCAGAAAAAGTTGCCGTTCCGGGTTCGCACAAGGTATCGCCGGTAAGCAAGGGAGCATCCGGAACCAGGTCGATGGTAACCGGCTGAGGCACACGGCTGCTTTCGCAGGTAGAAATGGTATCGCGTAGTTTAACATAGTAGGTGGTAGAATTACTCAGAACTCCTGTAGAATAGGGATTTCCGGAAAAGAAAGCTAATGAATCAGTAAGGTTAGCATACCAATAAACTTTGTTTCGCGGGTTGCCGGCCGGGATACTAATAGAAAAACTGTCGGGACCGCAGGATTGCAAACTGGTCAAAACAGGAGCCAGCGGGGCAAGGGTAATCTCGATGTTGACGGTATCGGCCGTAGGTGGACAGGAGCCACTGGTAAAACGCCATTCGAACTGATAAAGGCCTTCGAAACCAGGTAAAAATGTAGTAATAGCATTTGGTTGATGAATACCGGGGGTAAAGCTTACTGCACCGGGGCCCGAAAGCACCGACCAGGTTCCCAACCCCTGAACAATTTGGTTGCCATGCAGCTGATAATCGTATCCGCAGGCTACCGTATCGGTGCCGGCAAGGGCCTGTGGAACTGGTACCCCAAAATCGATGTTCACTGTATCGCGGGTTATACAGGAGCCATTCTGTAACCTCCATTCGAGCTGGTAAAAACCCTCGTTGCCAGGCAATACAGAAAATAAGGTATGGGGGGTGAGGTTGTTGGGCGAAAAAGCAGGTGCAGTGCCCGATGGGTTAAGCAATACATTCCAGCTACCGCTGCCCAAAGTGGGTGTATTGCCAATCAAACTATCCTGCGTCACAAAACAGAAGGCTTTGTCCGGTCCGGCCAGGGCAGGTCCGGGAGTCTGGTCGTGCACTATTCGTAGAGTGTCAGTACTCAGAGGACATATATCCAGCTTGCTCTCCAGGTTCCAGCTTAAGATGGTAGTGCCATATCCAAATCCATTAATAAAGGTAATTGCACTCGAGGTATCGGCAATGCTACCGGAACCTGACAATAAACGCCAATATCCAATTCCGCTGTTAACAGGTGGATTTCCACTTAAAGGTGTGGCTGAGATTTCGCAAAAAAGCCTGTCAGGTCCTGCAAAGGCAACTCCGGCGGAAAAATCGGCGGTAAGCTGCACTGAATCATACGAAACCGGACAAACGCCATATCGGCTCGAAACCCTCCACACCAAAATGTTCGAAGTATGGGCAAGGCCCGAAACGCTTGTATTGGGCAACGAACTGTCGGCAAAGAACCCATTGCCCGAAACCACATTCCAAATTCCCCGGCCCATGAGGTTGGGTGCAGTAGCCGAAAGTGGCAATACGCTGATATCGCAAAGTTGCTGGTCGGGACCAGCATTGGCTGCATCGGGTTGACGGTCGCTGAATATTGTTACATAATCGCTGGTGGTGCATGGTCCATTGCTGATTGTCCAGGCAAACTGATTCGGGCCAAAATCGAGGTTGGTAACATGTGTTATCGAATCGGAAGGCGAAAGGATCATCGCCATGCCGGTTGTAGACCAGGAAGTTGTACCTACCGGGCTGCTGTTGGCTCGAAGAGTAACCGTATCGGCACAGATTGTCTGGTCGTTTCCTGCAAAAGCAGGGTTGGGCGACTGATAAATAGTCAAATCAACCCGGATAGGTGCACTCTCGCAAAAACCCTGGTAGGTAGTTACATAAAAGGAATAACTTCCCGGGACATCGTAATCGAGGTAAAAAGGAGCTGCACTGGGGTAATAGTTTGGTCCAATGTGTAAAAGTGTATCGAGGGTGACATCCTGGTACCAGCGAATTTCGGCAGCCCCGGCGTTGGCTGTGAGTACAGGTACATTGCCGGTGCAATATTCAAATAAAGCAGGCACTGTTACCGGTGTGGGAGCAATAATTTCGATGCGGGCGGTAGTTAAAATGGGAGGATTGTCGCCATTGATTACATCGGCAGGAGGTAAACCATTGTTTGGAGTATTGTCGTATGGGTTGCAAACATTCCAGTTACGCAGGGTAATCTCGAAAATATCGCCTGCCACTCCACCAGCCGGAGCACTTATGGGGAAAGAAGTCTGATTTGGGCCATCGGCAGGGTATGGAATGCGTATAATCGGGCCATCGAGGTTAGCCACAAAATTACCGGCAGCATCGGTCATGGTATGAACTGTTCCGCCGCCGTCGCGTACAGTTACATTCGGTATCCGGTCGCCAGCCTGGTTGTATGTGTTGTAATGAAATTGCACCCAGCGGTCGAGGCGGTTGGGCCTGTCCTGCTCAATGCTGATGTTGCAATTAAAAGTGGAATTATCTTCGAACGTGAAATCGACCACATCCACTCCTTCGCATATATAATGCACAACCGGCTCAATTTGCAATACCCCACTGTTTTCTTCGTCGGTACCCCAGGTGGCAAAAATCTGGCTCTGATAACCACTGCTGATACAAGGTACACCATCGTATACCAGAATGGCTTCGGCAGTTTTTGAGCATTCGTCATCGGGCAGGTAAACATGACTGGCGGTAGCCCAAACAGAATCGTTTGCCGCATTCCAATTTCCCGGAACAAGAGTTGTGGTGTTTGCCGCATCGTTCCATCGGTAAAGAATCTGTACAAGAGCAGGATCGACCGGGAAAAGAAATTCGTAATGAGCCTCCATGCCGAAATTTACAGGAGCGCATACTCCGCTTGGAATCTGGGTGCTTCCATTCACCGTTATCAGGTCGCACTGGGCACTCATTGGTATTACTCCAAGCAACAGGAGTGAAAAAGTAGTTAGTAGTTTTGTGGTTTTCACACGCCGGCTATTGATATTACAAAATCTCTAAGGCATCGTGCAGCATACTATTGTGGGCATTCTGAACGGGTGGTTACCTTTTCGGATATAAAGGCTGCCGAAGCAGCCAGTTGGTTAGTAGTTTGTAATATCTCTTTACGTGACAAAGTCTAAAATGTTGCTTTCGTCAACGTTTTTTATTTGTTCGTCAAATTTTCTTATCCGTTCGTGTAAGGGAATGAGTGAGAAATTCGGCTTTCAAGAGCACTTTGCTCCCAAGCCATATAAGTTACGAAAAAAAAGGAGAAAGAAATTAGTTATTCAGATCGATAAGACCCTCAGGACATTTTACCAGCAATTCTTTCTTGCTATGATCGATGCCCAATACAAACTTATCCTGAAAAGGAATTAAAATTTCGGAGGAGTTGTTGAAAATTTGCAACAAGGGATTCAAACTGTGTTCGATAATTTGCTCAAGCAAACCGAGGTAGCCAAATTGAATGTCGACCACACGATAACCCTTCAGGTGAGAGGGTTCGAATTGGGGGGTTGGTGCTGCCTGAACGACGGTACTGTCAACAAAAACCTGCGCCGGGCAGAGTTCCCGAGCCTGGGTTTCGTTCACAACTCCCTTTAGTTTTACAACCAGGGTATCGGGCGAAAATTCGGTGAATTCCTGAATAAAAAATGGAACAGGCAGTCCGTCGAGTACGACATAAGCCCATTCCATTTCAGTAATTTCGTCGAAGCGAATGTTATTCAGCTTAAGCTTAAGCTGACCCTTGTAGCTGTGCGGGCGGGTAAACTGCCCGATGCCGATGCAATCGTTCAGATTGATCATAGGGAAACCCCGAAGGGTCTATTCTTCCTTGTCTTCAGCTTCCGCAGCAGAAGCCTCTTCAGCAATTACCTCAGCTATAGGAGCATCTTCCACTTCGGTTTCTGCTTTCTCGGCAAGAGGTTTGCTGGCAGCTAAAGCTTCGGCCTTTCTTTTGGCCAGTTCAGCAGCTCTTTCCTCGTTTACTTTGGCTTCGCGTTGCAGGGTAGCTTTTGCTGCTGCATCTTTATCTTTCGATGCCGTTTCAACTACTTTAAGCAGTTTGCTTTCTTTGTCTTTCATCCAGGTTTCGAAGCGTTTTTCAGCTTCTTCAACACTGAAAGCACCTTTTTTGGCTCCTTCGAGCAGGTGTTTCTTCATCATCACACCTTTTCTTGACAGCAAAGATTTTACTGTGTCGGTAGGTTGAGCGCCCTTTTGCAACCAATCGAGAGCTTTTTCGAACTCCAGATCAATTGTAGCAGGATGAGAATTAGGATTATACGTTCCAATTCTCTCGATGAATTTACCATCTCGTGGCGCCCTGCTATCTGCTACCACTATGTGGTAGATTGGCCGTCCTTTACGGCCGTGTCGTGCTAAACGAATTTTTGCGGGCATAAATAAAAAACTTTAAGTGAAACAACCTACGTTGTCCCGCTCGATTTAATGCATAAATCCATGCGGGATAAAACGGGCAGCAAAGGTACAAATCAAAATATTATTTCAAAGGTTTGCAGCCTATTTTTTTATTTCAATACCTAAGCCACTTTATTTTTATTTGGTTTAAATCAAAAACAGATAGGTAAGAATTATAGTGGTTTATGGTGAATTAGTATATTTTAAAGGGTTATGTGCTATTAATTCGAGCATCTTGCATTTATATTAGAATGGTATTAACTTTGGTAAAAAAAGAAAAATGATTGACTGGACATTACATATTGAATCTGTACCTGAAAAACTTTATGGAAAACCTGTTATCAAAAACACAAGAATTCCAGTTGACTTGATTCTTGAAAAATTAGCTTCAGGTGATACAATTGAGGATTTGATAGAGGCTTATCCCAAAATAAAAAAGGATGATATAGCTGCTTGTTTATTATTTGCCGCAGAGTCTATTAAAAATGAAGTTGTATTCTCAAAAGCTTCCTAAAATGACTATTGTTGCTGATGAGAGCGTTGATTTTGGAATAATTCTTCTTTTAAGGAAAAAAGGAATTTCAGTATTATCTATTGCAGAGGAAAGCTTTGGGATAAAGGATGAAGATGTAATTGCAATTGCAGTTAAAAATCAATGCCTGCTCCTTACTGAAGATTAAGACTTTGGAGAATTAACCTACCGTTTAAAATTAGAACACAAAGGAATTTTATTAATTAGACTTGGAGAATTACCTCGCATTGAAAGAATTGAGTTAGCGGCTCAATTTATTGAAAAACACTTTAGTGATTTATTTAATAATTTTTCAGTTATAGATAAGAGAGGAGTTCGAATTAAAACCGCACACAACAAATGGTTTCGTTAATGTCTGTATTGGTGAGTTGGGGTATGCGGCCCGTAAACAAAAGCATTGTAAACTGATTAGGTAAAGCTTAGCGTTCCCAAACTAAAGGAGACTATCATCTTTTTATCCATTATTTCGCCAAATACCTATAATTGATAAACAAACTATTTTTGGGTTTCTCGAATTAATAATTATTTTTAGGCCATGCCTTTAAGTTATTTTTACCAATATTAACCCTCTAACAATGAAAAAACTCTTTTTTGCACTCGATACTGATGTAAGCGAATGACTTGTAGCCTATAAAAGCTTCTGGCCTTGGTATAGCTTCGTTACTCCCTGCGGTCGTGAGCTCACTTCGCTCGGTTTGCTAAGCTCGTCAACCCCCACCCAAGCCGAGCTTTGCCTCCGCTTTTTTCTTCTTTCAGCATGTGCGATATTTATCGCCTGCGCAGCCCAAGGTTTAGCTACTCAATTGTTTTGGTCAACCACTTGCCAGGATTTGCAATCTGATAATTTATAGTAAATTTAGCGTTTTCATAGCCGGGTGAACCAAGCATAGTGCAAAAGCACGAGGGCTGATAATTACTGGTACAAAAACGAATAATCACATTAGAAAAATATTTTTCGATGAAATCAATTTTACTAACCCTTACCCTTGCATCGATCCTTTCGCCCGCTTTTTCATCATTTTACAGGTCAGACTCAATAGCATCAACGCTATACTATCGAACAGAACTTGAAGAACAAATCTTAAAAAACTTTTTGTTCGAAGATAGCTTGCATTATTTTCCGGTTTTCCAAATTGTTGATTTTGAGGGTACACAGGGCGACATTGCTTCAAAAGAAAAAAAGCTGCTCGAATTTATTTCGGATTATAAAACAGCCGCCTTCACGGATTCGAAAAATGAAAAAAAGGCTAAAGTTCTATTTAAAGATACACACCAACAATATTTTAAAAAATATCAACTCGAAGCTCTATTTAAGCAAATTTTTACCGATGGAGTTTACAATTGCGCAACTGCAAGCGCTGTATTTGCAATAATTTTCGAAGAGCTGAATTTGGAATATGAAATAAGATTATTACCCGACCATGTTTATTTAATTCTTTTCCCAAAAACAGAAGCCATTAAAATAGAAACAACCAATCCGATGCGGGGTTATTTGAATATTGATGAAAAAGCTAAAAGGGAGTATGTTAAATTTCTGAGAGATAATAAGCTGGTTTCGGAGGAAGAATTTAACACAAAGAGTGCGGTAGAACTCTTTGATGAATATTATTTTAAGGATATTGTCATCAATATACGGCAGTTAATCGGGGTTCAGTATTACAATTTTGCCCTGGGGCTATTTAATCAGCAAAAATGGGAAGAATCGTTCCGCGAATTTGAAAAGGCAAAAGTTTTTTTCGATGATGCACGTGTCGACTTTCTACTATATGCTTCGCTTAGCAATTATTTGTCGACCCGTAATAAAGTTGATGAAGGCGATTTGATGTACCTGGTAAAACTTACCAACTATAATCTTATCGAATCCTCAGTTAAAAACTTCACTGCATATTATGGACTTTTTCTGCAACAACATCTTTTCGAAAAAGGAGAGGAAAATCATGTTACCTCCACATTCAACTTTATCGTTCAGCATCTGAATGATAGTGTAGTTATCAGCGAAACCAGTTTTACTCATTATTACGAAACAGGACGATACTATATAAATAAGGGCAATTTTGAAAAATCGAACACATACTTTGAACAAGCCCTGGATTTGAAACCTAAGAGTGTCGATGCCCAGTCAGCATTTATTGAGACGCTTGTATACTGCCTTGATAATATGCCGTTTGAAGAATCTGTCAAAAAAATTGAAGAACTTGCGGAGAAGTACCCCGATTTAAAAACGAACCTAAAATTTGCTGGATTGGTCGGTAATGCTTATCTGTTCAATGCCATTCAATTATTTAACAACAAGAAGGTTAGCGAAGGGCTAATGAAGATCGAAGCTTTCGAACAGCATTTTTCTGCCTATGATGGGCTGGCTGTGAATAGTGATATAATTGGCGAGGCATATACAACAGCCGCAGTAGGTTTTTTTGCCAAAGGGCAATATTCAAAGGCAAAGGAAATGATTAACCGTGGATTAACTATTGCTCCAAACAATTACGAACTAAACAGGGCGCTGAACTCTTTTTAATATTTTACGGCCAGATTATAGGTTCCTGTAATTAATTGGGTATTATTAAGTTTCGATGTTTTTTTAGCAATAATATGCAGCTCCTTCATTATGGTTGTGCCGCGGTATACTGGTATTTCATATGTGCCTACACCACTTTTTGTGTTTACTTCTTCAGCATATAGGGGCATAAACTTTCCTTCTTTAAGTTCGCCGAGATAAAATTTTACCCGCTGCGATTTGCTCGACAACGAGAACTTTAAAATATAGCTGTTTTCCAGGGCAACGCGGTCGATAGCTTGCACCACAATGGTGGGAGTGTCTATGAGGAGATTCCCTTTTTCGTCGTATTCCTTCAGATTTTTTGAGGGCTGACCTTCTTTGAATTCATTTTCCATCATTAGCTGCCCACTTTTGTAGTATTTTTTTTTCGAACCATCAAGCTGGCCGTCAACATAGTTCTCCTCAATGCTTAACTTACCATCAGTATAGTATGTTTTGGCAAGACCATTTCTGCGGTTATCAGCAAACTCAACTTCGGTTTCTATTTTGCCATTCTGATAGTAATTTATTGATTTTCCATGGTGTTTATTCATTTTAAATTCAGCAGAACCCATCAAGGTTCCTTTTTCGTTATAATATTTACAAATTCCGTTTCGCTTGTTTTCAGTAACCTGGCAAACTGATTTTAATTTTCCCGAAGGATAAAACTCCCTGTGAACTTCGCCCAATTCTTCTCTGGGTTGTTTCTGAGGAACGAGATTACAGGAATAACTGATGGCAGAAAGAAGCAGGATGTAAAAAAATAATTTTTTCATAATGAGGGTCAATGGTGAAATTAAAGTCGAAAAATATAAAAAAATGGGCACCCAATGGCACGAGCATATTCATATTTGGCTTTTTATTTCTGGATGGATGCATTTTTTTCTACCTAAGCTTAATCCCGATGTACATCGGGACTACGCTTTTTTATATTTGTAGCGTTTGCTATAGAATTATTGCGATAAAGATAATTCTACAGCGGAGTGAAAACTGCGCTGAGAGGGGAAATAACGCCTTAAAGCAAGAGAAAACCAATAAATTAAAAATAAATTACCTTTGTGATGAATAAAACATGCTAAATGATGGGAGCTTCAGTATTGAGTAATATGCAAAAAGAGCTACTAAAGCTTTATGCAACAGACATTCCTGACGAGCAGCTAAATGAAATAAAACTATTGTTGAGTAATTATTTTGCACAAAAGGCAAGCAATGAAGTGGATAAGCTTTGGGATGAAAACAACTGGAACGGACACACAATGAACCCCCTCTCGTCCTCGTTTGTAACGAGGATGGGCAGGATATAAAGCGATGAGTAAGGCATTTGTAATGCCGACAAAAAAGAGATAAAGTAATTTAGATAGGCAGATAAATTAAAAACTTATAATCCTAAAATCCTTTTTTATATTTGTAGCGTTTGCTATAGAATTATTGCGATAAAGATAATTCTACAGCGTAGTGAAAACTACACTGAGAGAGGGAAAGTTACTTGCCAAGTAAATACTACAAAAAAACTCCACTATCCAATAAATAATCAAAATAAATAAATGTACATACATGATTAGTGAAGTTCTTTTTGATATCTCCGATAAAAATGTCCAGATTGGCTTTATCGCACTTATGGCTGGTTTGTTTTTTTGTTCTGTGATTCTATAAGAAAATTAAAAGGTATGCAAGCAATTCAGTTTATTGGGGTAGAATTGTTCTTTTTGCTGTTTTCGTTTTGAGCATTATTACAGGCGCAATGTTGACTGTAGGAATTATAAAATTACCCTCACGTATCAAGAAAAAACAATATTATCAAGAGATAATTAGAAATAGGGAATTTTATAGTATACAAGGCAAGATACTGGGTTTTAGTAGAGAGTATAATAATGGAGATTCAACAATAACCCTAAATATTAAAGACATACACTTTTCTTGTTCAAGAATGGGAGAAAATTATGAAAGCTTTCAAGTTTTTAATTCTTTAGAGGAACAATTATTGGGGGATATATTTCTTAAAATTACCTACATAGAAAAAGGTAATGATAAAATAATACTCAAGATTTAAAAAATGTCCACAAATTGAGACATATTGCGACCACCCCACGCAGCTTGGGGTGGATAGAAAAATATCATCCGAACTAATAAAATTAAAAATGAAGATTAATCGTTAATTTTGTAGAAGAAAAAAATAATGCTAAAAATGGTAACTACTATTAAAAGTGGAGCTACAAAAGCCGAAATAAAATCTTTATTTGAGAAATTGACAAGTCACTTAAATAAAAGTAAGGGTTTTGATGCTCATAAGTTTTGCGGTATGGTTAAATTTAATGAGGATGCATTGGAAATTCAAAAGAGCTTAAGGGATGAATGGAAGTAAAATTTTCATTGATACTAATATTGCTATTTATTTGCTAGATGGCGATGCTTCCCTTGCTGAAATATTAAATAAAAAACAGATTTATATTTCGTTTATTACCCAACTGGAGCTTCTGGGTTACCCAGGGTTAAACGAACAACAACTAAATCAAATTGAATACATGCTCGAGAACTGCGTTGTTATTGATATTCATTCCAAGATTAAACAAGAAGTCATCAATTTAAGAAGAAACTATAAAATTAGCTTACCTGATTGTATTGTTGCTGCAACAGCTATGTTCATGGACTTACCCTTAATAACATCTGATAAAGGGTTTAGTAAAATTGAAGAATTAAACCTCATGTTATACGTGAAATAATCCCAACTGCCGCAAGTCTGTGACTTGTGGCTTTTAACCCCCCTCATTCCGCAAGTTTGAGCGAAAGCGTTAACTTGTGGCTAAGAGAGGCAAAGGAATGATAGAAATTGAACGTATAGATTAAATTTGTTTTAACCACAAGTCCTAGACTTGCGGCAGTGGTGGCGTATTTTAGCCCACAACAAAAGTATAGCACTTATAGTATCTTAAATTCACTTCGTCATTTCCAATTCGCGACAACTTGTCAGAATTGTATTCCACCAAAAAATGGCATAATATATGTAGTATTGTAGATATATGCATATTTATAAAACCAATTTTACCTTTGTGCGTTTATTATGCAGTTGTGGTTAATTACAAAATAGCCGTTTTGCGATTATTTCAGCTGATAAAAGTTTGATATTTGTATCTAATTAGATACCTTTGTGTAAAATGATTTTTAAATGCCAACTATTGATAGTTTTAATGGTATCAAAATATATGTTTACAACGGAGAGCATAGACCTCCTCATATTCATGCTGATTATAACGAATTTGAAGTATTGATTGAGATTGAGAGAGGTGTGATTTATTCTGGAGACTTGCCAAACAGGCAATTAAAACAAGTTTTCGATTGGTTGGCCGGTAATGCAGATTGGGCTTTAGAAGTTTTTTATGAATTAAATCCTGAGTTAAAATGAGACAGAGTATAAAAATACCACGGATTTTAAAAATTAACTGGATTAATGAGTTATCTATTTCAGTTGTTTTTAATAATGGAGAATCAAGAATTATTGATTTCAGAAAAGTGCTTAAAAGGATAAATGTTGAGAAAAAATCACCAGCAGATATTCTGTTTGAGTCGAATGAGTTTGCCAAAGTAGAACTGATTGACAATACTCTTTCATGGAATAATGTTGAGCAATACATTACAATGAGAAATGGAGAAAAAAAGAAAGTTCCATACGAGATAGGCGCTGATGTTTTACTAAAATATAGCCAACCTGAGAAATCAGAACTATCATTAAAACTCGGAAAATTAGTAAGAGAGGCAAGATTAAAAAGTGGATTGACACAACAAGATTTGGCATTAAAGAGTGGTACCTCCAGGACTTATATTTCTCGGATTGAGAATGACCGTTCAGATTTAGAAATTGCTACATTGAGAAAAATTATAGAGACTGGATTAGGAAGAAAATTAGAAATTTCAATAAAGTAACTAACCACAACACATGGTAGCGAGCATGCGGGTTTCAGGGGTTTTCGAGCGTTTTCGGCTCGTAAAAAAAGGTCGGTGTAAACTGATAAGTTTTCACTTCGCAAACCCGCACGATACGCTACCATAAACCGATAAATGAATATTTTTATTGTATCGAAAAGTAAATTTGACAGGATCAAACAGAAAATATAACACGATTAAATAATTCGAAATGAGAACACTTTTTTTAGCATTGTTGATAGCCTCCATGGCGACTCTTTCATGCACCAGCAGCGATGGAAAGAAATCTGCTGAATCTAAAGCAGATAGCCTTTCAGTAAAGAACGATGATTCAGAAGGAAAGCCTGTTTACCTAACCAAGGCCCTTTTTCTGGAGCAGATAATGGATTATGAAACAAACCCAGAAGAATGGGTTTACAAGGGAAAGAAACCCGGCCTGATTGATTTCTATGCCGACTGGTGCCGCCCTTGTAAAATGACTTCGCCCATACTCGACGAGCTGGCTGCAGAATATGCCGGTCGCATTGTCATCTACAAAATAAACGTAGACCAGGAACGTGAACTGGCTTCTGTGTTTGGCATACAAAGCATACCTACTTTTCTGTTTATGCCTCTCGATGCCAATCCTTCTATGTCGTCGGGTATTGCACAAACTCCGGAGCAAACGAAAGAAATGTTTCGTCAGCAGATCGAACAGGTTCTGCTGGGCGCAACCAAACAATAGCCCCTTAGCGCGCCTTGCGCCAGAAAAGCATCCGCTAAATCTTACAGACAGTAATGATTTTCGGGTGCTTTTTTTCTTTACTTTTCCATAGTTATTAACAACACACATGCGAATCGGGCGGCATATTGTATTTTTACGAATCGCAGCTTTCATTAAACCTCCGCTTGCATGTTCCTGATTTTCGATACCGAAACTACCGGTCTGCCCCGCGACTACAAAGCACCCCTGACCGATTCCGACAACTGGCCCCGTATGGTGCAGATTGCCTGGCAACTGCATAACAAAAGCGGTGTGCTCATTGAGGCGAAAAGTTACATTGTAAAACCCGAAGGCTATCAGATACCTTTTCAGGCATCGAAAGTACATGGTATCACCACCGAAAAGGCTTTGCGCGATGGACTTGAACTCACCCATGTGCTCGAGGAATTTAATACGGTTCTCGAAAAGACTGAATACGTAATAGGCCATAACGTAGAATTTGACCTGAGCATTGCCGGAGCTGAATTTATCCGCAAAGGCATAACTACCCCATTGCATACATTGGCTTCGGTAGATACAAAAGACGAAAGCACCGACTTTTGCGCCTTGCCCGGCGGAAGAGGTGGTAAATTCAAATGGCCCAATCTGAGCGAACTCCATCAAAAACTGTTTGGCGAGGGTTTCGACGAGGCCCACAATGCTATGGCCGACGTAGCTGCTACCGCACGTAGTTTTATGGAGTTGGTAAGACTGGGTGTGATATCCGTGCATCGTTTAAACCTGCCTGTTGAGTTTTACCAGCAGTTTGTATCCGTCAACCCGCAACCAATTCCTCCCTTCGACATTGTCATCGAATCAAATATCGGAAATACCCCTCTGGCAGCGGAGAAGGAAAAACCAAGCGAACCTGATCCGGAGCAAATAATTGGGTTCGAAGGCACAAAAAAATTTGTCCACCTGCACGTACACTCACAATATTCCATTCTCGATGGTGCCGCTGATATAGCCTCGTTGGTAAGCAAGGCCAAAGAATGCAATATGGATGCACTGGCTCTTACCGACCACGGTAACATGTTTGGTGCCAAAGAGTTTCATGTGGCCTGTAAAAAAGCAGGCATCAAACCCATAATAGGGTGCGAGGCATACCTTGTTGACGATATGCTGCAAAAAGACAAATCGAATTTTCATGTCATTTTGCTGGCCAAAAACGAAAAAGGCTATCGCAACTTGCTTAAACTGGTTTCGCTGGCCAACATCCAGGGCATGTACTATAAACCCCGTATCGACAAGGCTTCGTTACAAAAACACAGCGAAGGGCTCCTTGTTTCATCTGCCTGTCTGGGTGGCGAAGTATCAAGAACTTTGCTCAATCAGGGGCCCGAAGCAGCCGAAAAAGCAGTATTGTGGTACAAAGAAGTATTTGGTGAAGATTTTTACCTCGAAGTGCAGCGGCACCCAACAAACGATCCGCAATTAAAGGCAGAAATTGTCGATAACCAAAAATATGTCACTGCAGAATACCTCAAGCTGGCAAAGAAATACGCTATCGGACTGATAGCCACTAACGATGTGCACTTCTTAAACGAAGAGGATGCAGCAGCCCATGATTTGCTCATTTGCCTGAACACCGGAAAGGATGTAGACGACCCAAACCGCATGCGTTATACCCGTCAGGAATGGTTTAAAACCACCGATGAAATGTATGCCCTCTGGGCCGATATGCCGCAAGTGTTGCTTCAAACCCAGGAATTGGCTAAAAAGGTTGAATTCTACGAACTCGATGCCAACCCCATTATGCCTGAGTTTCCGATACCGGAAGAATTTGGCACCATGGAAATTTATCGCCAGAAATACAGCGAAGCCGACCTGAAAGCCGAGTTTGAACGTTTCGACAAACTGGGCAGCTACGAAGAGGTGTTGCGCATTAAACTCGAATCGGACTATCTTGCCCACCTGACCGATATCGGTGCCCGGAATCGTTATAGCGAGAGCCTGGAAGGTGCAAAACTGGAACGCATCGAATTTGAGCTGAATACCATAAAACAAATGGGCTTCCCCGGCTACTTTCTTATTACCCAGGATTTCATTGCCGAAGCCCGCAAAATGGGCGTGCTGGTAGGCCCCGGAAGGGGATCGGCTGCCGGAGCTGCCGTGTCATATTGCCTGGGCATTACCAACATCGACCCCATACACCACAACCTGCTCTTCGAGCGCTTTCTGAACCCAGACCGTATTTCCATGCCCGATGTCGACATCGATTTCGACGACGATGGCCGCCAGCTCGTGCTCGATTATGTGGCCGAGAAATATGGCCGCGACCGTGTGGCACACATATGCACCTTTGGTACCATGGCTGCCAAAATGGCCATTAAAGATGTGGCAAGGGTATTGAAGCTTCCGCTCGACGAAGCCAACCGCATTACCAAGGAATTTCCAGAGAATGGAAAACTTAAAAGAGCCTACCAGATAGTACTCGAACTGGAAAAGAAAAACGGCAGCCTGGAAAAAGCGATTGACCAGCTGCTACTGGCAAGAAAAAAAACCAGAAGTGATGAAAGTAATGGGGATGCCCTTACCCTCGATGTGCAGCTGTTCGTTGCCACCGATATACAAAAAGCACGCTCCACACGAAATCAGATCGAACTTGAAACACTCGAGTATGCCAGTACCCTCGAAGGATCGGTGCGACAAACCGGTGTGCATCCCTGTGGTATTTTAATCGGAAAAGACCCGCTCGACAACCATATCCCTCTTATGCCCACCAAAGATGAGACATTGTTTACCACCCAATACGACGGGAGGTTTGTTGAATCGATTGGTTTACTCAAGATGGACTTTTTGGGATTAAAAACACTTTCCATCGTAAAAGAAGCCCTCATCAACATCAAGCAATCGAAAGGCATAGACATCGATATCGATAAAATTCCAACCGATGATTCGCTAACATTTGAACTTTTTTCGAAAGGCGAAACTACAGCCATCTTCCAGTTCGAATCGCCCGGAATGAAAAAACACCTTCGGGCACTCAAGCCCAACCGCTTCGAAGACCTGGTTGCCATGAATGCCCTTTTCCGTCCGGGGCCCATGGAGTATATCCCCGATTTTATCGATCGTAAACACGGCAGGCAAAAAGTAGAATACGATCATCCGCTGATGAAGCAATACCTCGATGAAAGCTATGGGATTACTGTATTTCAGGAACAAGTAATGTTGCTTGCACGGGTGTTGGGAGGCTTTACCCGCGGGCAGTCTGATACACTTCGCAAGGCTATGGGTAAAAAGAACCTGGCCATGATGGAAGAGTTGAAAGTGAAATTCGCGGAGGGGTGCCTGGCTAACCCTGACTTTACAGAGGGCTGCAAAGCAGCGCATAAAAACCCGCGCGAGTTGATCGATAAAATCTGGAAAGACTGGGTGTCTTTTGCCAGCTATGCTTTTAATAAATCGCACTCGGTATGCTATGCTTACATTGCCTATCAGACAGGCTATCTGAAAGCGCACTTCCCTGCCGAATTTATGGCAGCCACCCTGAGCCGGAACCTTGCGAATATTACGGAGGTATCGAAACTCATGGAAGAATGCCGTCGCATGGGAGCACAGGTGTTAGTGCCCGATGTAAACGAAAGTAAGGCAGCTTTTGCGGTAAACCGCGAAGGAAACATACGCTTTGGTATGGCTGCCATTAAAGGTGTAGGAGAAGGAGCTGTGGAAAGTATTATTGCCGAACGCGAGAAAAACGGTCATTTTGCCACGGTATTCGATTTCGTGACACGCCTTAACCTTTCGACGGTAAACAAAAAAGCCATTGAAAACATGGTAATGGCAGGCTGCTTCGATAGTTTCGAGGGTATTAGCCGGCACCAGTTCTTCCTGTCCGACACAGAAGGCCAGACATTTATCGATCAGCTGGTAAAATATGGAAACCTGAAGAAAACTAACCAGAATACCAATACCCTGTTTGGCAACGACAGCAGCTACCTCACTGCTCAGCGACAACCCTCCATTCCGGCAGGAGAAGAATGGCCGCCACTTGAAAGACTTAACCGCGAAAAAGAACTCATTGGCATCTACCTTTCTTCGCATCCGCTCGATGACTTTAAGCTCGAAATAAAAAACTTTACCCGAAACACCCTTGCCGATTTACAAGACCTTGGCAAATTATTCAACAAACAAGTTTCGGTAGCCGGTCTTGTAACTGAAGTGAAACACCTGAGCACCAAAACAGGCCGCCCTTATGGCGCTTTTACTGTCGAGGACTATTCCGATTCGCATCGGTTTATGCTTTTCGGAAAGGATTACGAAAACCTCCGCAACTACCTGTTTACAGGCTATTCGCTTCTGATAAAAGGCACAGTGCAGGAAAATCCCTGGAAAAAAGAGGTGCGTGAACTGGAGTTTAAAATACTTTCGATATGCTTGTTGGCCAACGTGCGCGACGAATTGGTGAAAAGCCTCTCCCTTCGAATGCCACTGAGGGAACTCACCAGCCAAACAGTAGCCCAGCTGCTGCAGCAGGCCGAAAGAAACCGGGGAAAGGCAAGCCTGAGCTTTACTATTTTCGATGAAGAAGAAAAAACCGATGTCGAGATGTTTTCTCGTAACACCATGGTGCAGGTGAGCAACGATTTGGTCGAGTTTCTCGAGAAAAACAACATTGAATACACCCTCGGCTAATGACCCACGGATTTAGTGCTGAATGGATTCGGATTGCTCGATGGTTTATTGCTGATAATTTCGGAACACTTTGTATTTAACTTTGTAATTGAAATAGTATTTTTGTTCTTTCAAATCTAAAATAAATGTGAGATGGCATTAGAAATCACCGATTCGAATTTTGAAGAAATTGTATTAAAAGCAGATAAGCCAGTAATTGTAGATTTTTGGGCAGAATGGTGCGGTCCCTGCCGCATGGTTGGTCCAATTATCCACGAAATTGCCGAAGAATTTGAGGGACAAGCTATTGTTGGAAAAGTAGATGTAGATTCTAACCCTGCTGTGGCTGCAAAATTTGGCATCCGCAATATCCCTACCGTGTTATTTTTCAAAAATGGCGAGGTAAAAGACAAGCAGGTTGGTGCCAGTCCGAAAAGTACCTTTGTCAACAAGCTGGAAAGCCTTTTATAGAATTATCAAAATCTTTTAGCCGGCAGATTGCAATACAATCCTGCCGGCTTTTATTCCAAAAACCTGACTTTTAATGCTTTTAAAAGTTTTCAGAGAAAACGAGCCATTTACAATTCTGATACTTGTGTTGCTTATGATGGTTACCGGTTTTTTGGTAATCGCGCATAAAAGCTATGAGCCTCTTGTACACAATCAGGCGCCTTATGCATTGTTTTATCTTCTGCCAGGTCTGCGTGCCATCGATAACTACCCTGCAATCTCCACTATACTCAACCTGTGCCTGTTATTTATTTCTGGTTTTTACCTTACCCGCATAACCATTCGATACCAATTGTTAAGCAGCAGAAGCTTAATGCCACTGCTGCTTTTTGTTGTTGTTAGTTTGCCATTTTTTACTTCTTACAGAGGTTTTTCTTATGTGCTCCTAAGTCTTCCTGTTTTCTTGTATACCCTCGACAGCTTGTTTCGGGCTTCGGAACAAAAAACGCTGTCGTATTCTTTCTTCAATGCTCCGCTGATCCTTTCTATTGTCAGCATGTTAAACCCTTTACTCTTATTTTTTCAGCTCTATGTGTTGTTTCTTCTTTTGCGTTTAAGAGGGCAATACTGGCGAGAATTGGTATTTGTGGTGCTAGGGGCACTCTGGCCTTATGCCATGCTCTTTGCAGTAATGTTTTTAACCAATGTGAGCCTGACAGAGTATTTTGAAGAAGCTTTAAAACTTGTTAAGCTTGGTGCAGGATTAGAGCTAAGTTCAATTGCATGGATGGCAGGCGGCTTTTACCTGCTCCTATTTATTGTGTCGTCGTGGAAAGCCCTGAACGACTATGTAAAAATGAAAATTATTGTGCGCAGGCTTTCGCTTATCTTCTTGTTCCTGTTTTTGTTTCCCGTTATAATTCTCCTGCTTTGGCCAACTGTCCATCCTGAGAACTTACTCTTCGTGGTAGTGCCATTGAGTTATTTATTCTCTTACTATTTCTCGAATTGCAGAATTAACCTGTTTAACCAGGTTCTTTTTGTTTTATTTCTTTTGACGGGCCCCTTTATTCTTGTCAATAGCTTATTGGCCGAACCACTTTTATAATAGAATTCATTGATTCCATAAAAAAAGCCCGTAATTAATGCTCACGGGCTTTTCTATTTCTATCTTGAAGCGCGGATTAGATCCACAACAACATGCCAAAATCCTGGCGATGAGGGAGTAATTCGTGTTTTGGGAACACCCTGATACCATATTGAAATGTTCCAGGGCGATTGATCACTGCATCGATTTTATATACAGCCTTGTTCTTGTCGGCCTTTTCCAGTTCAAAAGGCTGGCGCTTAATAAGGTCTTTGAAATCGGCCGATACAACCAACTCCACACCCACATCTTCAGGCTTGATATCATTTAAGCGCAACACTACATTGCCCTGATAAACCTGACCTGCATCGATGGTTTCGGTATTTTTCTCAAGTAATTGAACATCCAGTACTTCCATATTGTGCCAAGAGCGCTCGATTTGCCTTTTCCACTTCGAGAGGTTTTTGATCTCTGCATAGTCGTTGGCAAACATTTTTTGGCTGCGTTTGAACAATGGATTGTAAAACCTTTCCTGGTAATCTGTTATCATTCGGCGGGTGGTAAAATGCGGCGAAACACCAGCAATGGTATTTTTGATGAATTTAACCCACTCTTCGGGTATGCCGTCTTTACCCCGACTATAAAAAGCAGGAATGACTTCGTTTTCGAAAATACTATAGATGGTTTCTGCATCCAGGTCGTCCTGGAATTCGGCATTGTCGTAAGCGCGTTCGCTGGTAAGTGCCCAACCGGCATCGGGTTTGTACCCTTCAACCCACCAGCCATCGAGCACACTAAAATGCATAGTACCATTCATCACGGCCTTTTCGCCGCTGGTACCGGAGGCCTCCAGTGGCCTGGTTGGTGTATTGAGCCAGATATCAGCTCCGGAAACAAGATGTTTGGCTAGTTCCATGCTATAGTTCTGAAGGAACAGGATTTTGCCAAGGAACTCGGGGCGCCGGGAAATATCGACAATAAGTTTTATGAGATCCTGCCCTGCTTTGTCGGCGGGGTGGGCTTTTCCGGCAAAAATAAATTGCACTGGCTTATCCGGGTTATTCAGCAATTTCGAAAGCCTGTCGAGGTTCTTGAAAAGTAAGTGAGCCCTTTTATAGGTAGCAAAACGTCGGGCAAAAACCACAGTCAGCGCCTTATCGGATAAGGTGTGATTGATGGCAATTATATTTTTAGGATCCTCGTGGCGTTTAATCCACGATTCCTGAAGACGTCCCTTGATGGTGTCGATAAGGCGTTTGCGTAAACCTTGTTTTAAATCCCAAATAATTTTATTGTCTACCTCATGTATTTTTTCCCATCGGTTAAAATCCATTTGGTTGTCGACGAAATTACCATCGAACAGTTTGTAATAAACTTCTTTCCATTGCGGAGCAGTCCAGGTTGACCAATGCACACCGTTGGTAACATAGTGAATATGCAATTCCTGCGCCAGGTAACCGGGCCACAAGTGAACAAACATATCTTTCGTTACTTCGCCATGCAACATGCTCACACCATTAATTTCCTGAGAAAGTCGGGCAGCAAGGTAACTCATGTTGAATTTTTCTCCCCAATCGTTCGGATTGCTGCGACCAAGGGCCATAAACTCTTCCCAGCTAATGTTTATACGCGACGGATAATGCCCCATGTACTGTCGAAGAAGGTCTTCGTCGAAGTGGTCATGTCCGGCAGGTACGGGCGTGTGGGTGGTAAAGAGAGTAGAGCTGCGTACAATTTCTTTGGCTTCCTGGAAAGTAAACTGCTTGCTCTTCATCATGCGGCGTATACGCTCAAGGCCCGAGAAGGCACTATGCCCTTCGTTCAGGTGGTATAGGTTGGGTTTGATATCCAGTTCGGCCAATACCCTGATACCTCCTACTCCAAGAAGCAATTCCTGTTTTAGTCGGTTTTCGTTGTTGCCCCCATAAAGTTGGTGCGATACTACCCTGTCTTCAGGCAGGTTTTTATCGAAATCGGTATCCAACAGATACAGCCTAATGCGACCTACTTCGAGGTACCAAAGGCGGGCATACAAGGTGCGTCCGGGGAGCATTACTTCGATTGTAAGAAAATCGCATTCCTTACCACGTACAGGGTGTACTGGCAATTTCGAGAAATGCTGATAATCGTACAGTGCCTGCTGTTCGCCCTTGTTGGTAATTACCTGCGTAAAATAGCCGTTTCGGTAAAGTAACCCAATCGCAACCAGATCCACCTTGGAGTCGCTGGCTTCTTTGAGGTAATCGCCTGCTAAAATGCCCAGGCCTCCGGAGTAAAGTTTCAAACTGTCGTGAAACCCAAATTCCATGCTGAAGTAGGCAATTTTAGGTCCCTTCAAGTCATTTCTGCCATTAAGGTATTCCTGTTGCCTGTGGTACACATTGTTCAGCCTATTGATGTAATTCTGGTCTTTGCTAAGCTCCTGAAGACGCTCTACCGATACATGTTCAAAAAGAATCATGGGGTTATAGTCGCACTGGCGCCATTTCTCCGGATCGATATCGCGGAAGAGTGCCTGAGCTTCATCGTCCCAGGTCCACCAGATATTTTCAACAATAGCGTTCAGCTTTTCCAAATCTTTCAGAAGGCTCGATTTCACGATAATTCTTTTCCATTGCGGACTGTTGGAAAGCGGTCTTATTTCTTCGTAAATTTTTTCGGTTTGCTTCTCTACAATCTCCACAAACTGGTCAGAGCGACTCATAGCTTTTTCAATGGCCTGACTGTATGCTTGCCTGTAAAAAAACGAAAGGGTTTTCCAGAGTGCTGTTTGCGATGTCTGAAAAGCATTTTTCCTCACTGCGTCCACGGCCGCTGGTTTAAGCTTGTAAACACGAAGAATTTCGTTCTTAATGGCTTCAATCACTTCGGCATCGTTATGGTCGGTGCGGTCGATTACGGCTATGCCGTCGTTGCTGCCTTTCGACTCTTTTTTAACCCATGCACCAAACCCAGCCAGGGAAGTGGTGATGGTGGGCACATGGAAAGAAAGGCTTTCGAGTGGGGTATATCCCCAGGGTTCATAGTAAGAAGGAAATACTGTTTGATCGCACCCAATGAGCAAATCATAATAAGGCAAATTGAAAATCCCGTCGTCGCCTTTAAGGTAAGAGGGTACAAAAATTACCTTTAACTTTTGATTTTTACTGTTGTTTAAATTGCTATTATTCAGGCTTTGCAGAATCGGGTCCCATTCAGGATCGTGCAGGTAATGCGTGATGTGGTTGAGGCCGCACTCGCAGGGTTTTTTTTCGGCCATGGCGGTTTGGAGTTCTTTTCGGGCACCGTAATGATTTGCCGGAATTAGGAGGTAGGCAAGAATGGGTCTGTCTAACTCGTTTGAGTCTTGCAGACGTTTCAGGGCTTCGAGAAAGAGATCAATACCCTTGTTGCGGTATTCATAGCGCCCGCTGGTGGCTATTATTTGGGTATTTTCGGGCAATGTTTCGCCTAAAAGTGTGGAAGCCGTTGCCAATAATTTCTGGCGGGCTGTTACTCGTTTTTTTGTAAATTCGGGCTCGGTTGGGATGTCTGTATCTTCGTAACCGTTGGGAGTGACCAGGTCGACAGACCTGCCATAAAACTGGCTGCATTCACGAGCAGTAATGTCGCTTACGGTAGTGAGAATGTCGGCATGCAAGGCCGAAAGCTTTTCGAGCGATTGTTTCGATAGAATATTTAACTCGCGTGCCACGTCGTCGCCATTGTAGCTTTGCAGGTTATCGTATAGGTGGCGTCCGTTTCCGGCAATGGAACGGCCCACGGCAGTGGCATGGGTGGTGAACACTGTCGCTACCTGGGGCAAATTCTTTTTCAGGTGCAGAATACCACAGCCAGTCATCCACTCGTGAAACTGGGCTACTGAAGTTTCTTTTTGGGTAAGGTTAAATTTGATGAAACTCTCAATGGTTTTTCCTGATGCATAACCAAAAAGGGCTGCCTCGATATAATCCCACTGACCCGAAAGTGAGTCGAGTTTGTAATCTTCCCAAAATTGAGAGAAAATCTGGTCTTTTTGCGACAGAAAATTGCTGAAATCGATTAATATGGCCACTGGGCGGCTTGGAATACGCCAACGCCCGATTTTAACCCGCAGTCCTTCACGATTTGCCTTTTCACGCCAGGCGGCATAGAGTTGGTTGTCGGGTTCAAATTCGTGCATCTCTTCGTCGATGTGCACCAGGTCGGGGCCTATCATGATGTGATGATCGCCCAGATCGTTCTTAAAACTTACGGATTTGGTGGCCACTACGGTATGTATACCACCAACCTTGTTGCAGACTTCCCAGCTTACTTCAAAGAGGAAATCGGTTTTATGTGTTTTTGATGACATGTTCAATATTTTTTTGGTAGGCGCAAAGATACGGTAATAATGATAACCCCAAAATGGGTATTAATACTAAGTTTTTGTTAAGTCTCTGGAATATCTTGTAGCCATACCGAAAACGTATGGTTTACGGCTCATCCCCATCGTTTTGATAAGGGGGTGACTTGAAAATATTGTAAATTATTTTTGTTTTAGTCGTTTTTTTAATTTGTTAATCTCGAGTTCATATTTTTCAATCGTAAGGTTCTTTTCTTGTATCACAGCCGACAGGTTCGACAGCTCACGCTCCTGCGGGCTTAAAGGCGCTGCCAAATTCAGTCGCGCCATAAAATCAGATAAAATATTCATGTAGTTGATGTAAGCATCATAAGGCGAATTAAAAGGGTTAAAATAGGCATGCACCGCCCCATCGCTAAATATTTTTGTGCACATATAGTAAAAATGATCGCTTGCCTGCAAGTATTTCCAATCGGCAAGCAGGTGTTTGTCGCTACATTTCTTAATCCGGTCGGTTACAGAATAAAGTTTATTAAAGGCATCTTCCTGAAGGTCGTTTCCAAGCCAGGCAGTAAGATCCTTCTCCTCATCGGCCCAAGAAATGGGGTTGGGTACATGTATCTCCGAAACAGGCTGGTTACGTTCGAGGACTTCGGAAACTGTGTTAAGCTGGAGTGTCTTACTACCCGCCATTTCTTTGAATATCTTTTCGGTAAACTGAAAAATGCCTGTTGCCGCTTTCTGATGTTCCCCAAAGGTTTCGTAATCCATAAATATATTGGCTACATCACCTGCTTTGAGCGACTCAGCAATCCAGGCCATGTATTTTCCCGGAGTAAGTGGATATTCTGCCCAACTTGTGTTGCAAAACCGAAAGGCTATATCGTCGCTAAGTGGAAAATTGCGTAAAAGCACTTTCAGCTTACTCACGTTCGGATGACTGTATAAATAGTTAGGGTTTTTCCATCCCAAAATATGTTTCGCACCTTCGGTAAGAATGGCCTGGTAACCCAATTCGGCCACTTCAGCTCCTATCTGATCGCTATAAATGAGTTCGGTATTTCGGAAAACGCTGGGTTCTACTCCGAACAGTTCTTTTATTTTACTGGCATGGGCTTCAACCTGGCTCCGGAACTCCGAGCGGTCCTTAAAAACAGCCAGGCTATGCGAATATGTTTCGGCAAGCAGTTCTACATACCCCGTATCCACGAGCTCTCTGAAGCTATCGATTACCTCAGGTACATGCAGTTTAAACTGATCGAGGGCAAGGCCGGAGATAGAAAAGCTTAACTTCACTTTGCCTTTATTTTGTCTGATGAGTTTCAGAAACATATCGTTGGCAGGCAGGTAGCAGTTTTTTGCCACCTTGTTTATCACCGACTCGTTCAGATAATCGTCGTAATAATAGGGGTCGTGACCGATACTAAAAAACCGGTACGATTTAAATCGCATCGGCTGGTGGACTTGAAAATAAAAACAAATTGACTTCATCTATCTAAGGTTTATTCTCACCGGCGTAAAGTTCCTTCGAACAATACTGAGACACATCATGAGTTGTTTATCGTGAAATTAGTTGGGTGTATAAATCGCGCACCTTTGCAGCTGAATGTTCCCACCGTAAATTTTCCACCTCGCTTTTACCATGGGCCCGAAAATGCTCTGAAAGCCCTTTATAACTGATAATGGCATAAATGGCATCGGCAATGGCATCTATATCCCAAAAATCAACCTTTACGGCATGATGCAATACCTCCGATACGCCCGATTGTTTCGAAATAATTACCGGAACGTTGGATTGCATGGCTTCAAGAGGCGAAATACCAAAAGGCTCCGAAACCGATGGCATGACGTACACATCGCTCATTTCGTACAACTCAACCACCTCGTCTCCTTTTAAGAAGCCTGTAAAATGAAATTTGTCGCCAATGCGCAATTGGGCCACCCTTTGCACCATTTGGTTGAGCATTTCTCCGCTACCTGCCATTACAAACCTTACATCGGGAGTTTTTTGGAGCACCTTATAGGCAGCTTCGATAAAATAACCTGGTCCTTTCTGAAGGGTTACCCTGCCTAGAAACGTTACAATTTTATCGGTAATGCCTTTTTTCGCCTTAATTGCCTCCCGGTTGATGGGTTCCACTGCATTGTAAACCGTATGCACTTTGGCCGGATCGGCTCCATATTTGTTTATTAGTGCGTTGCGGGTAAGGTTGCTTACTGCAACAATACAGTCGCTGGCTTCTATTCCTTTTCGCTCTATGTTGTAAACCCCCGGATTCACGCTCCCGCCACTGCGGTCGAAGTCTGTGGCATGGACATGAATTACCAGAGGCTTCCCTGAAGCATCCCTTGCAGCCATGCCTGCAGGAAAGGTTAGCCAGTCGTGGCAATGGATAACATCGAAATCGTACTTTTTAGCAAGAACACCAGCCACCACAGCGTAATTGGCAATTTCCTGGTAGAGGTTGCCTCCATAACCGCCTTGAAAATCGAGGGTGCGGCTCATGCGGGAATCAATTAGTTCTACCTGTTTATTGAGTGTATTGTATTTTTCGAAAGTCTTTTGGTACTCTTCGGGGGTGGAATAAGCTCGCAGGTTCGATTCGACCTCGATAAAATGAATTTTCTCGAGGTATTTGCGATAGTCTTTTTTTCTGGTTCCAAGGTCGATGGTGTTGGCTCCAATCAACTTTACGGTGTCGGCCGATTCGTTGCCATAAGCCTTTGGAATTACAAAAAGCACTTCTACATCACCCAGAGCGTGTAATCCAGTGGTTAATCCGTGACAGGCGGTTCCGAGCCCGCCGGATATATGGGGGGGAAATTCCCATCCAAACATTAATACTTTCATGTGCGTAGGTTTTGTGGTTTTGGTAGTTTATTCGGTCTTTTCTATTTGCTCCATGATACGCAAAAGAGAGGCTACGCTCCAGGCAAAGGATATAGCCCCGCCTGGTTTGAAGGGCGGATCACCATCGTACAGTTCTGAAATAGTGCCTAATCCATGCTCGCGCATCACAGGCTCGAATTCGGCTAGTATCTGTTTTATGTGTGCAAGACCACTTTTTTCATACAAGCTCAGGTAAGCCTCGCAGTAATGTTCAAGCAGGCAAGGCCATGCACTTCCTTGCTGAAAGGCTCTTTCGCGGTCTTCGTAATTGCCTGCATAATGTCCGTGATAGGCTTCTGTTCCTGGGGCCAGGGTTCTTAAGCCCCTGGGGGTGAGCAAATGCTTTCGCACGGTTTCGATTATGCTGTGTTTCATTTCTTTGCTAAGCGGCGAATAGTTCATGGCAGCGGCAATAACCATGTTTGGCCGAATGCTCCAGTCTGTATAATTTTCGTGAAAATAGTCGCATAAAAACCCCTTCTCTTCGCTCCAAAAATGCTGGTTAAAGGCATTGGCTATTATTTGGGGCCATTTATTCCATTTTCGGGTAAAGCTTGCATCTTTGCCAGCATCGGCTAAGAGCAAGCTAAAACATAGAGCATTGAACCAAAGCGCATTTATTTCGACACAATAACCCGAGCGGGGAGTAACCGGCCTTCCGTGAATTTTTGCATTCATCCAACTGAGTGCCATTCCTATTTCGCCTGTTAAAAGCAAGCCACTTTGGTTCATAGCAATGTTATAAAGTGTACCCTTTTGATAGGCTGCCAAAATACTTTTAATGGTTTTAGAATATTTGAGCCATAAACCCTCTGCATCGCCAGTAGATTTATAGGCTTGCTGAAGCGCCCATAAAAACCAAAGCGGAGCATCGGCACTGAGGTATTCTTTCTGCCCCGGAACAGGTTCGTCGGGAAACAAGCCGTTCTTAAGCGAGGCTGCCATGGTATCCATCACCTCGAAAAAACTTGTTGTATCGCCACAGGTAAGGGTAAGCCCGGGTAAGGAAGCAAAAGTATCGCGCGCCCTGATGGCGTACCAATGATACCCTGCTTTGATAAAAGTACCTTTACGGTTGCGTTGAATAAATTGGCGAGCACTGTTTCGCAGGCACGACTGAAAAGAATCGCTCAATATGCGGCTTTCTAAAATCTCATCGAACTTGTTCTTAAAATTTGTAGGATCTGGGTTGCCTGTTGAAGCTGAAAAAATAACCGATTCCCCTTTCTTGAGTGTTACCTCGAAACTGCCAGGCACATATAGATCCTCGCGGTATTCGTACCCACGCTTGCGCTCTTCGGTATATTCGATGTTGTAATACCAATCGGGGCTCGATTGGAATTTGTTCGGCTTCGAGAGTTGAAGGCTTATTGCAGGAAAGCCAGTATACATGACTGTTTTAATGCCGTTATTCACCACAATACAATTTGTATTCACATGCCCGTTCGCCTTACTCAGTGCATGTATGTTGCGGTAAGCCAGAAAAGGCGATAGACGCATGGTGACCTGGTTGTCGGTATCGAGAAGGGTGTAACGAATAAATATCTGGGTTTCGTTATCAACCAGAATGGTTTCGCGAAGCAATTGCATACTGCCAATGCGGTAGAGTTCCTGGGGTATCTTCTGCCAATGAAATTCCTGAAGGTATTTGTGCCCACGCGGACTAAAAAGGTCGCCTTCGTACTGGTGCATTGCCAGGTTGAACGATTCGTTTCCGCGTGTTAAGGTAATGTCGACACCCGATAGAAGCACATAATCTTCGCCACCCAGCTTCTCCACCGGACATATTAACAAACCATGGTATTTTCGGGTGTTGCAGCCTGTAAGACTATAACTGGCATAGGCGCCGGCCCTGTTGCTGCGCAATAATTCGCGCCCGAGCGAATATTCGAGATTGACGAGGGCTTCTTTATTAAACTTCAGGTAGCTCATACAAAAAAAACGTTCCCTGAAGGTACAAAACTTCAGCGGATACAAAACAATCCTGTGTTCGAAACAAAATAAAGTTCTGAAATAGTAAGGAAATAAGGTAGAGTTAAGGATTAAGTTTTTGTTAATTTGATTTTTATGTCGCAGAGCTATCCATCGAATGCTGCCTTAATTGCCTAGATTGATTCACCACTAATAGGACTGCACCAATTTTTTAAGTCTTTGCAACGCCTACCCCTCGTTCACTTTAGGGAAGCAATGGGGCATATGGGCAAAAAAACAGATGCTAGAAATTCTGATTTATACAATCCACTATTTACTTAACCGGTAAGACATTCAATTTACATAAGAGGGTCAGGCAAAAATCTTACAAAATTGATTGAAAGCTTTCGTTACCTTTCGGAAGTTTGAAAAACTGTTATAGTTTTGTATCACTTCAATAATCACCATGAACAAATCCTTCAGGCTGGCTATATTCTTGCTCTTGTCAATTCATCTGGTTTCGTGCCGGAAGCCCAACACCTTCAAAATCGAGGGTAACCTTGCCACAATGCAGGCCACCGAAATAAAGTTAATGCACCTGGGCCAGGACCAAGCCACTATCGTTGACTCAGTAAAACTGGAATCGCAGACTCATTTCGAACTCGAAGGTGAGCTCTCAGAACCCTCGCTCTTTTCGCTCCGGATCAAAGACCTGGGCGATATTTTTCTGGTAGTGCTTCCTGGCGATAAGATTGAATTGCAAATTTCGAATAACCTTAAACCATTCGCTTATACCGTAAGCGGCTCAACCGATTCGAGACTGGTAAGCGAGATAATGATACGTCATATGCGCGTGCGTGAAGAGATTACCCGTATTAGTTTGCTTTACGAAGAGAGCAAACTTAGCCCGGAAACATTCGAATTGCGTAAACAAGAGCTGGATAGCCTTTACGACGATCTTTTGCTTCGGCACAAGCAATACAGCCAAAGCTTTATTGAGAAAAATCCAAGTTCGCTGGCCTGTTTGTTTGCTTTATATCAGAATTTTGGGCGCACAAAAAATCAGGCACTTTTCGATCCGTATCACGACATAAAAGTATTTAATCTGGTCGATAGTAACTTAACAATACTCTACCCAAAAACACAGGCGGTACAAGCACTTAACCGCGATGTGACTGAAATTAAGGAGCAGTATAAACAAAAAAATTACAGCGAACAACTGATCAGTCCAGGCAGAAAAGCCCCTGAATTTGAAGTAAGCTCCATCGACAGTCAGCTCATCAGACTTTCGGATTATCCATACGAACCGGTGGTATACATCTTTTTTGCAACATGGAACAAAAGCTCGGTGCAGGAAGTATTGGCGCTGAACCAATTGATACAAAAATATCCCTTTCAGCGATTAAATGTTGTAGGAATCTCGTTCGATACCCGTGCCGATAGCCTTCAGGCGTTTATCCAACGGCATGCTATCCAATTTCCTGTTGCCTGCGATTACCTGTATTGGGAATCGGCTTATGTAAACCAGTTTGGTTTATTGGCCATTCCGGATATTTTGCTCCTTAACCGGAATCACATGGTCGATAAACGTAATCTCAGTACCACAGAACTGGAACAAATATTAACCGAATGGAAAAAAAACAATTTATTCTAAAATCGCTTATTGTATTATCCCTGGTTTTTGTTTTCTCCGCTTGCAAGCGCGATGAGAAAGCACAGGTAAAATTTGTTGTGAAAGATTTTGCCGACAAACAGGTAATAATAGAGGAACAGCGCGTAGCAGGATCTAAAATTATCGATTCGGCAAAATTTTCTTTTAAAGGGAAGTTAAGCTATAACTTTTACCTACAGCAAGCTGGTTTTTATACTTTCTCGGTAGATCAGGAAGAAAAAATTTACCTGCTCCTACACCCCGGAGAAAAAGTGCACATTGGCAAAGAAAATGGAAAACTCATCCTTTCCGGTTCCGAAGATTCTGAAAAACTTGTAGCCCTTTACGACAGCCTCTTTGCAACGCGCCGTATCCTGGCCGACGTCAGGCAGCGCTACAACCAGGCAGTAGACCCACAGTTGATCGATAGTCTTGAGATTGCCTTTACAGAAACAGTAAAAGCCCATTACCGGTATTCCATTCAGTTTGTGCTCGAAAACCTCACTTCGCTTACAAGTATGGCGGCACTCTATCAGGAATTATCGCCCGAAGAATTTGTTTTTGGCCGTACACGCGATCTTCAGTACTTTAAACTGGTCGCCGACTCCCTCTCGAAATATTATCCAAAACACAGGCATGTTTTAGCCCTAAAACGAAATTTTGAGTCGATGTACGCTAATTTCAAAATAGAGCGATTACTCAGTGCCACCTCGGCGCAGGTTACCAGTTTACCCGATATTGTGCTGCCTTCTGCCAATGGTGAAAACAAAGCTCTGCTGAAATCAGGAAAGAGATATGTACTTCTGAATTTCTGGAACGAAAACGATCAGTTAAGCTATCAGTGGTTTAAAGACTATCACAAAAGCTTTAAAAAATACAACAACTCCGGCTTTACCATTTACAATGTATATGCCGGCAGCAATACCTCTGCATGGATTCGGGTGGTGAAATTTGAAGAGATAAACGACTGGATTAATGTAGTGGATACCCAATTCCCCGATTCGCCAGCCCGTAATGCCTATAATGTGCAAAATCTACCTGCCAGTTATCTGATTGATTTAAAGGAGAATACTATTTTGGCAAAAGATGTCAACCCTGCTGAGTTAAGTGCACAGCTTCAGAAAATAATTGCCATTTAACAAGTCATAAGAAATATGCTTCGGTGAAAAAAATCTATTTTATTTCCGACCTGCATTTAGGGCTTTACCCTGCTGCGAAGAGCCGCGAGCGCGAAAAGAAAGTAGTACGGTTTTTAGAGTCTATTCGCCACGAGGTAGAAGAACTCTATCTGGTGGGCGATATATTCGATTTCTGGCACGAACACAAGAGAGTTGTACCCAAAGGATTTGTTCGCTTTCTGGGCAAGCTGGCAGAATTGTCCGATGCCGGGGTAAAAATCTACTACTTTTCGGGCAACCACGACGTGTGGGCTTATGGCTATTTTACTGAAGAACTGAATATTGCCATTTACCACAAACCCATTGTTAGAGAATACAACGGAAAAAAATTCTTTATCGGCCATGGTGATGGTTTGGGTCCTGGCGACAATGCCTATAAATTACTGAAATGGGGGTTTCGTAACCCTTTTTTACAATGGTGTTTTGCCCGGCTCCACCCGAACTTCTCGATGTGGCTGGGGCTAGGCTGGTCGAAACGAAGCCGCTATTCGAAAGGCATTCTTGCCGAAGCTTATAAGGGACCAAAAAAAGAGTTTCTGTTGCGCTTTGTAGAACAGGAACTGAAAAAAACACCATACGATTACTTTGTATTTGGCCACCGGCACATACCCTGGGATTTGCAAATAGGAAATAGCAGGGTAATTAACCTGGGCGACTGGATTTACAGCTTTACTTATGCGGTTTTCGATGGAGAAAAGCTGGAGCTTAGGCAATTTGAAGGAGATGGAACCAACATCCGAAGAAAGCAGGAACCATAGAAATAACATTTCCTATCCCTATCTGAAACGAGTATAAAAGGCAGCTCTGAAAAGTATTAAAATGGGCAATCAACAGGTTCAAAATAAAAAAATATGAATATCTTGTACCTGCTTATTGGTGTGAGTCTTCTGGCAGCGCTGATATTTTTGGTATTGTTTATTTGGGCTGTTCGTTCCGGCCAATACGACGATACCAAAACTCCGGCCATACGGGCCCTTTTTGAGGAAGACGAGCCGGACACGGAGGAAAACAAGGATGAACAAAAAATTCCAAAGGAATAATCTACATACCTGAGTGATTTATGGAAGTACAAAAATTCAACTACGACAATGCCATTGTGCGCAACTTTGTGTGGGCAACAATTATCTGGGGCGTTGTAGCCTTGCTGGTAGGGTTGCTTGCAGCCCTGCAGATGGCATTTCCGGTTTTTAATTTCGACCTTGAATTTACCTCTTTTGGTCGGGTAAGACCGCTGCACACCAATGCCGTAATCTTTGCATTCATTGGCAATGCCATGTTTGCAGGCATTTATCACTCCCTCCAAAGAGTGCTCAAAGCCAGACTCTTTAACGACTTTTTAAGCAAATTTCACTTCTGGGGATGGCAGTTGATTATTGTCTCGGCAGCCCTAACCCTTCTGGCCGGAATTACAACCGGAAAAGAATATGCCGAACTTGAATGGCCCATCGATATAATGATTGCCCTGGTATGGGTAGCCTTTGGCTGGAATATGATTGGCACCATTCTAACCCGCAGGGTAAAACATATTTATGTAGCAGTGTGGTGGTATCTGGCTACCTTTATCGGAGTGGCAGTGCTACATATCGTGAATTCCATCGAAATACCCGCTGGATTCTTAAAAAGCTATCCGATTTATGCCGGTGCCCAGGATGCGGTAGTACAATGGTGGTATGGTCACAATGCCGTAGCCTTTTTTCTCACAACACCCTGGCTGGGGTTGATGTATTATTACCTTCCGAAATCGGCCAACAGACCAGTATATTCCTACCAGCTCTCGATCATACACTTCTGGACCCTTATTTTTCTTTACATGTGGTCTGGCCCTCACCACCTGTTATATCAGGCATTGCCCGATTGGGTGCAGGCGCTGGGAGTTACCTTCTCAATTATGCTCATTGCCCCTTCGTGGGGTGGAATGATCAATGGCTTACTTACCTTGCGTGGCGCCTGGGATCAGGTGCGCGACCGGGCCGATTTAAAATTTATGGTAATTGCTATCACAGCTTATGGCATGTCTACTTTCGAAGGCCCCATGATGTCGCTGAAATCGGTAAATGCCATCAGCCATTTTTCTGACTGGACAATAGCCCACACCCACATTGCCGGCATGGGCTGGAATGGCGGGCTTATTTTTGGCATGTTTTACTGGCTGGTGCCAAAACTGTTCCGGATCGAGTTGCATTCGAAAAAACTAGCCAATGTGCATTTCTGGATCGCCACTTTAGGCATCTTACTTTTCGCCATACCGCTTTACTGGGCAGGCATTACACAATGGCTCATGCTTCGCGAATATACAGCCGACGGCATTTTGGCCTATCCAAATTTTCTCGAAACTACTACCCGTATCCTTCCGATGTATGTGTACCGTATTGTTGGTGGAACCCTTTATTTTACCGGTATTCTACTCTTCTTCTTCAACATCATTAAAACCATTCGAGGGGGGAATATGGTATCCAACGAAGCAGCAGAAGCACCAGCACTGGTTAACCGCCAGTCGCGCAGTGCTGCAGGAGAAACCATACACCGTTGGCTTGAACGCAAGAGCGTACGTTTTTCGATACTGGTATTTCTTGCCTTGGCCATAGGAGGAGCAGTACAGATTATTCCCATGTTGAAAGTAGAATCGAATATCCCGAAAATTGAATCCGTTACTCCGTATACTGCTCTTGAGCAAACAGGCCGCGATATTTATATTGCCAACGGATGCTATAACTGCCATTCACAACAAGTACGTCCCCTTCGCTACGAAACCGATCGATATGGAGAATACTCAAAAATTGGTGAGTTCGTATACGATCATCCTTTCCAGTGGGGTTCGCGCCGCTCGGGTCCCGATTTGGCCAGAGCAGGTTATGTAGGCAGCTCGACCTATAAAAATGCCGTTTGGCATTACAACCACTTTCTTTATCCGCAGGAGATAGCCCCGGGCACCATCATGCCTGCCTATCCGTGGCTCGCAGAAAAACAGGTAAACCTCGATAAACTGCCGCAGAAAATACGGGCACTACGCACTGTGGGTGTACCCTATCCCGAAGGCTATGAACAAATTGCATCCAAGGAATACCTCGACGATGCAGGCAAAATAGTGAGTGAGCTAAAAGAAGCAGGCATTGAGGTGGAACCCACCAGCGAAGTGGTGGCCATAATCGCCTATATGCATAAGCTGGGGCGCGATATCTCCCCGGCAGCAAATAAAGAATCGAAATAACACTTTAAGATTTGTGCGATGGGATTTGTAGGCGAAGTAATGGAAAATGTGAAAGGCATCTACCTTTATCCGGTGGTTGGTTTGTTGCTGTTTATGGCTCTCTTTATTCTGACGCTAATTCGTACCGTGCGCATCCCTAAAAAACAGCTGCTTGAATACAAAACCTCTGTGTTAGACCCTGCTGACGCTGAATTATCCGACAAAATAAAAAACTAAAAAACGGACTATGGCCGCAAGAAATAAAAAACTCCGCCCGGCTGAGGAGGAGCAACTTCAGGATACTCCCTCTTCTCACCGTTACGACGATATTGAGGAGCTTACCAATCCCTCGCCGAAATGGATTATTATTGTGTTTTATGTTACCATTGGCTTCGCCCTCCTTTATGCCATCCATTATTTTGGTTATCCGGGCAACAAACGCGACCAGTATAGCGAATACGAGCGTAAGGTAACAGCATTTGAAGAAAAGAAAAGTGAAATGCAGGCAAACTCAGCCGGAACCGTTGAAATGAGCGAAGCAGAAATTCTTGCAGCAGGTACCTCCCTGTATGCCGAAAAAGGGTGCGTCGCCTGTCATGGCTTGAATGGCGAAGGAAATGCTATTGGCCCTAACCTTGCCGATAATTTCTGGCTAAACGGTTGCAGCACGGAAGAAGTGATTAAGATTATTGCCGAAGGCAAACCGGAAAAAGGTATGACTCCATATAAAAGCATGATGTCTGAACAACAAATCAAACACCTTGCCCAGTATATTCTCTCTTCCATGAGGGGTTCTAATCCTGCAAATGCCAGAGCGGCCCAGGGAACAGAATGCGAATAAAGGCTTCGCCATTCCGCCTTATGAGATTTTTGTTTTTACTCCCAACCCGGTTTTTGCGGATTATGAATTGTTGATTTATGCCAGAAAAAACAACTGAGAAAACATCCTTTCGCGACCGGCCTATCAACATCGATGCAAGCGGCAGGCGCAAATGGGTATATGCCCGGCAACCCAAAGGAAAATGGTACGCCCGGCGCACTCTGGCAGCCTGGCTGGTCTTGTGTTTTTTGGTAGCAGCTCCTTTTATTAAAATAAATGGGCTGCCATTTATGAAATTCGACATTGCCCATGGTGAATTTTTCCTTTTTGGAACCCTACTCTATACACAGGATACCTATTTGCTGGCAATTATAATGGCCATTATCGTGGTTTCGGTTGTGCTTTTTACGGTAGCCTTTGGCAGACTGTTTTGCGGTTGGCTCTGCCCGCAAACTATTTTTCTCGAGATGGTATACCGCCGAATCGAATACCTGTTTATGGGCAACTACCGGATAGGGAAACCAAAAAAAATAAGCCAATTTAAAAGCATGGGCATGCATCTGAGTTTTATGCTAATAAGTCTGGTGTTTACCAATGTGTTTTTAATGTGGTTCATAAGTCCCGATGGTCTTGCCAGTCTTATTCAGGAGCCTGTACGGGAAAATCTAAGAGGGTTTTCAATTATGCTGGGCATTTCAGCTTTCTATTACTGGATCTATTCCAACTTCCGCGAACAGGTATGTACCATGATTTGTCCCTATGGACGTATGCAAGGTGTGCTGCTCGATTCAGGTAGCATCTCGGTAATATACGATTACACACGGGGAGAACCCCGCGGAGCAAAAAGCACAGGCGACTGCATCGATTGTGGCTCTTGCCTGGCGGTTTGCCCTACTGGAATTGATATCCGCAACGGCACCCAACTCGAATGCACCCACTGCACCGCTTGTATTGACGAATGCAACAGCGTGATGAAAAAAATACATAAACCCTATAATCTGATTCGTTACGACTCGGTAAAGGGAATAGAAACAGGTAAACGTTCGGTATTCACCACCCGAACGCTGGCCTATTCAGCAGTGCTTGTGGTTTTGTTTGCTTTCCTTGCCTTTACAATATCGAAGCGCACAAGCCTCGATGTAAGCCTACTTCGCATGCCAGGTTCGCTTTACCAGCAGCCCGATGCACAGACAGTGATGAACCTTTATAGTCTTAAGCTGATCAATAAATCGGAAAGCGCACGAATTATTCAAGTTCAACTCATTTCGCCGGAAGGAATAGTGGAAGTGGCTGGCAACAAACCGCTGCTCTTAAAAGCCCGCGGGCATGGTGAGGCTGTTTTGATGGTGAAAATAAACAAGACCAATTTAGATGAAAAAAATACCGATCTGCTGATTGGTTTTTTTCACCAGGAAGAATTAATCGAAACCGTGACAATTAATTTTATCGCACCAACTAAATAGAAAAATTTATGAAACTAAACTGGGGCCAGAGTATTGTAATCTTCTTTGCGCTTTTTATCAGCCTGGCTATATTTTTTATCCTCTTCGCCCTGCGCCAGAACAACGACCTTGTTACTGACGATTATTACGAACAAGGAGCAAATTATACTACCCAGATACAAACCAATACACGTTCGGCAATATATACCGATAGTATCCGAACTGCCATACTGGAGGGCCATTTACTCATCTTTTTATCCCCTACCATTGCAAACCAAACCGATACACTGAAATTGCATTTTTATTATCCGAACGGAAAACAAAACGACTACTCCCTTGCGGCAATCCAGCCATCCGACACGCTGACGATAGCCGTGCACAAGCTTATTCCCGGAAGATGCATTCTAAAAATCAACTGGACCATGAACCAGCAAGACTATTACCTCGAGAAAACAATATTTATCGAATAAGCCATGGAAATTCTGATTACAGGCTTGATGCTCGGTCTCATGGGAAGTTTTCATTGTGTTGGCATGTGCGGGCCAATTGCTTTAAGCGTGCCGCTAAAAGGGAATTCATTAATATCTAAATTAAGTGGAAGCCTGCTCTACCATCTCGGTCGCACCTTGACTTACGGCATGCTGGGAGCCCTTTTTGGCCTGATCGGACAAGGATTTCGAATGGCCGGGTTTCAGCAATGGATTTCCATTGCAATGGGCACAATAATGATTCTGTCGGTACTTATTCCCTCCGTGTTTAATGCTCTTGGAGGCAACAAAGCCCTTCCTTTTTCGGGTGTTGTCAGAAAAGGGCTAGGATATCTCCTTTCTCACCCCTCGTCTTTTTCGCTGCTTTTAATTGGTATGCTCAATGGACTTCTGCCTTGCGGACTGGTTTACCTGGCCATAGCCGGTGCCATTGGAACTGGCAGCGTGCTATATGGAATTCTCTTTATGTTGTTGTTTGGTTTGGGCACCATTCCGATGCTGGCCCTGGTGAGTATGATGGGTAACCTTATGGGAACAGCCCTGCGGAAACGCCTGAATAAAATGGTGCCTTTTGTCGTAGTGTTTATAGGCCTATTGTTTATCCTTAGGGGCTTATCGCTTGGAATACCCTACCTTAGCCCGCCCAGTCAAAAACTTCAGCCTCACTTGCAGGGAGAACAGATTCAGACACCAGCAACAGATTCGTTGCATGTAAGGTCTTGCTGCAGTTCGAACTAAAATTAACAGTACTTGGTTTTGCCCTTTCAGATATAAGCCTTTATTTTGCAGGCATGAGTAAAATATTGTGCATCGATACCGCCACCGACATTTGCAGTGTAGCTTTGCTTGAAGATGAACGTTGCCTGACTTTTCGTGATTCGATCAACGACCGCTCGCATGCCGCACAACTGGCGGTTTTTATCGACGAATTGTTAAAGGAATCGAACCTGAAGGTATCGGAATTAGATGCCATTGCAGTGAGCATGGGACCCGGATCATATACCGGCTTGCGCATTGGAGTATCCACGGCAAAAGGTTTGTGCTACGGAGCTGGTAAACCCTTTATTGCTGTTTCTACCCTTCAGAGTATGTGTTTTGGAATCGATCATCAGTTGGCACCTGATATTTTATTGGACGATTTTTACTATTGCCCCATGCTCGATGCACGCCGCATGGAGGTCTATACCGCGGTCTACAACCACGCTCATCAGGAGATTAAAGCCGTTGGTGCTGAAATTATCGACGACTTCTCTTTTTCTGATCTTTTAGAGGAAAAGAAGGTGCTTTTCTTTGGCAGCGGAGCAGAAAAAACTAAACTGCACCTCACGCACCCGAATGCGCTATTTTACAACCATTTTAACCATTCGGCGCGCCATATGGCGCCTCTGGCATACTCACGCTTCAAAAATAAGCACTTCGAAGAAACCGCCTATTTTGAACCTTTCTACCTAAAAGATTTTATTGCTACCACCCCTAAAAACAAAGTGCTGGGCTGAAAAGACCCGGTTGAGGTGCCCAAATTTCATACTAAAAAGCATTCCTGTTGCGATTGCTTTTCTCAAATTCGATTTAACTGTTAATTTTGTAGCTTCATTTAAAATACATTATGGCAACAACTGCAGACATCAGAAATGGATTGTGTATATTGTTTAACAACGATTTATTTACCGTTGTTGATTTTCAGCATGTGAAACCCGGCAAAGGTCCGGCATTTGTGCGCACAAAACTAAAAAACATTAAAACCGGAAAGGTAATCGATAACACCTTCTCGTCGGGCCATAAAATTGATATCCAGCGAGTAGAAAGGCGGCCATACCAGTTTCTATACAACGACGAAATGGGATATAATTTCATGCACAACGAAACCTTCGAACAAATTACGATTGAAAAAAGCATGATCAATGCCCCTCAGTTTTTAAAAGAAGGCGATCAGGTAGAAATTGTATACCATGCCGACAACGAAACCCCTCTCTTTGCTGAATTGCTTGCCCATGTGGCACTGGAGGTAACTTATACAGAACCAGGTTTACGCGGCGATACAGCCTCTTCCACTGCCCTGAAACCTGCAACCCTGGAAACAGGAGCAATTGTAAATGTGCCCCTTTTTGTAAACATCGGCGATAAAATTAGGGTGGATACACGCGATGGCTCTTATGTTGAACGGGTAAGATAGTTGAGCTACCAGGGTGCATCTTTGCGCCAATTAATTTGAAATACACGCATGAGTAAGAACATATCCAATAAACGACTTGAGCAGACTACCTTTAAACTAAGGGCTTTGCTTAATCTTACTCTTGCCATTAATGAAAACCTTACCCGCAACGAGTTGCTGCAGCGCTATGAAGATATGCTGCACCGCGATTTAAATATCGGTAAACTACTTCTGTTTAAACTCGAAGACACCTGGAAATGTATTCTGAATAAAGGTTACGATGATGCTTTTGTCGAACAGGTAGATGCAGAAAAAGACCTCCTGCAATACGAAGAGATTTCATTCGACTGGAGAAGCTCGGACCAAAAGGTACAAGGCACTTACGACATTGTAGTGCCCGTGCAACACAAAGGGGTTCCCATAGCCTTTGTAATTATTGGCGATGTAGATGAGGAAACAGAAGGGGTAAGCCCTATTATCAAACACCTGAACTTTATCCAGACCCTTTCGAACATCATTATTGTTGCCATTGAAAACATAAGACTTTTTAACGAAAGTCTGCGGCAGGAAGCAATGCGTAAAGAGCTTGAGCTGGCCTCGAAAATGCAAAGCATGCTCATACCCGATGAACTGGCATTGCCCAAAGACAAACGCATCCACATAACAGCTTATTACCATCCGCACTTCGAAGTGGGAGGCGACTATTACGATTACATTGAGCTTAGCCGCGATGAGATTGGCTTTTGTATTTCCGATGTGTCGGGCAAAGGAATTTCTGCTGCCCTGCTGATGTCTAACTTTCAGGCCAACCTGAGGGCCTTATTTTCTCATGAAATTTCACTGGCCGCCCTCATCGAAAAACTCAACGACAGAGTACTTAAAGCAGCCAATGGAGAGAAATTTATTACCCTTTTTGTAGCCAAATACAACTTCAAAACCCGCGAACTCGAATACGTCAATGCAGGACATAACCAGCCCATACTTTACCGTATCGATATCAACCAGCTTTCGTTTCTCGACAAAGGTTGCGTAGGCATGGGCATGCTCGACGAGATACCGGTAATACGCAAAGGCAGTATAACCATCGAAGGGCCTGCAAAAATTCTTTGCTACACCGACGGATTGGTTGAAATGATGGATGGCAAAGGGGTTTCATTTGGTACCGGCGAAATCGAAGAATGCCTGATGAACAAAGGAACCATCAAACAAAATATCGAAACTGTAATTAAAAAACAGGGTATCCTTGACGGAAGCACCCGTATATTTGACGATATCAGCATCATGGGCATCGAACTTTTCTAAGCCATAATTTCTGCTTTCATTTTTCTTTCCTCTTGTTTGGGCAGGTAATACAAATCGAGCGATACAAAAATGGCTGTAAACCCACCACTCGCGCGCGTTTAGCTTTGTTACTCCCTGCGGTCGTGAGCTCACTTCGCTCGGTTCGCTGAGCTCTACCGATGTACATCGGAATCGGTTGCAACGCGTGCGTATTTTCCAATTATTCATTGTCCCCTACGGTTCTCCGACATTCATTTTTTCCAAGATTTTTTGAACCCTGTTTTTATGGCTATTTGTTAAAAATGCAGGATTGCAAATCCTTCCCCAATGCAATTCATTATAATTCGGCACGCTTTACAAGCTTAAATCCGCAAGTCTATTTTTGTTTTTAATTCCTTTTATTCTGTACTGTTTATTCTTTCTAATCCTTTGGGTCCGGGTTGCAAACCCGGACTAGCGGGGGGTGTTATTGTTCCCAAGGCGGCAAGGTGCATATTATTCTAATACTATTATTTCTTTTAATAAGAAGAGAATCACATTCTGGTTTCTTAGAAATAATATCGCCTTTCTCTGGTCTTAATTCATGGGCTATTCGATTAGAGTTGCAATACTTCGGAATGAAATAATAATATTTATCTCTATTGTTAATTCTTATTTTCGAATAATTTCTTACTTGTGTTGAATAAGTTACAATACCTTCTAAAGGAGAGTTGTAAAACTCATAATATTTTAACTCATCCCTTTCCACTGTTTTATTATCATATAAATAATAACCATAGTAAAATAGGCATAACATAAATAACTTAATATAAATTGATTTTTTCTTGAAATCAATCATTACTTCTAGATGTTAAATTAAAAGAATTGAAGCCCCCTATTGAAAAACTTACAGGTGTTAAACTTGGTCCAAAACTCACAGCACCTTCAACTAGATATCCACCTCCTGCTTGAACCTTTTGATAAGTATATCCAAAGATTCCAGCACCAGTCGTTTGTGTAATCCCAACAAATCCATCGCCTATTGAAGTCTCAAAGTATGCTGGATCCATATCTCCACTACCGGTAAAGGTTCCAAATCCTAAATTAAGAAATGACAATGATATATTGTCTCCAGCTTGTACTGTTACAGTTGTAGTTACAATTGGTCTAAATGACTTATATTTCCCTTTAATAATGAAAATTAGTTCAAAGCTTGTTGACGAGCCTACACCCTGCACACCTGCCCCCCCAGTTCCAATTGTAATATAGTCTGGATAGAAATTATAATCAAGCCAATTAATCCAGTTCTTTCCATTGTCATAACAAAAAACATTGTTTAGGTATGTATCACTTCCGGGAGTGAATGTTCTGTCAGCAAAAGAAGCTTCTCCCATATATCTCAATTTATTAGCTTTGGGACCCCTATTCCACATTCCAATTGCCTGCTCTCTTGTATAACCACCTTCATTCATAGCATCACTTATATACCTTTGCTTTCCAAACAAACGTCCATCCGGATCTACCCCATTCGGCCAATTGTTCCCCATCCCCACATAAGGGCTCCAGTATTGTCCTGCCGGGTCGGTGCTTAGCCAACGTCCTATGCGGTTGTCGTAAAGGCGTGCTTCGAATTGGTTATAGCCTGTTTCCTCATCTTTCTCTGCAAACTGGCCCTGGTAGCCAAAACGGTAATTTGTACCGGTAATACGTCCGGGCAGTTCCATGCCACCGGGGTAGTAATCAGTGCCGGTAAGGGTTTCTATGCCGTCGCCCAGGGTATTGTGGCTAAGGGTGGCGCGTACATTGCCCAGGTGGTCGGTAAGCTCGTACTGGTAGCTGCTTATGGCACCATTGCTTGTTCGGGCAAGCCCTATGCGTGAGGCGCCATAAATGGGCATTTCATCCAGCTTT
>JAMIIA010000098.1:0-2123 GCA_035913795.1 Bacteroidales bacterium
AAAAAAAAAAAAGAAAAAGCGCCCCATACTGCTGAAATAGCAGTAAAATATAGTCACTACAAAATATTAAGGAGGTCGCTTTTTCTATGAACAGAATAACACAATTATCCATTTTTGAAAATAACCAGCTCGGGGATTTAGAGAAATTAAATGACGTGCTGAATGCATTGCCGGACGAGAAACTCATCGCCCTTTTGGAAGAAGAACGTGGGAAGGGGCGGAATGATTATCCTGTGTTCACCATGTGGCGGGCTTTCCTTGCCAGTTTCGTGTTCCAACACCCCACAGTTGCAGCTTTGATCCGGGAACTGAAGCGCAACAGCCAACTCCGGGAGGTATGCGGATTCCAAACTCGGATCATCCGTACGAAAAAAGGGTCTTATCGTTATCAGTTGGCTCCCACGGAAGCCGCTTTCTCCCGTTTCGTAAAGAAACTGTTGCAGCACCAAGGTTTGCTGGATGTTATGTTCCACGAGCTAGTGGACGAGATGTACGTCTCCCTAGATGGGTTTGGCGAAATCCTCGCTCTAGATGGGAAAATCATTCCCTCCTACGCGAAAGGGCCCAATCAGAATAAACAAGAAGACGGCAGAAGGGACACTGAGGCGAACTTTACCATCAAACAATACACCACTACTACACCTTCAGGAGAGAAAGTGACGAACAAGAAGAAGTGGTTCGGCTATCGATTGCATTTGATCATCGATGCCACTTATGAACTGCCGATTGGCTATGAACTTACAAAGGCTTCGGAAGGCGAGCCTACGGTCGCGAAAAGACTAATAAAGGCATTGCCGGATGCTCAATTGAAAAGCTGCAACTATCTTCTTGCAGACAGAGGGTATGACGGAGGCCCCCTGCTGGATGAAATTGAATCGAGAGACATTATTCCGATTATCGATATTAAGAACCAGTGGAAAAAAGAGGGACCTACTAAACAATACCGTGATACCGATTTGACCTATACTTATAACGGGAAAGTTTTCTATGTCGATGAAAGAGGACAGGAAGTGGCGTTGGTTTACAAAGGCTATGATAGTGCGACTGATTCCCTTCGTTACGGATTCAAACCGCAACACCAGGATTCCCGTATTTTCAGAATCAAACGGGAGGATAATCGGCGTGTTTTCAATAAAGTAGCGCGTAATAGCCACAAATTCAAGCGGCTGTACAAGAAGCGGACTGCGATTGAACGGGTGAATGGGCGTCTTGATCGTGATTTCTTGTTTGAGCAACATACTATACGGGGTGAAAAGAAAATGAACCTTTTCGTAACCATGGCTTTTCTGGTCATGTTGGCATTCGCTAAACGGAATATCCAAAAAAATGAGTTGGGTCATTTGAATGCTTGGGTAGCGTAACCTCTAAAAAATAGAATATCCGTACGTTTCTTTGTCATGCCTTCGTATGAAAAAAACAGAATCCTGCTTATGCCCACACATACTGATCGGTATTAAGAGGCCCATATTCTGCATATTTGCGACTGAAAAAGCCATCGGCTTTGTTTTTTCTCTTTCAATTCTACAAAAAAAGCGAACAGCGTAATTGATTCCAAAAATAAAAGGGTTGACTATTTGGGATAGGCGCTCTAATATTAGCTTGTATTGTGTACACAAATAGAGAGAAAATAGGTGAGCGACATGGCTATCAGAAAAGCCGCATTAGCCTGTACCGTATGTGGATCAAGGAACTATACCATCACACCTACTGAAAAAGGTCGTACAGAACGTTTGGAAGTCAAGAAATTTTGCCGGTACTGCGGGAAGCATACCTTGCACAAAGAAACGAAATAAAGACGAAACTGGCAACAGATAGTAGGAGGAGAAGCATGAAATTTCTGAAGAGCGTAGCGGATGAAATGAAGCAAGTGACTTGGCCGACTGGTAAGGAATTAGCAAAATATACAAATACGGTTGTCGTTACAACCATTCTATTCGGAATATTTTTTGCCGTAGTAGATTTTGGGATCACAGAAGCAATGAGTTTAATCTTAAATTAAAAAGAAGATTTGTAGCCATACAGTCTTCGTGATGCTATAATGTTAACGCCGTACAGAAGGAACCTTTCAACGACAGGAAGGTTTTTTTGTTTACAATAAATGAAGTCTAATAAAAATCCACCAA
>JAMIIA010000099.1:0-3268 GCA_035913795.1 Bacteroidales bacterium
GCATAACAAGGAGAGTTAACATGAGTAAAAAAACAATTAAAGAATTAGCAGAAGAAATAGGTGTGAGCAAAACAGCAATTTCGAAAAAAGTAACAGAAACACAAAAGAAGAAATGGTCCCGACTTTTACAGTTTAATCAATCAAAAAGTGCTAGAAACGTTAATTTTATAATGTTTCTAGCACTTTTCACTTGTTTTTATATTGTATATATGGATGTATATATGTTATAATAGCTGTAAAGGTGGTGTCGGAAATGTATCTTCAAATTTTCAAAAATCGGGATCAGGAATACGTGCGCATCGCGGAATCTTACAGGGATCCCGAAACAAAGAAACCAAAGATTCGCGTGATACAAAATTTTGGAAACAAAGAAAAGTTACTAGCGGAGAACCCCAACGCTATCGAAGAACTTCAGAAAAAAGTGGACCAGATGAACTTGGAAAAAGAACATACGGAAGTTTCGATGGCCACCCAACGCGTGAGCGCGTTTATCGAGCACGCCAGTGCTCAACCGAGTGACGCAGGCGCTCCGGTACAAAATTATGGCTATGAAGTCTATCAATGGCTGTGGGATCAACTGAAGCTTGATTCTTTTCTGCAGTACCGCCAGAAAAAGGAAACAAACATTCATTTCCCTACTAAAACGCCAATCGCATTGATGGTTTACTCCCGATTATTGTTCCCTGGTTCAAAACGTTCCACATTTGAGGGGAAAGATCGCTTCGCAAGCGAATTCCCTTGTGAATTGGAACAGATGTATCGCGCCTTGCCTTTTTTGGCATCACAGAAAAACCAGTTAGAGGAACATTTGAACAAGCAGATCAGTCAGTTTTTCGACCGCAACCTTTCGGTTGCCTTCTATGACGTCACGACTTATTATTTTGAGTCGGTCAAAGCAGATGATTTGAAGAAATTTGGCTACTCAAAGGACAACAAAGTGAATCAGGTTCAGGTTGTGATGGGACTCCTCATCGATGACAAAGGCATTCCGATCAGCTATGAATTATTCCCTGGAAACACCAATGATTTCAAGACTTTGGAGCCTGTACTCATACGATTGAAGGAGCAGTACGGCATCTCCAAGATGATCATTACAGCGGATCGAGGGCTGAATTCCAAAAAAAATCTGGTGTTCCTAAAATCCATCGGATTCGAATATATCATGTCCTACAAAATCCGTTCCGGTTCGAAAGCTGCCAAAGCAATGGTTCTCGAAGAAGAAGGCTACACCTACTCTTCAACTGATTTCAAATGGAAAAAATGCGGCTTTCAATCGACGGTCCGGATAGATAGCAAGAGTCATAAGATTCAGGATCAACTCCTGGTCACGTGGTCCTTGAAGCGAGAACGAAAAGACCGTAAGGACCGCGAGCGGATTGTGGAAAAATCCCGTAATCTCGTGGAATCCAAGTCGAGAATGAAGTCAGAAAGGAAAATTGTAAAATGAAATGCATAAGGAAATAAACAAAAAAAATCATGTAGATACGATATACTTGTTAGCAACCAAACCAAAAGTATAAGGGGTATCTACATGACCAAAAATAATTGTATCACAGAAAAGCGCACCTTCAAACAACTTACTGACATCCAACGCGGAATGCTGGAACAGATGGCGAAAAGCGGCACCTATAAACAAGCTGAAATGGCGCGAGAATTAGGGGTCAGCCAACCCACTGTTTCTCGTGAGTTGAAACGCGGTAGAACGCGCCAGCTTGACTATAAGCGCAATTATTACGAGCAGTATATTGCCGCCTCAGGCGCACGGGTTTATAAAGAAAATCGTGAGAACTCGCATGCGCGGGATCATAATAAATATTCTGCGGCTTTCCTTGCTGCCTTACCTGAAAATCTAGCACCCAAGAAGGGGTTGCGGATTCATAGTGTGGATACTTTTGTACACTCTTATAGAAAGTTGCACCCTGACGAACGCGTACCATGCACGAAGACCGTTTACGCTTTGATAAATGCTGCCGTACTTCCAATCCGTAATATCGATTTGCCTATGAAGACTAGGATGCGGCCACGAAAAACAACCGTTTCTGAACCTAAAGGTCATAACGCTAAACACTTGGGACGCAGTATCGAAGAACGCTCTCCAGAAGTACTCTCGAGGGAAGAATTTGGGCATTGGGAAGTTGATTTAGTATTAGGTAAGAAAACAAAAAATGAGCCTGTCATCATCACTATGGTTGAACGGAAAACACGCTACTGCCTCACTAAGAAAGTTTGGGGAAAAGGCGCAGCGCTGGTTCAAAAAGGCGTGCTTGACTTGATGAAAAAACAGGGGCTAGAACAGTTCAAGTCACTCACAACTGATAACGGCTCTGAGTTTTCAAGTCTGTCTCTTATCGAAAGCATCGCTGAAGACGTTCAGGTTTTCTTTACTCATGCGTATGCTTCTTGGGAGAAAGGAACGAACGAAAGGCATAACCGCATGCTCCGAGAATTTATCCCAAAGGGAGTCACTCTGCGTCCATTGTCCTATTCGTATTTACTGGAAGTAACCGATACGATCAACCACAGACCAAGAAAAATAATGGGCTATACAACACCTGCAGAACGCCTTCAGGAAGAACTGGCCGATTTACAAGCAGCTTAAGGTGTTTTGTTGGTTCTATAGGATAAGAGAATAGATTAGCTGAGTCAAGAGCCGCTTTGCTCCTTCTCTTGACTCAGCTAACCTATCCTCTTGGGTCAGAACCACCAACAACTCACCTGAAAAATGGTAAGGGATGAAACACTCCCTGCCGTCAATGGCTTCAAAGCATTGGTAATACTGGATTATTGAGTAATTCGCTGTCTATAAAGGTTTTTAAAATTTTTTATGCATTTGATATTGCAATTAAGCACCAAGTACGCCTCTACAATCTTCAAAATGTTTTCCTCGTCATCTACAATCAAAATTTTCATATGTTTTCCCTCCATCATTCACACGATTGATTCTGTACTACTAAAAATTGTCCCACCGCACCATCTTTCCTGAGCAATGCACGATGGTAGTTTTCCAATATTGCTGAATTGAGTTTACCTTTTCATTGTGTGGGTTTTATGGAGTAGAAGATGTCCTATTGTTTTTAAAGAAGCAGTAGGAAAAGTTCTGTCGGCCTATTAATGCCTTTAGAACTACTGCAAATATTTGTTTTTTTGTTTCTCCATACGCCCTACACAATCATGCGCTATCTTAGTAGTGAATGGTTGTGTACGATTCGATAGAGGCATAATGCAGATAAGGAGTGTTAGAAAATGAATATCGTTATAATGGGAATGC
>JAMIIA010000100.1:0-15945 GCA_035913795.1 Bacteroidales bacterium
AGCATTATGCTTCTTTACTATGCTTTTAATACCTATTGCATCAATAAGGTTTATTACTTGTTTGAAAATCGGCTGTCCGACAAATTTTATTTCCGTATTTTTGCTCATGTTGTTTGTTGTTCGCAAAGCAAACTTACAACATGGGGTGAAACCTTCGGGGATTAACCCCTATTTTTTATTTTTTTAGTCGTTTAGTAGTGATTTTTTTTAATAATAGTTTTAATAAGTATCTGCACATTTGGACAGAATACTCAAAAAAAAATTGACAAATTACCGGGTGATCTCTACACTGGTAAATATAAGAATGGGGATTTTTTTAAGAATGCAGATTATATTTTTGAAGGTGAGGTTTTAAAAGTTACAAATTTTTTAAATGAAGATACTACGAAAGTATTCTCATCATCAATAGTAAGAATTATTCATCTACTTAAAGGCGAATTAAAATCTGATACTGTTGAATTTATTATCGATGGGGGTCACTATGGTACAGACGAAGATGGAATTATTTTAGATGATAATTCTGAATATTGCTTTGATATTAGACCTAAAATGATATTTTTTGCAAAAAAAAGAATTGGACTTACATTTAATAACAAAACTACAATTAAATTAGAACCATATCAAAATTGTAGATATGGTAGCTTACTTTTTTCAGAAGCGCCGGAGAAACATAATTTCTCAATCTACGGTTTAAACAACTTGTATTTTAAGTCGATAGAGGATTTCTATAAATACGCCTCAAAATTTGATGGCATTTCTATCCCGGAAGAAGTCATTAAAAAAAAAGCGTTTTTGCAAAGTGGTTCTGTAAATGAGTTTCATAATGCAAAGCTGGATTCTTTTATGGTATGGCAATACCAATTACTTGAATATGCCAAACAAAACAAGAAAAATCAAGCAAACCTTAAATCTACCTCAGCTGATAATGACCTGACACTTTCAATACAAAATCAAAAAATTACGGGTTCTTCTACTATGTACTTTGAATTTGACGTTTACGCAAAAGCCAATAATAGCAATACATATTATAGCAATGCCATTGCACGTATTGATTTTAATACGGCAATATTTGGCCTCAATTTGGAAGCAAGCGGTAATATCACTTTAACAAGGGGGTCATCATTTAGCAGCAGCACTTATGAAACATCTGTTTATGATGTGTCATCATCAAGGGTAAATATTGGGCTAACCGAAAAATATAACCTGACAAGTTGGAACAGGACAAAATTAACCACTTCACCAGTGCAATTGTTACATGTGATAATTGAAATTTTACCATCGGCAATCGATGGCAATGCAAATATTACATTTCAGGAAATTGATTTTTCTTGGTAATGGTGCCAAAAATAGTTGGTGATTTTGTAATTTATTTTTAGTAAAATACGATTGTAAATCTGAAGAGGAAATAGGCTCTGCTGGAGAGCATCCTATTAGCAATAGGATTTACTACGAAGAATGAAGTCCTGAGCAATGTTCAGGACTTTTTTGTTACATTCTTTGTAGAATATGGCTATTAAAACTCATTTATTTCGATAATATAAATACCATTTAATAAAGCTTTTGCGATGCTCTTTAGATAATCCCCTATGTAATGTTACATGGCTTTTCAGATGGCCAAAGAAGGACTCTAATCCATTTGTAGACTTGGGGATTTTAGCATTATCCAGGTAATGGAACATATCTGGCAAAGCTTTCTTTATTACAGTAAATGAACGCCTGACCATTTTATGTGTATACCAGAATCTGCCGGTCTCCGGGTTGTAGCTTTTTTCATCCAAATATACCTTGTGTTTTTCGTGCCAATTATTTAAGCTGACCACCCAATATCCCCATTGTTCATTATTTTCAATTTTATGCAGTTGATTTATAATTGCCCTTAGTTCTATTCCTGCTATACTTTTTGGATTCATTGTAAGCCAGATGCGGCACATTCTCTGAACATGGATAATACACCGTTGAACAATAACATGTTTACAAACTTTACGAATCGCCTTAAGTAAGGCCTTATGCCCATCACAGGTTATACTTTCTATTTGAACACCCAGCTTTAAAAGATTTTCAAGATCTTCTTTCATTTCTTCATACCATTCTCCATCAGTTATGCGGTATAATTGCGTGAATTTTATCGTATTGTCACGATAAAGTACCAAGCAAAGTTCACTACTGAAATACGTGCCATCTATCAGTAAATTAACCTTCTCCGAGGGTTTAACGGAAAACACTGGCACCTCCTTTAAATAATCCGAAAACATACGCTTAAGTGTCCGTTCGGAGTATCCACTTTGTTTACTTATTTGAGAAATAGTCTGCCGTCCAATAATCCATTGTTGAAACCAAACTCTTTGGTTTGTCTTCTTAGTAGAAATACTCGAATTGGTAAATAATATACCACACGACTGGCATTTAAACCGCTGTTTTCCAAGTTGAGTTCCCCATTTGATCACTTTTAAACTTTCGCATGCCCAACAACGCTTTTTTTTGGTGTTTTCATAAATACAAAAGAGTTAACTGAAACAACTTTCAATTAACTCTTTTATATCTCAATAATACCAATAGGTATAGAACTTTTTACCAACTATTTTTGGCCTCTATATCGAAAAGATAAAAAAAGCCATTCTGCGAAATGAAATCTCATAAGCAGAATGGCTTTGTTATTTAAGTCAGGATCAATTCAATTTTTCAATCCGGCAGTGGGGTAATGTTTAAATTATGGCCTTCATGCTGGTCATTGCTTCGCGCAGTTCGGCACCCACCATTTCAATGTCGTGGTAACGAATTTCTTCGTTAATCCGAATCAGTTCGTAATTGTCAGCATGCATATCCTTTAATCCGGAATTGTAGTTTTTGCCAATTACATTGGTGTTTATTTTGCTCATAAAGTCAGCCAGAAGGGGCTTGCAGGCGTGATCGAACAAATAGCAACCATATTCAGCAGTATCGGAAATTACACGGTTCATTTCAAACAACTTTTTACGGGCAATGGTGTTGGCAATCAGTGGTGTTTCGTGAAGCGACTCGTAATAAGCCGACTCGGGTTTCATTCCAGCTTCTGTCATTACTTCATACGCCAGTTCTACACCAGCTTTTACAAATGCGACTAAAAGGGTTCCGTTATCGAAATATTCCTGCTCGGCAATGGTGGCTGAAGTGGCAGGTGTTTTCTCAAAGGCTGTTTCACCGGTGGCTGCTCTCCAGGTAAGAAGGTTCTTATCGCCATTGGCCCAATCAACCATCATGGTTTTCGAAAACTCTCCAGAAAGAATGTCGTCCTGGTGTTTTTGAAACAAGGGGCGCATAATTCTTTTTAATTCTTCGGCTAGTTTAAATGCTTCTATTTTTGCAGGATTCGAAAGGCGGTCCATCATGTGGGTAATGCCACCCAGTTTAAGGGCTTCGGTAATTACCTCCCAGCCATATTGAATCAATTTTGATGCATAACCTGGCTCAATACCTTTCTCAATCATTTTGTTGAAGGAGAGAATAGAACCTGTTTGAAGCAATCCGCAAAGTATGGTTTGTTCACCCATAAGGTCAGATTTAACTTCGGCAACAAAACTTGAATGCAATACACCCGCTTTGTGTCCGCCAGTACCTACACAGTAAGCTTTGGCTATTTCCAGACCATCGCCATTCGGATCGTTTTCGCGGTGAACGGCAATTAGGGTAGGAACACCAAAGCCGCGCAGGAACTCAGCACGTACTTCCGATGCAGGCGACTTGGGAGCAACCATGATTACAGTAAGGTCCTTACGGATTTGCATGCCTTCTTCGACAATATTAAATCCGTGGGAGTATGAAAGGCAAGCACCTTTTTTCATCAGGGGCATAATGTGGTTTACTACTGGAGTGTGGTATTTGTCTGGCGTAAGGTTTAAAACCAGGTCGCCTTTCGGAATCATTTCTTCTATGGTACCTACTGTAAATTTTTCATTTTTAGCGTTTTGGTAAGAAATCTGGTTTTCGTCTATTTCTACTTTGCGCAAAGCATACACCACATCAAGGCCACTGTCGCGCATGTTAAGGCCTTGGGCAAGACCCTGGGCACCACAGCCAACAATCACAATTTTTTTTCCTTTTAGTTTTGTAACTCCATCTGCGAATTCCGAACTGTCCATAAATTCGCATTTGCCAAGCTCTTCTACCTGAAGACGAAAAGGAAGTGAATTAAAATAGTTTGCCATTTTTTTATTTTTTAGTTTGAATATGTTTTTTACTGAGAGCAATAAAGGTAATCGATAGAGCTTAACTCTAGGGTACAAAGGAACAACATTTATTTGTTTGGTGGCTGTAAAAATTAAAGGTATTTTAGGTAAATTTCATAGATTCCCTTCTATACTGGAGCGGGGTAATGCCTGTATTTTTTTTAAAATATTTGGTAAAATAGCTTTGATCGGGGAATTTCATTTTCTCAGCTATCTCCGAAACAGAAAGATTAGTGTGCATCAGAAGTCGCTTAACCTCAACAGTAGTTTTATCCTGTAGCAGTTCGAGTGAAGTTTTACCTGTAAGCTGCTTGACCATTTGCGTGAGGTGGTTTGGTGTTATTGCCAGCATATAGGCATAATCGTTAACCCTTAAATTATTCTGGTAATTTTCCTCTATAAGGAACAGAAAGCGTTTAACAAGTAAATGGCCTTTGCTCATCATAACGGTTCTAAATTGCTCCGGGTAATGTTTGTCGCAAATAAGCAGTATCAGATCGAGAATGGAGCGAATTAGCTCACTTGAAGCTTTTTCTTTCAGCGCTATTTCTTCGCAAGCACGAACAAACAATGTTTCAATAAAGCTTGTATCGCTATGGTTGTTTAAATAGAGTGGGGGATTTTTTTGTTCGGCAGAGAAAAAAAATGGATACTCCAACAGCCTGTTTTTATTTTTTTGTTGCAACAGATAAAATTCTGCAGTGAAAAGCAAAATGTATCCTTCTATATCGTGCGAAAGTTCAAGGGCATGTGTTTGCCCCGGCGATAAGAAAAATACGCATGGTGGTCTTATTTCGTATTTCTCCTGGTCGATAATATGGTAACCCGATCCTTTATTCAGATATAGAATCTCGTAAAAATCGTGACGGTGCGGGTAGCTTACTTTGAAATGCCGGTTGGCATCGAATACTTCTACCTCAAATAGTTGATTTCTCTTATCGGCCTTACGAAATTTGTCGAGGCTGTAAACCGGTATGTTATTATTCCAGACCATACCGGCAATATTACAAAAAAACCAATATTTCCATCTACTATCCGGTTCGAAACCTATTTCACTTTAAAACCAAAATCTTTGTCTTAATGCATTGTTTGGTTCTTATTACTTATAGAGGCGCTGCTTTTGCTATCATCCTCTATTTCCTATTTTCAGTTCTGAGGCTTTGTGTTTATCTTTATCTGGTAGAAGAAACGAATTGGGAGTTACTGGGTAAAGAGCTGGTATTTTTAGTAATTCCTTTTTAGCTTGTAATTTTTATTTAAAACCTAGAACCAAGAAATGAGCCATGCTGAAGATATTGACAAAAGGCGTTTGCTCGCGAGTATGGTATTTCCTCTGTTGTTTGTGACATTGCTTTGGGGAGTAAAACTAATTGAAGCACTATCCGATACAAGTTTTGTACAATTGGGGCTTTACCCTTTAAAAGCCAAAGGTCTTCCGGGAATTATTCTTGGACCATTGCTACATGGCGACTGGAAACATTTATTTAACAATACTTTTCCTTTGTTTTTTTTAAGTTGGGCTGTTTTTTATTTTTATCACAAGGTGGCCTGGAAAGCTTTTTTTCTGATTTATTTCATTTCACAATTCTGGCTTTGGTTTTTTGCCCGCGAAGCCTATCATATCGGTGCCAGTGGGTTGATATATGGTTATGGTGCCTTTGTTTTTGTGAGTGGAATTCTCTTAAAACATCGCCATTTACTTGCTATTTCGCTCTTGGTTGCCTTTTTATACGGTAGCATGGTTTGGGGTATTCTGCCTGTAGATGAAAGGGTTTCATGGGAAGGACACCTCATGGGTTTGATTGCTGGCATAATACTTGCGGTTTATTATAAAGACTCAGGTCCTGTTTTGCCCTCTCAAGAATTCGAAACAGAAGAAGAATCTGATTTTGATTTTGAAGATTACCAGGATGGAGAGGAAAAAATTACCTGATGGGAGTTAAATAATTAGAGGTTCTTATCATTATTAGACCAGTATATCATTGATTAAATAAAAAAAGTAGATAATTTAGTACTTAACTACTGCTTATTGCATTATCCAGATGAAAAGAATATTTAGTTTTATTGTTTTACTCACCACCATTTTTAGTTTTATTGCTGCACAGACTATCGAAGAACAAGAGCGGGAGCTGTTTAAAAAGCATGCGGTGAAAGAGCGTACAAGCTTTGATTTTCCATACAAAGATGGTGTTATGGAAAAAAATGGTGTTAAAACCGCAATGAGTAAATACAACCGAAGTGGCCTTGTGGTGATGACTTTTACCTTTAATGCTAAAGGCGACACTACTGTCAAAGAGTATTATGGCTATGATGCCCGTGGAAACAGAGTTTTGTATGAGCGTTACAGTGTGTCGGGCGAGTATAAAAAAACTTCGGAGTATGATCTGGTCGATAACATTTTACTCGAATCTGGTTATGACGGATCTGCTTCATTTAAAACTGTATATACCTACGAAAAAGGTGGAAAAGTACTGGAAATCAAGTATTATGTCGATAATCTCCTTGATGAGAAGAGGGTCTATACCTATACTGGAAAAAACGCCACTGTATCAGTATTGCACAAAGGGAAAGATCCTAAATCGACAATACAGTTGATGTTTGATGATAAGGGACAGATTTTAAAAGAAACCACTTTAGGTCTGGATGGAGCCGAGCTCGAAAGGCGTGTATTGCAATACAATGAAAAAGGTCAAATTACGCTTGAAGAAAAATTTCGACTTGGTAAGCTTAACAATCGCCTCGAGTATATTTACAATGCAAATGGAGATTTGATTAAACTTTCAGAAGATACAGGGGCTAATGATAAGTACGACAAGAAGCTATATGAATACGACACACAGGGCCGGGTATCGGTGTATAAATGGAAGCGTAAAACCGAAATCGATTATAACCTGAAAAAGTATACATATGGTACTTCGGGGGTTTGTGTCGAAGAGTTTACGAATTATCCAAAAACAAATTACAAACTCCTAACCAAGTACGAGTACACGTTCTACTAGACCCTTCGAATCATTCATGCTAATACCAATTCATCCGGATAACCCCGGGCCACGCCAAATAAAGCAGGTTGTGGAAATTTTAAAGTCAGGTGGTGTAATTATTTACCCTACCGACACGGTGTATGGTCTTGGTTGCGATATTTTCAATCAAAAGGCGGTAGAGAAGATAGCTCGTATCAAGGGTATTAAACCTGAAAAGGCGAATTTTTCCATAATCTGTTACGATCTCAGTCATCTTTCTGATTTTACCCGCGCCATTAGCAACAATATTTTTAGACTTCTTAAGAAATGCTTACCCGGGCCCTACACTTTTATTCTTCCTGCAAATAATAATCTCCCCGGTACGTTTAAGAACAAGAAAAAGACTATTGGAATCCGAATTCCAAAGCATAACATACCCCTTGCCATTGTTCAGGAGTTGGGCAACCCCATACTAACCACTTCCATACACGATAGCGATGCGATTATCGATTACACCACCGATCCGCAGCTTATAGAAGAGAATTTTGGTCACCTTGTCGATGCAGTGCTGGATGGGGGGTTTGGTCACAATATCCCTTCGACAGTATTAGACTGCACGGGCGATGAAGTAATTCTGATTCGTCAGGGACTTGGTGAGGTAGATTTTATCTAAGCTTTTTATTTCTTCCAGAAAGCTGGCGAAAGGAGAATCAATACAGTAAAAAGTTCGAGCCGACCAATTAGCATCAAAAAGGAGAAAAACCATTTTCCAAAAATGCAAAAATGACCAAAATTCCCTGCCGGCCCTACTTCGCCCAAACCGGGCCCTATGTTTCCAAGTGTAGTTGCAACGGATCCTATAGAGGTTTCGAGGTCATGCCCTAAAAGCGAAATCACCACTATACCTATAATTACTATCAGAATATATACCGTTACAAAAGACAGCACATTTGAAATCATTTTTGGATGCATGGCTTGTTTGTCCAATCGCACTGGGATGATAGCATTTGGGTGAATAATTCTCTTTAGCTCCAGAAATCCGTTCTTAATTACCAAAATAATGCGCACAACTTTAATACTACCTGCAGTGGATCCTGCGGAACCTCCTATGAACATTAACACCATAAGCAAAACCCATGAAGCAGGAATCCATTTCAGATAGTCCTGTGTGGCAAATCCTGTGGTGGTGATAATGCTGGCCACTTGAAAAAGGGAATGTCTGAAGGCTGATTCTGTTGAATACGACTTATCAGAAAGGAGTAATAAAAAGGTAATTACCAGAGTAAAAGCCAGAATAATACCCAGATACCAGCGTAACTCTTCGTTTTTCCAGATAGGACTGAACTTTCGCTGAAAACCCAGGTATGCAAGAGTAAAGTTCATGCCTGCAATTATCATAAAAATCGAAATAATGTAATGGGTGTATCCTGTCTGAAAAAAAGCTATGCTGTCTCCTTTAGTCGAAAAACCCCCTGTTGCCATGGTTGCAAAGGAATGAGTAAGGGCATCGAAGAGGTTCATTTCGCCAGCCCATAGTAGCAAAACCAGAATGAGTGTGATACCAAAATATATACCCCAAAGTATCTTGGCAGTTTCTTTTACACGTGGGTGCAATTTATCGGGCGTGGGGCCTGGAACTTCTGCCACAAATAGTTGCATGCCACCAATGCCTAATGCAGGCAAAACCACCAAGGATAATACAATAATTCCCATACCACCCAGCCATTGAATAAGGCTGCGCCAAAAATGGAGTCCAAACGGTAACAGGTCAATTTCATTGGCCGATAGAATAGAGGCTCCGGTGGTGGTGAACCCCGACATAGTTTCAAAAAAGGCATCAGTATATGACTCTATACTGCCGGAGAGAACAAAGGGGAGAGCACCAAATACAGAAAAGAGAATCCAACCAATGGTAACAATCAGGTAACCTTCTCTTTTCCCTAGTTTCTTATTATTAGTTCTGAAATACCACCAAAGGATTAATCCTGAAAAGGAGGTGATAAAAGCGGAAAGCAGAATTGATTTCCAGATAATTTCTTGATAGAGTAGGGCAACAGGCACTGCGATTGCTATGAATATACCTTCAATGATGAGTAGTATACCCATGATATATCCAACTACTTTAAAGTTCACCATGTCTAGCTAAAAAATTTTGCTGCTTTGCTAATTGCCGATGGCAGTGCAAATACTATTACTTTATCGCCTTCTTGTAATTGGGTAGAACCTTTGCCAATAAAGCTTATATCATCGCGTATGATACCTCCGATAATGGAATCTTTCGGAAAATCAATTTTTTGCAAGATTGACTGGGTAACCTTCGCCCCTTTCGTGACCATAAACTCGAGCACTTCAGCATCGGTGCCTGTCAGGCAGCGCACACTGGTAACATTTTCACTGGTGGTAAACCTGAATATACGGCTTGCAGTAATTATTTTTTTATTAATAATGGTGTCTATTCCCATATTTTCGGCAAGGGCTATGTATTCGATATTTTCAACTTCGGCAATAGTTTTCTTTACACCCAATCTTTTGGCTAACATCGAGGCCAGAATATTCACTTCGCTGTCGCCGGTAACAGCAATAAAGGCATCCATTTTATCGAGGCTTTCCTCCATAAGCAGGTTGTAGTCGCGTCCATCGCCATTAATCACCAGCGTATTATTGAGTTGATTCGAAAGTGAGTAACTTTTTTCGCGGTCTTTTTCTATAAGCTTTACATTATGATGACTCCCAAGCTCGTGAGCTGCAAGGGCTCCGATTTTGCTTCCGCCCAATATCATAATATCTCTTACATCGTATTGTTCTTTTCCGGTGTAGGTCAGTAGGTTGTTGTTGTCCTTTTCGGTGGTAATCACATACGCCAGGTCTCCCGGTTCGAATACATGATCCCCATTCGGAATAATCGTCTTTCCACTTCGGGTAACCGCTACAGCCCGGTAATCGGAGGTTTTTGTTTCTTTCATAATTCGGTTTAGGCTTTTGCCTATCACCGGCGAATCTTCTTCAAGTTTTATAGCGAAAAGTGAGAGCATTCCTTTAGAGAAGTCTGCAATGTCCTTGCTGCCTGTTTGTTCGAGCAGTCCAATTATTTCGCGTGCTGCAATTTTTTCGGGGTATATCATGTAGTCGATACCCATTTCAACAAAATGCTCACGGTATTTGGCATACATGTATTCCTGGTTGTCGATTCGGGCAATGGTTTTTTTGGCTCCCAAACGCTTACTCAGGATAGCAGCAGTAATATTAATTTCTTCTGTTTGCGCTACAGCAATGAAAAGGTCCACTTTTTTGATGTTCGTGTCCAGTAAATCAGGAATAGAAATGGCTGAACCTTTGCGGGTCATAACATCAAGGTTCGATCCCACCTGCCTTAGTTTTTCCTCATCCGGATCTAGCAGGATAATGTCGTGCTTCTCCTGGCTTAACATCTTTGCCAGATGCGATCCTACAGCTCCTGCTCCTGCAATTACAATTTTCATTGAAAATAATTATTTCGACCTGCAAATTAAACATGTTTACGGGTTTATAAGCAATGACAACCGACATTTTTCTATCAATTACTCTTACTGGAAATTTTATTTTACAAGGCTTATTTTTTTAAGAATATGAATTAATGCAGTGGAATGGAAAATGCACCGTTTTTTGCTAGATCAACTATTTTAATTTCTTTATTTAAGGCATATTGAACCCATTTCTTGCGTGCATAGGAGCTTAATGTATTGCCAAGAATAATTGGGCCACCCCATTCAAAAGTTGCATTTGGCATAGCCTTACCAAAAACATAAAGGTATCTGGTTTTATTTCTGGCGAAATCTGTGGGCAACTCTTTCTCTGTCATTATTAGCTCAACTCCAGCACCTGCCCTGATTATGGTATAGCCTGCAAGGATATTTGTGGTACCATCCTGTTTGTGGCTGTTGGAAAGGAAAAAAGTTTCTACAGGCTCGTTTATACGCATTTTTAACCAATGTCTCTTCAGATAATATTTTTTCAATCCTTCGAATCTTAGCTCGGTACTGCTAACAACAAGTATGTTTTTATTGCAACCATAAATACCAATTATTTCGGCTCCAGACTGTGCATAGGCAATCAGTTTCTGATTCAGGCTATGTGTTCGGGTTTGGTAAAACGAATAGCCTGACCAAAGCAGGAGAATAGCCAAAGCCATCAGCAGTAGTTTACTTTTGGTTTCTAAAAGCCATTTGGTGAGAAAATACAACAAAGCAAAGGAGAATACAACAGCTGGTCCGTCAAAGTGTATACCCTCAATCACAGAACCTGGCAATTTCTCGACAGTTAATATCCACTTGTTGGCAATCTTAAGGCTGAATTCCAACACCCACGATATACTTGCGTTCAGTATAGGAATTTCTGCTATGAATAGAGCTACCATTGCCACAACGAGCGAGAAAGCAAACAATGGAACCAGCACCAAATTTGCTAACCAGAAATAGACGGGAAATTGGTTGAAATAGAATAGTGTAACTGGGGCAGTAATTAATTGTGCAGCAAAGGTAACAGTAAGCAATTTGAAGACATAATCGGCCAAGCGCGATTTTAGCTCGAAGAGGTTATAGAAGTAAGGATGAAAAAAGACTATTCCGCCGACTGCCAGAAAAGACAACTGAAAACCAATATGAAAAAGGGTTAATGGATTGATAAAAAGAATAATAAGTGCTGCCAAGGCTAATAGATTAAAGCTAGAGATCTGGCGTTTAAGCGTTTTACCCAATGATAGAGTTGTAAACATGATAGCAGCCCTGACAACAGATGGTGAAAGCCCTGTAATGAGCGCATATAGCCAAATTGTAAGTACTATTAATATACTCTTTACTAGTCTCGTCCAGGGAGTTTTATCAAGGAATATCAATAGAAAGTTCAAGAAAATGTAAAGAATTCCAACATGTAAACCCGATACCGAAAGCACGTGGATAACACCTACATTGGCATAACTTTGTTCCAATTCATCAGAAAGCAGATCACGTATGCCAAGTGTTAATGCAGCAACTACGGCCAGAGCTTCGGGTTGGTGCAACAAATCAGCATATTGTTGCATGGCTCTTTCTTGTATGTGCGATGCCAGACGTTTGAGTGGTAAATTCTTTGAGGGGATAATTACTAGTTGGTCTTTATTTACATATGCCTGGTAAAAATTGCCTCTTTGTGCCTGGTATAAGCTTGCATTCCATTCGTCGGGGTTGCCATTATTTTTAATAGGTTTTAAGGCGGCTTTAAAGAAAACCCTCGTTCCTATCTGAGTGGTATCGGCAAGCAGGCTGTCTTTGTTGGTATAGAGAAGTGCCTTTACCTGCCTTGTTTTAAGAATTTCGGTTTGCTTATTGTTTGTAAGTAAAACGGGTAGCAATGTCGAATTGCTTTTTCCTTGGGGCTTTTCACAAATTATACCCTCCCAGATACCTTCATTTTCAAAATTTGTAGGTATTTTTACGCTGTAAAACGTGTTGCAGATCGCAATTACCATTATGAGCATGATTAAAATAATACCGGAAATAAAGCGGTAGTTTTTTTTGTTTTGAAGGATAATGATAATTAGAATGCCCGTTAGGATGCTCACAAACCAGATTACAGAAGGATTAGATAAATATTTCCCGGCATAGAATGCCAACAGAATGCCCACTACATAAGCAATAAGTACTCTAACAAGGGGTGTTCTTCGTAAATGCAATTCGCTTTTCATTCGAATGAAAAGTTGACTAAAAGGGAATTTTTATAGCTTTGAAAAAAAATGTAATTTAAAATAATTAATATAAAACATAAGAAAATGATCGATTTAAAAACAAATTACCTTGGTATTGAGCTAAAGAACCCTATTGTATTGGGAGCAAGTAATTTGGTTAATAACCTTGATAATGTAAAACGTGCAGAGGCAAGTGGCGTGGCTGCCATTGTCTATAAGTCTTTATTCGAGGAGCAGATTCAGCTCGAACGTGCTCAGTTGGATGATCAACTTGAGGAATATGCCGAGCGCGGTGCCGAAATGACCAGTATCTTCCCCAATATCGAACATGCAGGTCCGGAAGAACACCTTTTTAACCTGGCCCGTGTTAAGCAGAATGTAAAAATACCGGTAATTGCCAGCCTGAATGCCATTTTAAAGGAATCGTGGATCGACTACGCCCAGCAGATGGAAAAAACTGGCGTGGATGCCCTTGAAATAAATTTCTTTTACGTTCCCAAAAAAGCCGACCTCGATGGCCATTTGGTAGTTCAGGAACAGGTAGAAATTCTGAAAGCCATAAAAAGCAGAGTGAAAATTCCAGTAAGTGTAAAGTTGAGTCCTTTTTATGCCAATCCACTGCATGTTGTTTCTTTGCTTGAGAAAGCTGGCGCCAATGGTTTTGTGCTATTAAACCGGTTATTTCAACCCGATATCGATATTGAAAAAGAGTCTCATCTGGCCAGTCTAACATTGAGTAACCCAGAAGACCATCGTTTGTCGCTTCGTTTTGCTGGTTTGCTTTATGGCAATGTAAATGCAAGCATTTGTAGCAATACAGGTATCTATACCGGTGCAGATGTGATTAAAATGATTCTTGCAGGTGCCGATTGTGTGCAGGTGGTTAGCTCACTTTACAAAAATAAAATCGAATATGTTAGCACCATGCTTGAAGATATTAAAGCATGGATGGAGAAAAAATCCTACAAGTCGATAAAAGATTTTCAGGGTAAACTTTCTCACAAAAATACAAACGATCCATTCGTGTATAAAAGGGCTCAATATATTGATCTGCTTCTTAAATCAGACGATATCTTTAAAAAATATCCTGTAATCTAAACCAGCTTTTATAAATTTAACTAAGGTTTATTGATTTATGTAAACAGCATATTTCGCTAGCATAAAATAAAAAAGGGTCCTTTTGGGACCCTTTTTTTGTACTCTATTTACGTTTATTCGTTTCGATAAATACCTCATCTTCTTCAGCACCTCCTACAGTGCCTACAATTCTAAACTCAGTACGACGGTTTTTTTCGCGGCCTTCTTGGTTATCCGTACCATCTGGTTTCGAGTTTGGTGCTACCGGATCGGTATCGCCATATCCTTTCGCTATAAGTCTATCGGTAGGGATACCTTTGCTTATAAGGTAAGTTACTACACTGTTTGCACGTTTCTGCGATAATTCGAGGTTGTATTGTTTGCCACCGACGCTATCGGTATGCGATCCGATTTCGACAATAAACTCAGGGGCTTCTTTTAACAATATTAAAAGGGTGGTGTCGAGAATGCTTTTAGCCCTTCCGGATAAATCGGCACTGTTAAACTCGTAATAAATATCCGCTAAAACAATGGGCTTGTCGGTTAAAACGTTTACCCAGGTCGGAGGCATTGTAATGGTGTCGGAAAAATTAAAAAATTCAGTCGACAGGAACATCTTTTCATCGAAATATTGAAAACCTTCCATTTTAAACTCGTACTCCTGGTTGGGTTGCAAGGCGAAATAATAATTTCCGTCTACAGCAGTTGTATACCTGTCCATGAACACATATTCGTTATTCTCTTTGTCGAGCTTATACAGAGCAATGATGGCGTCTTTCATGGGTTCCATCGACTCATCGGGGTTCATGAAATCGAAATTCGACATATCTTTTTTACGTCCAAAACGGTCCTGCTCAAAAGGGTAGATGGTACCAGTTACTGTAATGCTTATGAAATCATTCCATCGGTAAGAGAAAATATCATCGCAGCAGGTATTGATGTCATTCGATTCGGGACGGTTTGATACAAGAAAGCCATTGTCTCCTTTTCGACTTAAGGTAAAATACAAGTCATCATAACTCGAGTTGATGGGGTATCCGGCATTTACCACATTCGACCATTTTCTTCTTTCGCCAAAAGCACTAAAGATATCGAGACCACCAATGCCCGGAAGACCTGTGGAACTAAAATACAAGGTACGGGTTGTGAGGTCGTAAAATGGGGTCATTTCATCTCCTACTGTATTTATTCTGCTTCCAAGGTTCTGGGGTTTGCTGTAGCTGTCTTTTTCGTCGTCCCATACAGTATACCAAATATCCAGGCCACCTTTGCCCTCTGGTTGGTTCGATACATAAAAAATAATCTCACGGTCGCTTTGGGCTGTTCTGCCCAATGCCGGTTGGGTTGAGGTATAATTCGGATCGTTGATAATCGGAGGGAGTTTTTCAATCCTTGTCCACTGGTCGCCTTCGCGTGTGCTTCGGTAAATTGCACTAATTACCTGGCCCTGCCAGTTTCGGGTTGACCGTGTAAAATAAAATCTTTTCCCGTCGCGTGAAATTACACCATTGCCTGTCTCCACGCCAGGAATATTGATGGTGCCAGAAAGTGGTTCGCCACCATTCCAGTCCATACCTTCTTTGCGGGCAAGGTAAAATTGCCTCACAGGCATGGCCGAATCGGCGTTTCTTTCGCTAAAGAACACCAGAGAATCAATACGCAGGGAGGAATAAATAAAGGCATTATCGTTAACCGGAATAGGAGATAATTCGATATGCGGACTGTTGATACTCGAATTCAGTTTTTCGATGTTTATGTCCAAAGGGTTGGCGATGATAAATTTTGCACTGTCGCAGCCGGAAATTTCGTTTTTTACAATTTTGCTGTAAACCGGCTCATCTTTGCCTTGGTAGTCGCGCTTAAATTTTTTAAACTCAACAATGGCTTCATCATAATTACCAGTGGCTTTAAGCATTTGAGCATAATAAAACTGCGATAGAGGATATTTACCCGATGCTTCCTTCGATACGACTGCATAAAGCTCTTTGGCCTGGATGTAGTTTCTGAC
>JAMIIA010000101.1:0-17927 GCA_035913795.1 Bacteroidales bacterium
CCTTGGTTGTATTCTTTGAATTTGATGTTTTTCATGCCTTAATATATTAAATATCAAGAACATGACAAATTTTTTGTGACGTAAAATACTAACTAAGTGCAATTTAAAATAAAAGAGGGTATCCATTTTTGGACACCCTCTCAATGAATATTATCAGGAAATATTTGCTATTTCAATTCAATTGAACCAGTACCAATTTCATATCCTTCGGCATAAATGGTAATTTTATAGGTGCCAGCAATCAGTTCCTCCGATTTGTCCCAATAAATACACATGTCAATATCGAGGTTGTCATAATCCAGCTCACGTTTGGCGGTATACACCACGCTTTGTTTCTGGTATTCAAACATACCGGCATCTGAAGATGAAAGCACTACTTCGTCGGGTCGCTGAATGCGCAGGTAAATCATTTTTTTACCTGGTTCGGCCACTGTATTTTCACGAATGGTGAAGCAAACGCGGATTTTAGCAATTTTATCTACATCGTTTTTAGGTTTCGAACGATTGTTGAGACCTTCAACAAGGATTCCCTTGGCACTTAGCTTTTGAGCTTCGGCTACCTTTTTAGTAAGTAACTCTTTGGTTTCGGAAAGTTCCTGATATTGAACTTCTTTTGCTTGTAGCTCAGTTTTTACAGCTATGTTTTCTTCGGTAAGTTCGCGGTTGCGGGTATTTAGTGAATCGATCTGGATGATATAGCTACGCATAACCTGACGCAAGGTGCCCAGTTCTTTTTCGTACATCCGGATTTTTTCGGCGTTCGAAGCATTTACTTTTAAAAGCCGGCGTATTTTATCTTGTTCAATAACCAGTCTTTGGTTAATACTGTCGTTCTCCGTTTTCAGCGAATCGTAACCGACAATGAGTTCACCCAGCTCTCCTTCGAGACTTGAGCGCTGTTCTTCGACAAAAGCACGGTCTTCTTCTGAAAGAGTAAGAGCCTGACTTTTCTGGTAGAGTACAATACCTAGCACAATGGCCAGTACACTGAGGGTAATTAGTATAACCACCAGGTACATGGGTACTTTTTGTTGGGGTTTACTGTAAGGCGAATAAGATTTGGTGTTGTTAGTGGGTTCCATAATATGTTGTAGTTTTTGATTAGTAACTGTTTAAGATGAGTTTTATTGCGTGCAAAAATAAAAAAACCGGGAATGATATAATACCCGGTTTTGTAAAAAATCAAAATATCTTATTCATTTCCTGCAATAATATATTCGCGCAGCCTTTTTATCTGATCCGAAAGGGCTTTAAGTTCGGCACTTGGAATGAAAACATCGTCGGGGCTGTAACTCGGTTGCGCACTGTTTTTAAACGTTAAAAATAGTTCAGCCAGCTTGGCCAGTTCTATGGTTAGCACCGGATTGTGACCGTATTTACGGGTAAGTTCGGTCAGATAGAGTATTGCATCGCCTCCGGAAGAAAAAATACGGTAAACGAATTTGGCTTCGTCGCTTATCTCGCTAATTTTAACACCTTCGAAACCAGCAAGACCAGCATCGATAAGGTACATTTTTTCGATGAGGTTGCCCATCAGATAAGCAGCAATTATAACAAACCGTTCTTCTTCCGTGCGACTCGAATCAAATTCGGCTAAAAAATCGTCCATTTTAAAGAGCAACGAATCGGCTTCGGTAACTCCATCTTCGCGTCGTCGGAGCAAATTCTCCACATAGAATGGTCCAAAACCAACCTGGTTGGCTAAGACCTGAGCCGATGTATAACTCTCGAAAGCTTCATCGCTATTCGAAAAAGCAGCATGGTATAATGCATCGGCACTGTATACTCCACACATGAGTGCAGCATATTGCGGAGTAGCAGTATAGTTGGTTTTTATGGTCGTGTCGAGGGTTAATTGGGGGGTGTATTCAATGCCCGAGAATTTCATTATGCTGGCTACCTGCTGGAGGTTGCCTTTCTCGCCAAACATGGTAGTAAATTGCATCAAATGCACATTCAGTTCGCTCTCATTTGGTTGCTGTTTACCCTGGCAGCCTGAAAATACCAGAATATTCAGACAAAAGAGGGACACAAAGCTTACTTTTCTCATACCTAAATTTTGTTTTATGATGGATATTGTTCAATTCTTATTTTATCAAAACGAAATTATCACTCCGATATTACATGATTTTTTTCAATAACTAGTCGACCCTTTATACACTTTCGATGCCTCAATGGGAACCAGTCTGCCATAGTAGCGTAACATACCCGAGGTATTGTTTCGTATGGTAGCATCGGTAGAACCTATATCATTTATTAGCAGGGTAATATCATAGTTCCCTGTGCTTGACATCACCATAAGCATTAGGTTATACGATTTTCCTTTTTTTCCTTCAATTATTTTAAGGTCGTATTTTGTAACACTTCCTTCTATTGTAATACCACCAACACCATTGTAGCCCACACCGTAATTCGAACCCAATTGCATTACCAATTTCAGCGAATCGACCCGAATAAAATTGATGGTGCTATTTACCGCTGCCCGCTTTCCACTTTTGTCCGACAAATAATCAGCTTCCAGCACAAAACGGTGCAACTGGAGCATGCTCTCTGTTTTAATTCGGAGAAGTTCATTTTCAGCTTCTTTAGCAGCTTGTCGTTCTTGCTTCTGAATTTGTTTTTGTTCTTTTTTCGTATAAACTTCTTCTTGCCCCGAAAGATTAAAACTGATTCCGAAATAAAGTGCTGCTAAAATAAGTTTTTGCATATTGGTATTGGTCTAACGGAATTTTTGTGCTGCTGAAAGTTATTAAAATCTTTGTTCAAAACCTAGATAGCTGCCGAAGCTGCCATCGGCAAAAGCAAAATCAAGCTTAAGCAGATAATCAGGCTGATAGCGAAAGCGGTATCCAACCACAAAGTTGTAGATCGCATAACTAATCGTGGCATCGCCATACACCGTGCCGCCACCAAACCTTATGTTTGCTTCGTGCCTGGGAGCAATTTGACTAAATTGGCTATTAAAAACGTAGTTGTATTGCAACCAGGCCTGCACCAAGGTTTTTTCGCGGTATTTTCCTTCGGCAAGCCCCATCATCTGTCTCGCACCTCCGAGCATGGCCATATCTGTCCAGGGTACATCGCCAAAATTACTTTCCGCATTCACATTCCAGCTTAAGCGACTCGAGAGAGTTTCTAAAGGAATAAAATGCTGGTAAGAGATTAAGAGTTTCTGATAAGTGAAATCACCCTGTTTTGAATCTGAAAAAATATAAAATTTGCTTTTAATTTGAAGGTAATGATTGGGTTTGGTTCCTAAGTCTTTTATGGAATAGTCGAATTGAAATCCCATTCCTGAATTGAGTATATCTGAACCCTGGGTGATGATGTAATAGTCTTCTGAAAGCGAAGGGCCGAGGTCGGTAGCCTTGGTTTGATTAAAAATGTAACTAATGCCTGCATATAGGTTTTCAATCAGGCGAACCCCAAGGGCAGGGTTTATTTGTGTATAGTTTTTTTTGTATTGAGTCGACGATAGGTTTTTGGCTTCGTTCATGGCATCTGACATTCCAACACCCCAGTAATAATCCTGTCGGTTTTGCAGTGCACCCTCTACTTCAAACTTTATAAGGTTATCAAGCCAAAAGCTGTTTAATTGGCCCCAGAATGAATGATTTTGATTGAAATTGGAAATATACTCCAGAGGAAGGCTTGAATGGTTTAGATAGCTGTTGTTGCGTTTGGTTTTAAAACTAATTAAAAGTGCTGAGGCCACACTGAATTTGTGCTCTGGTGTATATGCTGGCAAGGCAGCCGCACTTAGTCGGGGTATCCCAGCTTGGTATTTCTCGTTCCAGGTGGTAAGCTTTTCCGGTTGTTTTGTTAACTGGGCGCTAATAGGAACTACACCAATAGTAAACATTGGTGCCAATAAAAAAAGTTTTATAATATGGAGAGGTTTTATGGACGAAATATTTCGAGGAATGAACATGGAACTATCGTTAATCCACTATTTCTTCATACTCCTTATAGGTAAACTCGATGCGAGGAAAGAGTTCCTGGTAAATTTCGCCAGACTCAAGCATCTCATCATCCCCCTCTTCGAAATACCAAATTACCTTAACCTTGCAATCGCCTGGCTTAGCATCGAGGACATTTAAAAAATCGTGCAATTGCTTCGAAACACTGGTATTAAAGTACTCCAGGTTAATTTCTACTAAAATTGACTTACCGTGAAATTCACCTGCCCAGGTTAAAATGGGCTTGAAGAACCTCACTGCATCTTCCGGAAGTGCTCTACCCTCGAGTTTTATTCTACCTTCGGTAGACATAAAAACATTGGGCAATGTAGCAGTACCTTCAATTTGCAGGTTTTCCATTTGAGAGCTTATTGGTGTTCTTTTACAAAAATATAAACTTATCGATTGAATAAAAACCTATTCATTAACAATTTCAAGGCTTTAACTTGCTTATGCTATATTTTGCTATGTTTAGAAGGTCTTTAGTACAGAGCAACTTTTTCTTATTTTAGTAGCTTTCTTTCTTCTACTGCCTTAAGAATGATTGAGGCGATTTCATCAATTGAAAGGGTCATGCAATTAAAGGTAATGTCGAATTGTGTATAGTCGGTGTTTTTACCTTGGAAATATTCTCTTAATTCCTGTCTGCTTTTATCAATATCCTGTATTGTTTTTTCAGCTTCGCTTAACGAAAGGTTGTACTTTTCAGAAACTCTTACCATGCGCCATTCGAGGGGGGCCTCGAGGTTAATATGCAATGATCGGGGCATGTCGCGGGTAATGGCAACTCCACCGCGGCCTACAATGATAACGTGGCCTTCCTTTGCCATGTTTCGAATGACTTTGGCTACGGTGTTACGTATTTTCCTGTCGCTTTTATAATATTTCTGAGAGTGGGCTGCTAAAAGCTCCTCTATCAGGCTTTTTTTCTCAGAGTCAAAAATATATTCAATTTTCAACGGATCCATCTCAAGCTCGCGGGCAGCTTCATTTAATATCTCTTTGGTTACAAAGTGCCATTCGATGTCTTTTAAACCTTTGGCAGTAGCTTTACTATTAAGCAGCTCGGAAAGTTTTTGCGAAACAGCTTTCGCCGGACACCCATAAAGCCTGGAAATGGTTATAACCGGCCCCGATTCACGATCATCTTCCGATTCATTCTGAAGTCGATCCGACAAATATTTCATCAAATCTAATTTCATGCAAGTGAGTTTATGCCTGATTGGATTAAATATACAAATTATAAGCAATATATTCAAACTGCCTTACAAGTTATCGGCTTGTATTTTAAAGTTTCTTTTTTTTAAACCATCTTTTTGTTATCTTCAAATAAAAAAGTTTGTCATGAACAAAGCCGAATACTGGATACAGCATCTACAGTTAAAACCGCATCCTGAGGGAGGATTCTTTAAAGAAGTTTATCGTTCCAGCATTGAAGTAAGCAACAAGCATTTACCCGTTGGCTATAAATCGTCAAGACGACTTCTTACCAATATATATTACTTGCTCCGATCAGAGGATATTTCGAGGTTACACCGGTTAAAATCAGATGAGATTTGGTTTTTTCATGCAGGCAGCCCGTTGAAACTAATTTATATTGATACCGAAGGTAAAAAGCACACTCATTTTCTTGGAAACAACCACGAGAAGGCCGAACAGTTTTCACTACTCGTTCCGGGTGGCTGTGTTTTTTGTGCCGAAGTGCATGAACCAAATTCCTATAGCTTGGTAAGCTGTGCTGTTTCTCCCGGGTTTGAGTTCGAAGATTTTGAGGTTTTCGATAAAGAAGACCTTATTCAGGCTTATCCCAAACACATCGACCTGATTGAGAAATATTGCTGATTTTTCAGGCAGGTCATGAAACTTTTCAAGCTTCGATTCTGTCCCGAATTTTCGATTGTAGTTATTTTTGACGGTTTTTCCGACAGTCGTGCGTCAGAGAATCGACCTTTTTTCTCGGCTTTTACTACCCTAATTTAGGTATTTAGCATCATGCATCGGCAATACCCCATGTAGTATCTTTGTATGTAGTTAAAATACTGTTATATGATAGACACTTTTAAAGTTAAAGCCGATGTGGCATCAAACAGCCTGCTTATTCAGTTACGGGGATTTTTCATGAAATCGGAAGTGGAACTTGCTTTTTATCTGGCACGAAAAGAGAGTACTAAACTGAATGAAGGGTTTAAAGTTGTACTCGATCTGGACGGCATGCACACCGATAAAAGTATTAATCGTAACCTGCAAGCCAGGGCCAAGCAAATTTTCGAAACCCTGGGGGCTTCAAGCGTAAAATCAATAGGTGTAATAAGCCGCATGAACCCACCCAAAATGAGGGATTTTGAATACTTTGCTTTTGAAAGTGTCGGTTTTTACCCAAATTAATATAGGGATATTTACCTAGCAATTGAGCAGTAATACCTAGAAATCCAATAGCACTGAAAGCTATCTTTGAAAAGACAAATAGAAAATCAAAACAGTAATCATGTCGCGAGAATGATTAGTCTTTTGATGTAGGGTTTGGTTGGATTTAGGTAGACGACAGGGTGGCAGTTTTATATTTGTCACCCTGTTTTTTTTGACGGTTTTTACTCAGAAAAATGTAAGTGAATTTGGTTGAATTATTGGTGTTTGTGCTATAAAACTGTATTTCCGAAAGGTGTATTTTTGATCGTAATTTATTCTTTATAAAACGTCATGATTCTTTAATCACAAATGCGGATGTAAATTGATTATACGAGTTTAGCATTTTTGAGCCCTATGAGGTTCAAACAACCATATTTTAAAATTATTTACAGATGAAAAAGCAGAAAGTACTCATCGCCGACGATAACCCACATTTTGCCAAGGCATTGAAGTTTATGCTGCTCGATTCTTTTCAGGATCAGATCGAAGAAATCAACATTGTAAAAGATGGCAATCAATGTCTTAGCGAGCTGAATAACAAATTGTACGATACAGTTTTCATGGACATCAATATGCCCAGTCTCAATGGTATTGAAGCCACACGAGAGGCTACCCAAATCTATCGCAATCTTGTAATTATTGCTGTTTCCTTTCATTCAGAAATGAAATACATAGTTCAAATGATCGAAGCTGGTGCGCGGTCATACATCATCAAAGACGAAATCAGCAAAGAAACCCTCGACAAAGCATTAGCCATCGAATATTCATTCTAATTTCTGATGAGGTATATCATTATCTTACAATGATGCCTCACACTCGATAAACCTTTACTTTAGGTCTTGCTTTATTGTAACTTACTATTGGAATTTGGGTTTGGTTAAAAACAATTAATTTTAAGAGAGTAGGATTGTTGTAGAGGAATTAAATGATTGTTTCTAATTTTGTTAGTCCTGTCAAAACCTGGCAGGACTAATTTTTTTGTATGTATTGCAGTAATTTATATCAATTCAAACGTAGGCGCAGCCAAGAGGTAAGGGTTGGCAACATACAGATTGGCGGAAGTACACCACTGGTTGTTCAGACCATGACAAGCACTCCTACCAGCAACATTGCCTTAACAGTTGAACAGATTATTCGGTCGGTGAGAGCGGGCGCCAAATTGGTTCGGATCACGGTACCTTCGATGAACGATGTGCATTATCTGGCCGAAATTAAAAAACAGTTGCGTGCAAAGGGTTTTGACACACCACTTGTAGCCGATGTGCATTTCAACCAGAAAATAGCATTCGAAGCTGCCCGTGTGGTGGAAAAGGTACGCATCAATCCAGGTAATTTTGCCGATAGCAAAAAGTTTAATCAAATCGATTTTACCGAAGAACAATATCAAAAAGAATTGGCACGCATTCGTGACGAAATTACTCCTTTACTGGAAATATGCCTTAAACATCACACGGCCCTGCGCATTGGTACCAATCATGGGTCACTGTCCGACAGGATAATGAGCCGCTTTGGTGATACACCCGAAGGAATGGTGGAATCGGCAATGGAGTTTTTGCGCATTTGCCACGAAGCCCATTTTACCGATGTAGTGGTTTCGATGAAAGCCAGCAATACCCTTGTGATGGTGCAGGCTGTGCGTCTACTGGTGAATCGCATGGAAGTTGAAAATATGCATTATCCTCTGCACCTCGGGGTTACCGAAGCCGGCGAAGGAGAAGATGGGCGGATTAAATCGGCCATTGGCATTGGTGCATTGCTGGCCGATGGAATTGGCGACACCATCCGGGTTTCGTTAACAGAAGAACCTGAAAATGAGATTCCAGTAGCCGAAAAACTCCTCAGTATTTTTCAGCGCATGGAAAATCATTTCGAAATACAGGCTCCGCAGAGTTATCCTCTTAATCCATATCAGTTTAGTCGCCGAAGAACCAAGAAAATACTGAACATAGGAGACGAAATGCTTCCAATAGTAGTAATTTCGCGCACGGCTGAATTCCTGCCAGACTTGCACCCTGAATATCTTTTAATAAAGAAGACTTCAGAAGAATCAAGTTTTAATAATACACTTCTTGTTCCTTTAAAGGAAAGGGAAGTTCTTGTCTCAAAAACAGGAGCGCAATATCCAATTTTGGAAGCTCAGCACTCTGATCTGGGAATACACACTGATGTTGCTTTTGTGAGAGTAAGCGCTGAAGATTTGGCTGAAGAACTCCTGAATAGTTTATCGGCTTTAAAAGGAAAAGTAATTGTGCTTTCTACCTCCAATTTAAATGTAACAGCAGCTTTACGGGCAGCTATCGTGCGTTTGTGGGAAGCTTCTGTTCAATTGCCTGTAATTGTTGCTTTTAAATTGGATGATCCGGATTTAGAACGTTTTCAGCTTCATGCAGCAGCTATGCTGGGAGCCTTGTTACTCGATGGTTTGTGCGATGGAATTTGGCTTGATAACGATCTTATCAATCCTTTGGATATAGCCTCTACTGCATTCGGAATTTTGCAGGCAAGCCGTTTGCGTGTGAGTCGACCCGAATACATTTCCTGTCCATCTTGTGGCCGTACGCAGTTCAATATTCAACAAGCCACCCGCCAGATTCGTGAAAAAACTGCTCACCTCAAAGGTTTGAAGATTGGCATTATGGGCTGTATTGTAAATGGTTTGGGAGAAATGGCCGATGCAGATTATGGCTATATAGGTGGTGCACCTGGTAAGGTAAATCTGTATCATCGTAAAGAACTTGTAAAAAAAGGTGTTCCGGAGCAAAGCGCTCTGGAAGAATTAATTGATCTGATAAAGCAAAATAACGATTGGATTGAACCTTTGCAAGCTAACAAAGTTTAACAAAGAACATGCTTTATCAGGATACGCTGTTGGAATAATTATTCTATTAAATACCTGCACAATGTTATCGCCCGAAATTTACCGTTTCATTACCGATCTTTCCGAAAACAACTACCGCGAATGGTTTCAGGAAAATAAAACTCGCTACCAGCAATGCAAGGAAAATTTACTTCACAACCTTGAAATCATTATTCATGAGGTGGGGAAATTTGATAAATCTATCCTAGGCAATAAACCAGGCGATTGTATTTTTCGGATTAACCGCGATATTAGGTTCTCGAATAACAAAGAACCATACAAAACTAATTTCGGTGCTTTTATTGCGCCTGGTGGACGAAATAAGGGAAAAGCCGGCTACTATGTGCATATAGAACCGGGCAATTCATTTCTTGCCGGTGGAATTTATATGCCGTCCTCTCCGGTTTTAAAGGCAATCAGAAAGGAGATTTTTGAAAATTATACTGAGTTTTTGGCTATCGTTCAGGATAAAGAGTTTATCCATCAATTTGGTGGGATAACAGGCGATAAGTTAAAAACGCGACCTGTCGGATTTCCGGAGGATTTTGAAGGGTTGGAGTACCTTAAATTTAAACACTATACTGTAATCAAATCTTGTCCGGAATCGGACTTTACTTCGGACCATTTTATTGCCGATACGGCAAATGCTTTTTGCACCCTTTTTCCTCTCAACCAGTTTTTAAATGAGGCAATTGAAAATATGGAGGAATAGCCGGGCTTTAATTTTTGCGATTTAAGATCAATCCATTGTGTAAAATGGATTATCCCGTTTGCTTATTAGAATGCAATGTACTCTCTGGATCAGCAAAGAAAATCGCCAAGAATCTTATACATCTCTTCGAAATTGAGGGGTTTTAAGATGTAGTTGTTGCATCCGGCTTTGGTGCATTTATGAAGTAACTCAGGGTCGCTGAAAGCTGTTTGGGCTATGATCGGAATCTTGGTGTCAATTTCGCGGATTTTCTTTGTTGTCTCAATTCCGCTCATAAAAGGCAGCTGGAGATCCATCAGCACCAAGCTGATTGTTTTGTCTTTTTTTATCTTGTCAATGGCTTGCATGCCCGATTCGGCCCAAATGGCTACTCCGTTGCAAAGTTCAATAATGTCTCTTAATAAGAGCCAGTTGCGTTCTTCGTCTTCGACAACAAGAATGGATTTTTTTTGCAGGTTTGGAGGGGTCATGGTTTTTCTGACTGTTTACATTGCTTTGTTACGATGAGAAGGCTAAAATGTTCTACAAAAGACCTACTATTCTTTCTTTTCAATCTAAGATAGAAAAACAGCAAGGCTTCGAGTATTCGAGTATCAAAGTTTGCCCAGTTTCTGAAGTTCCCTCCAGGCAAGCGCACTTGCACCCAATACCGCTGCATTCACATCTTGTAATTGCGAAGGTTTGATTTCAATTTTTCCTTTAAAAATCGGAAGTAGGTTTTCTTCCATGTAGCGCTTGGTCGGCTCAAAAATCAAATCGCCGGCTTTGGCCAGGCCACCAAAAATAAATATCACTTTCGGACTGGAAAAAGCCACAGCATCGGCCAGTTTGATGCCCAAAATACGACCGGTAATTTCAAAAGCTTCCAAGGCTATTTTATCACCTTTTTTGGCCGCCTCTGATATCATTTTCGAAGTAAGATCGTTGAAACTAATATCGCGTAACTCGCTTTTATCAATCCGTTCGGCGAGTAATTTAAAAGCTGTGCGTTTGATGCCAGTTGCCGAAACATAGGTTTCGAGGCATCCGAATTTTCCGCATCCACAAGCTCTTCCGCGATGCCTCACATTCAGGTGTCCCATTTCACCAGCAAATCCGTCGTGACCATAAACAACGTTACCATTCACTACAATTCCACTGCCGAGACCTGTTCCCAGGGTGATGACAATAAAATCTTTTAACCCAATGGCACCACCGTAAATCATTTCGCCAATAGCAGCGGCGTTTGCATCGTTGGTTAGCCGAATAGGTATTCCCGGAAAGTATTCCTGAAATTTCTCCACAAAGGGTATTATTCCTTTCCAGTTGAGGTTAGGGGCCATTTCGATAGTGCCCTGGTAGTAATTGCCATTGGGTGCTCCAATTCCGATTCCTCTGATATCAATTTGCTCATTAATGGTGCTAATGAGTTCTACAATTTCGGTATGAAGATGTTCGAGATAGACCTCAAAATCGAAGAACTTGTCGGTGCTGGTAAAATTCTCTTTCAGGCAGTTCCCGTTTCTGTCAACCACACCAAACTTAGTGAATGTTCCGCCAATATCAATTCCAATTACTACTTCCTTCATGGTACTTGCTTCGAGGTAAGGGCTTAATGCTTAACAAAAATACAAGTTTATATCTAATTGTTTTGAAACTTATTCACAACTTGACTTAAAAATTGACCTATATCCAATTATTCGCTTTAAATTTTACGAAATGGACTTTCAATTGCCCATACTTTATAAAATGCGGGCTGGTTTACCGTCGATTTAATATAGCAATTGAGAATAATACCTTGTTCTTTCGAAAAGTGAGATCTACGGGGTTAAATCTTTGAAAAGCCTTTTTTGAAAAATCAGGATAATAAATACACCGACCGTAATGGACGAATCGGCAAGATTAAAAATAGGGCGAAAAAAAATAAAATGTTCACCGGCATGAAAGGGAAACCAACTTGGGTAATTGCCTTCGATTAAGGGGAAATAGAGCATGTCTACCACACAACCTTTAAAGAGTGGGGCATATCCAGGGAAACCAAATGCAGCCTGCCCGGCATAACCAAACCAGCGCCTGTATTCAGGATCGTAAGTGGTGCCTTTATCGAATATTAAACCATAAAAGCTGCTATCAAGCAGGTTACCAATAGCACCGGCTAAAATCATTGCTATACTCAATAGCAAAAGACCAGGGGCATTCTGCCTGATAAGCTTTCGCAAGTACCAGATAATACCAATTATGGCTGCCAGTCTGAAAAGGCTGAGCAGAATTTTGCCGAATTGTCCGGGAATGTCCCAGCCAAATGCCATTCCGGGGTTTTCGATATACCTTATATAAAACCAATTGCCCAAAACAGGAATTGAATCGCCAAGCTGCATTTGCGTTTTTACCACTATTTTAGAAATCTGGTCGATGACCAGAATAATAATTACAATGAGCGCTGCTTTGTACGATTTCGACATGGGTTGTTAATTATAGTTAGCCAAAAATAAAAAAAATGATTGGGTAATTTCCCAATCATTTTGCATTTGGGGGTACTATTTTATTTTTTACTTCTGTTTTTGCTTGGCATCGATCGAAAGAGTAGCATGCGGAACAGCACGCAGACGTTCTTTGGCAATCAGCTTGCCTGTTTCGCGGCAAACACCATAAGTTTTGTTTTCGATACGAACCAGTGCAGCTTGTAAGTGCTGAATGAACTTTTGCTGACGTTGCGCAAGTTTACCCGATTCTTCTTTCGAAAGTGTGGCTGCACCCTCTTCTAACACTTTAAAAGTTGGGGAGGTATCTTGTGTATCGTTGCTACCACTCTGGGTAATGGCGCTCTTGAGCAATTCGAAATCTTTTTTAGCCTTGTCGAGTTTATCGAGTATAATTTGTTTAAACTCGCCCAGTTCTTCGTCGGAGTATCTTGTTTTTTCTGACATAACAGTATGTTTAACAATTTTAAATATAACAAAAAATTTCACACGCGATGAACGTGTATCCTAAATCTTACTAATTGAAAGAGAAGTTTGAGTTTCGTCGTCAATTTCAATTAGGATGGCATTTTCGCCATGAAGGGTTGGCAGAAGATCAATTTTTTCGGCAAGTGTTTGGGTACGAATATAATGTCCAAATTTGTTTACTGCCTCATTAACGGGTAATATTTCAGCTATGCGGATGTTTATTTTATCAGTCACCTCAAAACCACTTTCTTTTCGCAAATTTTGGATACGGTTTACAAGTTCGCGAGCAATTCCTTCCTGTTTTAATTCGTCGGTAAGGGTTACATCCAGCGCAACCGTATGGATACCCTGATTGGCCACAAGCCAGCCCGGGATGTCTTCGGAGCTTATTTCTACATCTTCAAGAGTAATTTCCAGGCTTTGATTATCCAGTGTCATGGTATATTTCCCATTGCGCTCAATGGCCGAAATGTCAGACTGAGAAAACCCATTTACCTCATCAGCAACCAATTTCATGAGTTTGCCAAACCTTGGCCCAAGTGTTTTGAAGTTGGGTTTTATTTTTTTTACCAGTATCCCGGCAGTGTCGGTGAGGTATTTGATTTCCTTTACGTTAACTTCGGATAGTATCAGTTCAGCAACCGCACTAAGCTGTTTTCCATAATGCTCATTGAGCACTGGCACCATTATTTTGCTCAAAGGTTGTCGTACTTTTAGGCTTACTTTCCGTCTAAGACCAAGCACCATGGATGATATCTCCTGGGCAATTTCCATTCTTTGCTCCAGGTCTTTGTCGATATAGCTATTGGAGAACACCGGAAAATCGGAAAGGTGCACCGAATTTACCTTGTGCTTTTTCGATACCGAATTCAGGTCGCAGAAAAGCTTGTCGGCATAAAAGGGTGCCAGCGGTGCCATGAGCATTGCTATTGTTTCAAGACAGGTGTAAAGGGTTTGATAGGCGGCAAGCTTGTCGGGGTTAAATTCACCGGCCCAATAACGTTTGCGATTTAGCCGCACATACCAGTTGCTTAAGTTTTCGTTCACAAAGTCCTGAATGGCTCTTCCTGCTTTGGTAGGTTCGTAATTGGCATAGTTCTCATCAACCTCCTTAATAAGGGTGTTGAGCAAGGATATTATCCAACGGTCAATTTCAGGTCGCTTCTCCACCGGAATTTCTTCTTCCACGGCTTTGAAACCATCGACATTGGCATAGAGTGCAAAAAAGGAGTATGTATTGTAAAGCGTACCAAAAAATTTCCTTCTTACTTCTTCTACTCCTTCAATATCGAATTTAAGGTTATCCCAGGGCTGCGCATTGGTAATCATGTACCAGCGAAGCGGATCGGAACCGTATTTTTCGATGGTTTGGAAAGGATCCACTGCATTGCCCAGTCGTTTCGACATTTTATTGCCATTTTTATCGAGGACCAACCCGTTGCTGATGATATTTTTAAACGATACCGAGTCGAAGAGCATAGTTGCAAGGGCATGAAGGGTAAAAAACCATCCACGTGTCTGGTCTACTCCCTCGGCAATAAAATCGGCCGGAAACATTTTAGCTTTAAAGTCGTTTTCGTTTACTGAAAACGGATAATGGACCTGCGCATAGGGCATGGCTCCTGAGTCGAACCACACATCAATCAAATCATCTTCGCGGTGCATAGGTTTGCCCCGATCCGATATAAGGACAATTTTGTCGACAGTGTGCCGGTGCAAATCGATTTTTGAATAATTTTCGCTGCTGTAATCGCCTGGTTTAAAATCTTTAAAAGGATGCTGTTTCATTGCACCAGCAGAGAGGGCTTTTTCAATTTCATGGCACAGCGCTTCTACCGAACCTATGCATTTTTCTTCGCTGCCATCTTCGGTACGCCAGATAGGAAGGGGTGTTCCCCAATAACGTGAGCGCGATAAGTTCCAATCGACCAGGTTTTCGAGCCATTTACCAAAGCGCCCGGTACCGGTCGATTCGGGTTTCCAGTTGATGGTATTATTCAGAGCAAGGAGGCGGTCCTTAACAGCAGTGGTTTTAATAAACCAAGAGTCGAGTGGATAATAAAGTACAGGTTTGTCGGTACGCCAGCAGTGCGGATAGTTATGTACTTGCTTTTCGATTTTAAAGGCCTTGCCCGCCTGTTTTAGATGCACAGAAATATCGATGTCGACTGTGGGTGCATTTTCAGGGAGGCTCTCGTCATAAGCGTTTTTTACATACCTGCCAGCAAACTCCTGGTAGGTTTCGAGGCTTACTTGTTTTTTTAAGAAATTTCTTTCGATATCGACCAGCCTGATAAAACGGCCTTTTTTATCAACAAGAGGCCCTTTGTTACCTTCTTTATCGGTAACCAATAACGGAACAATGTTATTTTTTGCGGCAACACGGTAGTCGTCGGCACCAAAGGTAGGGGCTATGTGCACAATTCCAGTACCATCTTCGGTGGTTACAAAATCACCTAGCAATACTTCAAAGGCTTTTCCTTCCGGGCGAATCCAGTCAAGAAGTTGTTCGTACTGAATACCTTCCAGTTCTTTGCCATGGAACTCGGCCAATATTTTAAAGGGTAATTCTTTTCCACCGGCAGTAAAATCTTCGAAAGAAATTTCGGCATTTTTTTCATTGAAGTAGGCTGGCATAAGGTCTTTGGCCAATACCACCGAAATAGTTTCTGCTGTATAGGGGTTGCAGGTTTTTACCAATGCATAGTGAATCTGACTACCGACAGCCAGTGCAGTGTTCGAGGGAAGTGTCCAGGGAGTAGTAGTCCAAGCCAGAAAGTATACCTGGGTATCGGTGGCTTGAAAAAGAAATTCCGATTTTGAGTTTCTGATTGCCTCAAACTGAGCTACGCAAGTTGTATCTTTTACATCGCGATAGCAGCCTGGCTGATTCAATTCGTGAGAACTTAAGCCGGTACCTGCTGCGGGTGAATAGGGTTGTATGGTGTAGCCTTTGTAAAGTAGTTTTTTTCGGTAGATTTCGCTTAGTAGGTACCAAAGAGTTTCGATGTACTTGCTTTCGTAGGTAATGTAAGGGTTTTCCATATCGACCCAATAGCCCATTAAGCGGGTTAGCTCTTCCCATTCAGAGGTGTATTTCATGACATCCTCCTTACAAGCCTGGTTATAATCGGTTATCGCAATTTTAATGCCTATATCTTCTTTGGTAATTCCCAGTCGCTTTTCAACGCTTAATTCCACCGGCAGCCCATGAGTATCCCATCCGGCCTTACGCTCTACCATGTGGCCTTTTTGAGTTTTATAGCGGCATACAAAGTCTTTTAAAGTACGTGAAATTACATGGTGAATACCTGGCATGCCATTCGCCGAAGGAGGGCCTTCATAAAAAATATAAGGTTTCTCAGGACCATTTTTTCTTAGATTGATACTCTCTTGAAAAGTATTCTCACGCACCCATTTTTGGGCGTATTCCTTGTTTATTTCTGAAAGGTTGAAATTCTTGTATTCTGCGAATTTACCGCTCATTGAACTAGGTTTTATCGGTTTTAAAAAGTGTACAAAGATAGACTTATGATCACAAAAAACCAATTTTGAGAATAAAAGAATAGTACGCTGAAAATCAGTAGGTTGTTATTAAGATAAAGCCCGGCTTAGGGTAAAGGTAAAGGAGGTTCCTTTGTTTAATTCACTGCGGACATTGATGGTTTGATTGTGTGCTTCGATAATATGCTTTACAATAGCCAGACCAAGCCCGGTACCACCCATTTCGCGAGAGCGGCTTTTGTCTGTGCGGTAAAAACGTTCGAAAATGCGTGGAAGATCTTTTTCTGAAATGCCCATGCCATCGTCCGATACCTCAACCAAAACACTGTCTTCCATATCCATGAATTCCACTTTAGTAGTTCCTTTGTTATGGCCGTATTTTATAGAGTTGATAATCAAATTGTTTAAAACTTCCATCAGTCGTTTTTTATCGCCCATAATGTAGATGGGCTTGTCGCTCGAATGGGCAAGTTTTAGTTTTATATTGCGTTCTTTGGCAAGTATTTCGTGTTCCTCGAATACATCTTCTACCAGGCGGACAATGTTAAGTTTTTTAATGTCGAGTTTCAGTTCACCCGATTCCAAACGTGAAATAGATTCAAGGTCATTCACAATGGAGATGAGCCTGTTTACACTCTTGTCGGTGCGTTCGAGGTAATAGCGGTTTACCGATTCATCCTCCAAACCTCCATCGAGCAGGGTAGAAACATATCCCTGAATGTTAAATATCGGTGTTTTAAGTTCGTGCGAAACGTTGCCAAGAAACTCACGGCGATATTTTTCAAGTTGCCTTAGCTGAGCAATTTCGCGGGTTTTTCGTTTAGCCCATACTAAAACATCGTTCTGCACATCCTGAATCATATCATTGTCCATCTCGTCGAAGTTATTTTTAAGCTGTCCTTCGGAGTATTTAATGCTTTGAATGGTTTTGTAAATTGGCTTTAACTTCTTGTATATAAAACTATTGAGGGAATGAAATATAATTAGAAATATCGTGAAAAAAACCAGTAAGCCTACAAAAAGAAGTATCACTAAGTAGTGGGCATCGACAAATAAAAACCATAATAATCCGGCCAGCACGTTAATAAGGGCCGAAATAATACCGATTATGATGGCTTGTTGTTTGGGCGAAAAACTTCGCATGCATTGAAATTTTTAGTGGGGCAAAAATAGTTAAGGCTATGAGAATTAGCTTACAACTCGTGTTAAGTTTATGCTAACATTAAGTTACCAAACTTTTACCACATGTGATTTTTTTGTTGTCAACATGTGTACGAAAACGTTCATCTTTTATTAAAATTGATACTATTCCGACCAGTTGAAATTGAAGGTTTTACAACTATTAAACAATTATAAAACAACATTACTGTCCGGTTATAAATTAAACAATTTCAGTTGGTTATAATCATCTTGATCCTTTAATTTGTAGATTTGTTTTTCAAACAGCTGATTTATAGGTGTTTTCTCAAACAAGCAAAGGTTTAAAGTTTGTAGAATTGTGTATAAACTCTGTTCCATTTTCAGTTTCCTTTTTACAATGGCAACCAAGAGGTAAACGCAAA
>JAMIIA010000102.1:0-104202 GCA_035913795.1 Bacteroidales bacterium
GCATTATGCTTCTTTACTATGCTTTTAATACCTATTGCATCAATAAGGTTTATTACTTGTTTGAAAATCGGCTGTCCGACAAATTTTATTTCCGTATTTTTGCTCATGTTGTTTGTTGTTCGCAAAGCAAACTTACAACATGGGGTGAAACCTTCGGGGATTAACCCCTATTTTTTATTTTTTTAGTCGTTTAGTAGTGAAAAATTATAGATACTTTTTTTAGTGAACAATTGCATCACTATTTGGTTTATCAAGTAAAATAAAATATACACATAAAATGGCAACAATAACATTAAAAGGTAATCCTGTGAATACCCTTGGCAATTTACCCAAGCCAGGTGAAAAAGCGAAAGATTTTAGCCTGATAAAAAGCGATTTGTCGGCTGCCAACCTGAATGACTTTAAAGGGAGCAGGCTTGTGCTGAATATTTTCCCAAGCCTCGATACGGGTACTTGTGCAGCCTCTGTGCGGCAGTTTAACAAACTGGCTTCAGAGTTACCCAATACCAAAGTGTTGTGCATCTCACGCGACTTGCCTTTTGCCCAGACACGCTTTTGTGGAGCCGAAGGCCTTAAAAATGTAATTACCCTATCGGATTTTGCAACCGGCGAGTTTGGTAAAAACTATGGCCTGGAGATAGTCGACGGACCCCTCAAACATTTGCATTCGAGAGTAGTGATTGTGCTCAACGAAGAAGCTAAAGTGGTGTATACCGAACAAGTACCGGAAATAGTGGATGAACCCAACTACGATCAGGCGATAAAACACCTGAAATAATATAAAACCTAATAGAAATGCACCCCTCCGCAATTAGGAAAGGGTGCATTTTTAGTTTTTGCGCTTTTCGAAATGCTCGTTTTGCTTTTCCTCAATTCTTCTTACAATTAAAACAATTAGCAAGATTAGAAATGCAACAAAAGCAAGGGCGTAAATTAATATCATTATCAAAGCTATTTTAACTTTACGGCAGTACCATAAGCCAATATTTCTGCTGCTCCCTGCATCACTGCCGAAGTAGTAAGCCGAACATTAATTACCGCATCGGCTCCCATTCTGGAGGCATCGTTCCACATGCGTTGCAAAGCTTCTTCGCGCGAATCGGCAAGTAATTGGGTATACTCGGTAATTTCTCCGCCCACAATGTTTTTTAATCCTGCAAAAATATCGCGGCCAATGTTTCTTGCACGCACAGTGCTACCCCGTGCAATACCAAGCACCTGGGCAATTTCACGTCCCGGATAATCGGGAGTATTGGTTAAGTTCATACTTAATTATTATTTGATTTGGGTGAATTATTTCGTTTCTAGAATAGGGTCATAAATGGCAGCCATCGATCCGCGATAAAAGAAATAAGCACTGATTGTCATCAGGCAGTGGCTTATGTCGAAATGATTAAACCACTGGTGCAAGCCCAATTCGTTCATAAAAATAAGCGCAGAGAGGGCCGAAATACCCACAGCAATGATATAGTCTCGGCTGCCGACGCTCCGGGTACGGTAGAACACATATACATTGAAGCTTGCCACCACCACCAGCAAACCATAAGCCGAGTGCACCTCGACAAAGAAAAAATTAAGTGTTGAAAAGGTGATCGCTACAAAGGTAATAAGTTCAATAATATTGAGCCATGCAAAGAAGGTTCCTACTTTGGGTGCAATTAGTTTACGCGCATATTCGATCGAAGCCCTTTCGACCATTGCAATGGAAATCATACTGGTAAGCCATCCGGGAAGTTTCCAGGGCGAAACAGGCAATTCGGGGTTGTAGCTAAAAAGGTATAAAAAACCATGCCCAACCAATCCGCCAATGGTGGTAGCAATGCCCATGCTCATAAAATACACCTTCAGGTAGGTATGCATTTTGTTTCGGGTGGGTATGGAGCTAAGCCGGTAGAAAGCATAAAAACACATGGCCGACACAAACAAATCGGTAAGGGTTGTAACCGGCTCGTCAATGCGTATTCCCAGCAGCTCTATAGAGGGTTGTGGCAGGTACATAATCTTCTTTTTACTCGATTAGATGAATGCACTCAGGCTATCAAAGTTAGCACTTTTTCTTCAAAATAATTTTTGATTTTTATGGATATATATTATATTATAATCGATTTTTTGATTGTTTTATAATCATTTCGAAGATGAAAACACGAATCTTTATTTCGAAAGCAAACCGGGGCTGGGAGGAAGTGCAGGTACCCGAAAGATTCAACCGCTACTCCTACGATGCACTGATTAGCATTATGCATCAGTTTATCGATTTAAATCAATACAAAGGTGTACTGATAACCGAAAACCCCAATCCTACCCTCACGCCAAATTAAAGGGCACAGGATTACTCACCCTTACTGGTAGCTGCCTGAATTGAAACACCAAAAGGTGCCGGGCAGCAAAAACAAAACACCTGTGTAGAAAAAACATTGCACAGATACACAACAAAAAGTATGTACCTCAACTGTCATAGTTATTACAGCTTGCGTTATGGCACCCTGTCGCCGCGTGAATTGGTGGAGCAAGCCAGGAAGCACCAGGCAGAAGTGCTGACGCTCACGGATATCAACAACACCAGCGGTATGCCCGATTTTGTGATGGAATGCCGGCAGGCAGGCATCAAGCCGGTGGGGGGCATCGAGTTCCGCGACAGCAGGCATCAATTGTTGTATATTGGCATTGCGGTAAATAACGAAGGATACAAGGAACTGAACGATTTTCTCACCTGGCATAACCTAAACCATGCTCCCTTGCCGCCCTGCCCGGGGGTATGGCAAAATGCGCTGGCAATCTATCCCTTCGGCAATAAACTGCCACGCAGGTTAAAAGCCAACGAATTTATTGGCATACGTCCGCACGAACTGCGTAAACTGGTTACATCGCCCCTGCTCGGTATGCCGCATAAGCTGGTAGCCCTATACCCTGTAAGTTTTGCTGGTAGTAACAGCTATAAGCTACACACATACTTGCGCGCCATCGACAAAAACATTCTGCTTACCCGGCTTAAACCAAACGACCTGGCGCGTGAAGATGAGTACTTTCTGCCTCCCGACCTGTTTAAAATTGCGTATGACGACTTTCCGTTCATCGTAAAAAATACAACAAGCCTGCTCGATGCCTGTAGTCTTTCGTTCGAATTTAAAGCACCAAAGAACAAACAAATTTTTTCGGGTAGCCGTTACGACGATAAACTGCTACTCGAGAAGCTGGCGTACGAGGGTATGCTGTATCGATATGGCCCGGCGAACCCGGAAGCACAGAAACGTATCAGACACGAGTTGGAGGTAATTGATAAATTGGGATTTTCTTCCTATTTCCTCATCACCTGGGACATTATACGCTATACCCTTCACAGGGGATTTTACCATGTAGGCCGGGGAAGCGGGGCCAATAGTATTGTAGCCTACTGCCTGCGTATTACCGATGTAGACCCCATTGAACTGGATTTGTATTTCGAACGGTTTATCAACCCCAAACGCAGCAGTCCACCGGACTTCGACATCGATTACTCGTGGAAAGACCGCGACGAAGTACAGGACTACATTTTTAAACGCTATGGCCGCGAACATACTGCCCTTCTGGGCACCATCAGCACGTTTAAAGATAAGTCGATTGTGCGCGAACTGGCCAAGGTGCGCGGGCTTCCGAAAAAAGAAATAGACCAGTTGGCAGATAACCCTGGCGACCCGCAAAACCGGAACAGCATCAGCGACGAATTGTTTCAGATAGGTGTACAGCTTGTCGATTTTCCGAATTTGCGCAGTGTGCATGCCGGGGGTATCATTATTTCAGAAAAACCTCTGGGGTATTACACCGCCCTCGATATGCCTCCCAAAGGCCTTCCCACTACGCAGTGGGATATGTACGTGGCCGAAGACCTGGGTTTTGAAAAACTCGATATTCTCAGTCAACGCGGCATTGGTCACATTCACGATTGCGCCGAACTGGTATTGCACAACAAGGGAAAAAAGATTGATGTGCACCGGGTGCAGGAGTTTAAGCTTGACAAAGAAGTAAACCAACGGCTTTACAATGGCGAAGCCATCGGATGCTTTTACATCGAAAGCCCGGCCATGCGGGGACTACTTAGTAAATTGCACTGCGACAACTACCTCACGCTGGTGGCAGCCAGTTCCATCATCCGGCCAGGAGTAGCCCGCTCGGGCATGATGAAGGAATACATCCGGCGCTACCATGCACCCGACAGTTTTGAGTACCTGCATCCGGTGATGAAAGAACAGTTGCAGGAAACCTTTGGTGTAATGGTATACCAGGAAGATGTGATTAAAGTATGCCACCATTTTGCCGGGCTCGACCTTTCCGATGCCGATATTCTTCGCCGGGCCATGGCTGGTAAATTTCGCTCGCGGGTAGAGTTCAGTCGTATTCAGGAAAAATTCTTTAGCAATTGCGCCCAGAAAGGGTATACCGAAGCCCTTGCTGCCGAGGTATGGCGGCAGGTAGCCTCGTTTGCGGGTTATGCCTTTTCGAAAGCCCACTCGGCCTCGTATGCCGTTGAAAGCTACCAGAGTCTGTATTTAAAAACCTACTTCCCGCACGAATTTATTGTAGCGGTTATCAATAATTTTGGCGGTTTTTATCAGCGCTGGGTGTATTTTAACGAAGCCCGCCGACTGGGGGCCAAAGTGCACCTGCCCTGTGTAAACCGCAGCGAATACCTCACCTGTTTGTACGGAAGCGATATCTATATAGGCTTTGTACACATTCAAAACCTCGAAACAGAGCTTGCCAACAGGATTACCGACGAACGCAAACAAAACGGCCCCTACTCCAGTCTGGCTGATCTGATCAGACGCACCGGCATTGAAAGAGAACAGCTTATCTTGCTGATACGCCTCAGTGCACTTCGTTTTAGCGGTAAAACCAAAAAAGAGTTGCTCTGGGAAGCCCACATGTTGCTCTCGGCCGAAAAGAAAACCGTCCGGACAAAAAAGCTCTTCGAGGAAAAAACTGCCGAATACAAATTGCCTGCCCTGGCACAGGAGCCTGTTGAAGATGCTTATGACGAAATGGAATTGCTTGGATTTACAGTAAGCATGAGTGCCTTCGATTTATTAAAAACAAAATTCAGGGGCCAAATATGTTCCCGCAACCTGAGGAAGCACCTTGGAAAAAATGTACGCATGCTGGGCAACCTGGTCACCATTAAATATGTGCGCACAGTAAAAAACGAATGGATGCATTTTGGATGTTTTCTCGATACCGAGGGCGAATTTTTCGATACAGTTCACTTTCCAGCTTCTTTAAAAAACTATCCCTTTAAAGGAAATGGGGTGTACCTGGTACTTGGAAAAGTGGTGGAAGAGTTTGGTTTTCCGAGCATCGAAGTACAAAAAATGGCCCGCCTGCCTTTTATTCCCGACCCCCGGTATTAATTGAAACAAAAAACAAGATGGCCTCGTTACAAGACCACAGATGCATAGAAAAATGATTAAAACGTTTGCGCAAATTATCTTATTTTCATTATCCACTTTAATGGCATCCGCACAGTGGGAAGCTGAGGTTGATAGCCTGAAACGGCAGTTAACCCCTGATACGCCAGACTCCAGCGAAATAGTCCTTCGTAAAGCAATTGTCGATATCTATATCCACAACAAACCGGCAGAAGCATACTGGCATATTGAAAAACTAAAAAGTCTTGCCGAGAAAATAAGTGATAAAGAACTCCTTTTTAGCAGCTATGGCCGATTAAGTGATTACTATTCAATTATGAATGATTACCAGGCATCGCTCGACATGCTTTTTCAGGCACTCGAACTTGCTGGCAGCGATAAAACCAAACAGGCATATTGCCACAGCCGTTTGTCGGAGACCTATTATTTCAGCAATGACCTTGAACAATCTATTTACCACGCCCGAAAAGCCCTGGCTCTTGATATTGAAATAAATGACACCTTACAGATTACTTACGATTACCACAATATTGCCATGTGGCATCTTGAAAACAGCGGTGTTGATTCGGCGCTCTATTTCCTTCGAAAAGCCCAAGGTTTGTATGCTCTGATGAAAGAAGAACCCGCTCCGATAATATACAGCCACCTGGGTCAGACATTTTCGTATATGAATCAATTCGATTCGGCGATATATTATAATCACAAAGCCTATCAGATTGATTCGATCAACCAATCGGAATACGAGATGGCTATCGATAAAAACTACCTTGCCAATACATACTTCCGGAATAAAAACTACAAAAAAACCATCGAATATGCCGAGCAATCGCTAAAAATGGCCACAGAGCTTGACTTAGTCGATGTGATACTCTACAATTACGAATTACTTTTTAAAACCTATCAGGAAAAAGAAGATTACAAACAAGCCCTTGAATACGCCATACTGCGCAATGATTATGCCGATACATTACGCGAAAAAAACAAAGAATCAATTATTCAGGCGTATAATGCCCGGTACAGGTTTAAGGAACAGCAACAGGCTATCCAATCTCAGGCCGCAGAAAACAATCTGCTCAAGAAACAGCGAACCTTGTTAGTAATATTATCGGTAGTTAGTCTGCTACTGATTGTCAGTCTGCTTTTTATGGCCTGGCAAAGAGCTATCCGTAATAAGGCGAATGCCCAATTATTAGAAGAAATTCAGAAAGCCAATGCCGCAAAAGACAAAATTATTTCTGTAATCAGTCACGATATGCGCAGTTCAATTGGCAACCTGCGCAATTCCCTTTGGCTACTTCACGAAGGTGCGTATACCCACAACGACATCGAAAAACTATTAAAGAGTTATTATCCTCTGGCTGAATCCAGCTATGATTTGTTAGAAAATCTCTTAACATGGGCAAGTTATAACAAGGAAAAATTGGTGCCTCGCACCAAAAAATTAAGCATTATTCCGCTGGTGGAACAGGCAATTAAACATACCCAGCATTTATCAGAGAGTAAAAACATTGAAATCATTCAACGAATAGAAAATGTTCACGTCGCTGGCGATGCAAATCTTCTATCGTCTGTTTTGAGAAACCTGTTATCGAATGCCATCAAATTCTCTGAGCCCTATTCACCCGTAACCATAGCAACCGAACAGCAAGGAAGCATGCTTCAGATAACTGTTTCGGACAAGGGAGTGGGTATTAAACCCGAAATACTTTCGCGCCTTTTTATTCATTCGGCCGATTACCATTCGAAAGGTACCCGTGGTGAACACGGTTCGGGACTTGGATTGTGGCTCTGCAAAAGTTTTATCGAGAAACAAAACGGCACCATTCGGGTGGAAAGCAAGGTAGGAGAAGGAAGCCGATTTATTATTACCCTTCCTTTAGCAAGCCAAAAAAAATGAAATACCTCGCAGCAGAGCTGTCAAGGTATCAAAAAGGAATCTTTTTTCAATCGCTGCAAAGCAGTGGAGTATTAAACTTCGTTCAACTTACAAATTTCAAGTTTTACATGAAAAACTTGAAATTTGAGTTTCACGAATAAAATAGGAGCATCAACTGGCTTTTTGCCAGAATACCGCGGAGTTCAAAATTCTTTTCGCAAATTACTCGTTTAGGTAGAATCTTGACCAATTAAGAATTGACATAACTCCCCGAACTTTTGTACCTTTACTTCAGTTGCAACAACTGCTGGAAGTGATGGACAAACAACCCAAACAACTTATCGACAGAGCCCCCGTGGCTGCGGGTAGATTTTATTCGGCACATGCCGATAAACTGGAAATAGAGATTGCCAGTATGGTTAGCGAAGCGGAAAAACTAAGTGGCTTTGTGTTAGATAAGAATCAAAAAATCCTTGCCCTGATTGCCCCGCATGCCGGATATGTTTTTTCAGGAATTGTAGCAGCCTCTGCCTTTATGTTATTAAGGAATATGCATCCACGCAAAAGGGTATTCTTGCTAGGTTCCAGTCACCACACCGATTTCAACGGTGCCTCGATCTATAACATGGGTCATTACCTCACACCCTTTGGAAAAGTGAAAGTAGACCTAGAACTGGCCAACAAGTTGATTGAAAATTCGTCGGTGATAAATTTTGTTTCCGCAGCACATGCCCACGAGCATAGTCTCGAAGTAATGCTGCCCTTTTTGCAATACTTTTGGCAAAATAATTTTGAGATTGTACCTATTGTACTGGCAACCCACTCTGAAGTAATATGCAGGCAAATTACAGAAGAATTAAAACCCTATTTTACACCCGAAAATTTATTTGTGATAAGTACCGATTTATCGCATTATCCGGGTTACAGCGATGCCATGAAGATTGACAAACAAACCATTGAAGCAGTAGCAACAGGTAAGCCGGAGATACTGCTGGAAAATGTGAGACGAAGCAAGGCATTGAATATCTCAAACCTCTCCACCACTATGTGTGGTTGGACCTCCGTACTTAGCCTTATGTACCTCACCGAAAATCGCGAGGGCGTGCAATACCATCCTATTTTATACCAGAACAGTGGCGATGCTCACCTGTATGGAGATACCGACCGGGTAGTGGGTTACCAATCGATGGTGGTGACCCAATCAAACACGTCGAAAACATTCTCCTTGAATCAAAAAGAAAAGGAACTTTTACTCGAAATAGCCAAAAAGGCCATTCACAATTATAAATCGAAGAAAGAATCTGAAAGAATTGACCTGCAAAAGCTTCCGGATAGTCTAACTAAACCGGCCGGAGCATTTGTAAGCGTTTACGTTCAAAAAAAATTGAGGGGTTGTATCGGCCAACTGCAATCGGGCAATAGGCCACTTGCTGAAATAGTGGCAGATGTTGCCGTATCGGCTGCTTTTCGCGATAGCCGATTTGCACCAATCACCACTGAGGAACTGGAATCCATGCACATTGAGATCTCTGTTTTAACCCCACTTCAACGTATTACTCGCGCGGATGAAATAATACTGGGTAAGCATGGCATTTTTATTAAAAAGGAAAATCATACAGGTACTTTCCTGCCTCAGGTTGCAGAAAATACCAATTGGAGTGTAGAAGAATTTTTGGGTAATTGTTCGAAAAACAAAGCCGGATTAGGATGGGAGGGCTGGAAAGATGCCGAACTCTTTACATACGAAGCCATTGTGTTTGGCACACCAGAATAATTCATGCACCTCGCATCAACCTAAATGCATTAACCCAGACTTTGAATGGTAACTTTAGAGACCCAATTGGTTGAGTCGTCGCGTGCCCTTACCGACCTAATTGTAAACGATGTTTATGCGCACCAGGAGCGCTTCGATGAAATTATGGAGTTGGTTTACCGCGACGCCTATCCTGTATCGATGCGAGCTGCCTGGGTAGCCTTTTTGGCGTTCGAGAAAAATCCACAATTAATAAACCCACATCTTCAAAAAATCAATCATAGATTACCTCTTTTTAAGGTTGATGGGGTAAAAAGAAGTGCCCTTAAAATATTGTACGAACAAATGCACTTGCTGGACGAAGAAGACTTTGGACTTCTGGCCGATACAGCCTTTACATGGGCACAATCGCCCAAGCAAGCCATTGCGGTAAGAGCATTTTCAATTGATATACTTGTAAAAACCGCCGAAAGATATCCTGAAATAATACCTGAATTGCAAGCCTTGCTGGAAACTATTTTGCCAGATGGCTCGGCCGGACTTAAAAATAAATGCCAGAAATTATTAAAAAAGCTGAAGAGATAGTCTTTATCATGCAAGCTCCCGCGAATCTATTCAGTGAAATGCTTAATTTTTATTCATGCTACCCATCCGGTAACCGTCCATATCGATAGACACCTCCTGAAAACCTAATTCTTTCATTTTCTGAATCACCATTTGACGGGTCGAATCCTCAAAAAAACGAGCTACTTCCAATGGATTCACTTCTATTCTCAGGCTGTTTTGCTTAATGCGTGCCCGAACCTGTGTAAAGTCATTGCTCCGAAGGTAGGTTTCTGCCAATTCAATCATGCGAAGTTTTTCAAGTGTAATCGGGTCATTGTGTGCAATGCGTGTGGCAAGGCAGGCCATAGCCTCCTTATTCCAGGTCGACAAACCAAGTTCTTTCGATAAATCTCTGATATCTTGTTTGGTAAACCCAAGATCACGCAAAGGACTCAGCACCTCATACTGTTCGAGCGCCTTATTTCCAGACCGGTAATCTTTAAGGTCATCAGAGTTGGATCCATCGACAAGATGCAATAGCTTGTGACTGAGCATAAAATCGGTAAAAGAGCCGAAAATATGCTTTTTACAATGGTAGCACCTGTCGATCGGGTTATTGCAATAGTCGGGTGATTCAATTTCGTGAGTCTGGATAACTACCGGTTCTATTCCCATCAGCCGTGCCGTTAACAAAGCATCTTCGAATTCGCGTTCAGGCATGGTATCGGATTTTCCGATTATGGCCATTACCTCATGGTCGAGTACATCTTTTGCAACCTTTAAAAGAAGGGTACTGTCTACCCCTCCGCTAAAGGCGATGACAGCCTCTTCGAGCTCGGCAAAAAACTCCTGTAATTGATTGTATTTTGATCTTAATAAAGTATCCATTTTATTGAATTGTAAACTTGGTTTGGTATAGTACGAAAATTACTTTCAATTACGCATCTATTCAAGGTATTGTTGTCGCATTCATCAATTTATATTGACCATTCGTAAAACAATTCTTTCACTCCAGGTTTAACTTTTTATCGCATCGAAGGATAAAAAAGACTACTTTTATCGATCCGTAAAAACATTCTATGACTGTTACACTTTCCGACAACAGCATTTACCTTCAATCCGATTCAAAAGCCCTTGTTTTGCTATCAGGAGGGCAAGATTCGACCACTGTGCTTTATTGGGCAAAAAAGTGTTTTAAGTCTGTAGATGCTATTGGTTTTCAATATGGGCAAAGGCATAGACTCGAATTAAAAGTGGCAGCTGATATTGCTCTTCAGGCTCAGGTGCCCTATACTATTGTCGATATTAACATGCTGGCGGACATTTCGCCCAATGCACTAACCTCCGAAGAAATTGCGGTTGATACAGGAATCAAATCTGTTGGGCCACCCAATACACTTGTCGAAGGGCGCAATTTGTTGTTTCTCACCTATGCCGCCATTTATGCCAAACAGAAGGGGATTTCGAACCTGGTTATTGGTGTTGGACAAACTGACTATAGTGGTTATCCCGATTGCCGTCATGAGTTTATCCAGTCGGCTCAGCTTACCCTAAGCCTTGCCATGGATTTCTCTTTTACATTACACACCCCCTTAATGTGGAAAGACAAGGCAAAAACCTGGCAACTGGCCGATGAGCTTGGTATTGTTGAACTGATAAAGGAAAAAACTCTTACCTGTTACAACGGTATAATGGCTGAAGGATGCGGAAACTGCCCTGCCTGCCTGTTACGCAAAAAAGGCTGGGAGGAATACATGCACCATAAATTGAATAAAGAATGAGCAAACTCACTCACCTGGGAAACCAAACTTCTTACGAGAATAACTACAATTCAGCCTTGCTGGAATGTTTCGATAATAAGCACCCTCAAAGAGATTTCTGGGTAAAGTTTAACTGCCCTGAGTTTACCAGTTTATGCCCAATTACCAACCAACCCGATTTTGCTACCATTTATATCAGTTATATCCCCGATATAAAAATGGTTGAAAGTAAAAGCCTTAAACTATACCTGTTTAGTTTTCGCAACCACGGAGCTTTTCACGAAGATTGTATCAACATTATCCTGAATGATTTCATTGCACTTCTTGAACCACGTTACATCGAAGTGCTTGGTAAGTTTCTGCCGCGGGGAGGTATATCCATCGATCCGTATTGTAATTATGGAAAACCGGGTACCCATTTTGAAGATATGGCTGCATTCAGGTTACAGCATCACGATCTTGCACCTGAAAAGATAGATAACCGTTAAACTATTTAAATAAATAAAGGGTAAAAGTAAGCACTACCTTTACCCTAAAATACGATAGCTGCCAGGTATGCAGCGCAAAAAACCTGTAAATAATTCGCACTTCCCAATCTATATCGTATCAGATTACAAACACAGAAGACCTGTAAAAGTTTTTGGTAAACAGGCATTTTTGATCAACTATTTTCGTTCTGAGGCTTTTCAAATGAATGCGTGTTCGATAACACACAATTTGCCCTCATTAAATCAACCAATTCGATACTAAAATGTTAGTAGAGGAGAAAGAATTGACTTATGCAAAAAAATGTTTTCGGTTTACCTCTCGAGGCTTGCAGCAAAAAGCCTCTTACTGGTTTTTACCGCGATGGCTGCTGCAACACCGGCAAAGATGATGTGGGCATGCATACGGTATGTGTAATTGTGACCACAGAGTTTCTTGAGTTCTCTGCCCTGGCAGGCAACGACCTGAGCACTCCCATGCCACAATTTAATTTTGAAGGCCTAAAACCCGGCGACCGTTGGTGCCTGTGTGCGCTGCGCTGGAAACAAGCGCTTGAACACAACATGGCTCCCGAGATAGTGTTGGAGGCGACCAATGAAAAAACACTCGAAGTAATTCCACTTAAATTGATGTTACCATTTGCCCACAAGTCGGAGCAAAATTTGCATACAACTTAATACAATGCCTGCTCCAATTAATCTATTCTGGTTTCGGCGCGATTTACGCTTTTTTGATAATACAGCCCTTATAAAGGCTGCTTCTCAACCCTATTCCATTTTATTTCTGTTTATCTTCGACAACCAGATAACCGACGAATTACCTTTAAACGATGCAAGAATTAGTTTTATTTACAAGCAACTAAAGGAGCTGCATGGCATACTACAAAAACATGACGGAGGCTTGCTTATTAAAAAAGGGAATGTATTGAATGTTTGGGAATCGCTCCTTCAGGAGTATACTCTCCATGCCGTATTTGTCAATACCGATTACGAACCTTATGGTATTCAACGCGATAAGAAAGTACAGGAATTGCTCGAAAAAAAGGGGGTGTATTTCGAGTCAACGCATGACCATATAATCTTTGCCCCTGGAGAAGTTGTCAAGCCGGATGGTTCGCCTTATACTATCTTTACTCCCTTCAAAAACAAATGGCTCGAGCGTTTTCATCAGAAAAAAGGTAGTCTAAAAACACAAAACCCGCAACTAAAGGTTGTTGATAAAAAGTTCTCGTTTCCCTCTTTGTATGAGTTGGGTTTCGAAAGCTCAATGATTGAACCATTGCCTTTGGAGTTGTTGCACATTAAAGAATACGATCGAACACGCAATTTTCCTGCTTTGGATGCCACCACCCATTCTGGCATTTATTTGCGATTTGGTGCTATCAGTATACGAGATCTGGTAATTCGGGCTAAAGAAAATCAGGTTTACTTAAGCGAGCTTATCTGGAGAGAGTTTTTCATTCATATTTTATACTTTTTCCCGCATGTAGTTACAGCCAGCTTTAAACCCCGCTACGATCGAATTCAATGGAATAACAACCCTGATTTATTCGATCGTTGGTGCCAGGGAAAAACCGGTTATCCGCTAGTAGATGCCGGTATGCGTCAATTGAACCAAACCGGATACATGCATAATAGGGTTCGAATGGTAACAGCCAGTTTTTTGTGCAAGCACCTGCTTATAGACTGGCGTTGGGGCGAGGCTTATTTTGCACAAAAACTACTCGACTTCGAACTTGCCTCAAACAATGGAAATTGGCAATGGGCTGCAGGAAGCGGATGCGATGCTGCCCCATATTTCAGAATTTTTAATCCATATTTGCAGGCAAAACGATTCGACCCTGAAAATGATTACATCCAGAAATGGGTGCCTGAGATAAAGGACAAAAACTACCCCAATCCTGTGGTGAATCATGAAACAGCTACCCGACTGACTATTGAGCAATATCGGAAAGCATTAAATGAGAAGTGATTTTTTTTTGAGTTAAACATCCTTAAATAAGAATTGTTGTTATATTGCAGCACGATAACCGATGATAAAAAATCTCACATACCACCACAGAATCGACCTGGAAGATATTCTTGAGGCAGTGGGGAAGCCATTTAGTTTTTGGTACCGGATTAAAAACTTAGGTAAAATCCAATCGCCACAAATGATGATTGTCAATTCGAGTCCTCGTATCAGCCAACATCTTATTAAAGCCCATAATGTTAACCAGAGCATAATTGAACGTCGTCCGAAAGGTATCATCATACACTTCTACTCGGTATTAAATCATTATGTTTGGGTAATCCCCTACGAGAATCTGAATATAGAACAACTTGGAACTACTTACAGGATTGTTACCAGCACAGATTACATACGTTTCAGCAATAAATTCACCTCCAAACGTCACCATAGTTTTATGAAGCTTTTAAACCTGGAGAGTGCCAATGTTAAAAGATTTTCTCCTCAACATGATACTGCTGAGCTCTCCGAGCAAAAAGCAATTTAGATTTGGCTAACCTACTGCTTTTGCTTTAGTTAGATAATACCAGGTATCCCCAGGCAGGCAAATCAATTTTCTCTGATTGCTGTATTTCCTTTTTCTCTCCGGTAGTAAAATCGTCGATTGTGCCGAAATCAGGATTCACAGTGTAGTAATCCTTTACCGAATAATAACTTCCCAGAGTTCCTTGTCGGTTCTTTTCGCCTATTGGGTGAATAGGCATGAGCCAAATGATGTCTGCGCCCAGGTATTTTAACCTGCCTAAATGCGACTTAAAAGCTTTGAAGGTACCTTCTTGTGTGAATTTCCTGATGTTCACTTCATAGATGGTTGCATTTTTCGACCACTCCGGATGTGTAAGCTCTACATAATATTTAGGTTGATAAGGATCCTTGCGGAAGAATTTTCGCCGGGTTTACATGTCGAAAATAACAAAGTCAACAAAATAGGGCAGATTGTCAGGTAAAGTGTTTGATTTCTCATAAGCAGGCATTTTTGTTTTTCGAAGCAGCATCATTCAACTTATAAGAAGAAAGCTAAGGAGAACCTTTTTAAGCCGAACGAACTTTTTTTCAACACAAAAAACTTTTTGCGAATCAAAAACCACTACAGATAGAAAAATAATAAAAATGCTTTAACCCCTAATACAAAGTATGAAAAGAAGAAAGGATTGATAGCCAAATATATTGGCTTATTCCTCTAAAGCCAGAACTTCTCTGGATAATTCTTTTTCCGGGAGGAATAAATCCGTTTCGGGCCATGCATCCACCGTTCTAAGGGCGTTAAACATGGTTTTGGAAATATCGTTGTGAATGTGAGAATCTTTTTTGGTGCTGGTATTCACCATTAAAACCCAGTTTGTTTCATTCGGATGCCGCATGATTAGGGCAGCGGACCCGGCAATGGTGCCAGTGCGCCACCAGGTTCCCCGTCCGTCGGTACCTCTCCAGCCTATAAGCCTGCGCTTAGGCCCCTGTGGGGTTGTCATCACCTGAAGAGAATGCCTGCTAAGAATATCCGGACTGCTATCGAACCCATCGATGGCTACCAGGAGCTTTGCCAATTCTGGTGCCGAGGCTACCCATCCGCCAGCTGCACCAAGCAACGCCATGTTATTGCCGCCATATACCAGAGGCACTAATTGTTTCGAACCATTATATGCCCACACATCGGGTATGCCTGAATAGTGATAATACCTCACTTCGTTTAAATACAGGTCAGGCTCAAAACTATTGCCAATGTGCATGTCGTAAATACCCAGGGGATGAAGAATTGCAAATTGAACATATTCTTCATAATTCATTCCGGTTATCTTTTCAATTATCCTTCCGAGTATCACATAACCAAGGTTCGAATAGTGATATTTATTTCCGGGTTTATCAGCAAGTTTATTACCCAAGGCATATCGAATTATGTCGTCGGCTTTTGCCGGAGGATCAATTTTTAGTTTTCGCGCCACGTAAAGCGAGTTAAATACCGGGTCGCCCATGCGGGGGCTCCATCCAGCTGTGTGGTTTAATAAATGGCGTACGGTAATTTCTTCAAGTCGATTGTCGATTGTATCTGTATTAGAAAACTCGTGCAGAATACCTTCCGAACCAAACACTTTGTCATCAATTCTCAATTTCTGTTCCTCAAGTAATTTCATGATAGTTATAGCAGTAACCAGTTTCGAAACACTGGCCACACGAAACAGATGCTGGGGATACACAGGAATACTGTCTTCGAGTTGAGCATAGCCATAGCCTTTTGCATATACCAATCTGCCCTTTCTGGTAACAGCTACCGAAGCACCTGAAATCTTATTTCGAAGCAGAAAATCATTGATAAGACTATCGAACTGCACTGTATTGCTGTCGTTAAACTGCAAATCAGCCACTTTATATGACAAGGGCACTACTTCTGATGCAGGAATACTGTCTTTATTGTCGTTTTTAAAAGAAAAAGAAACTGCTATTTCGCCTAAAAATAAAACAAAAACCAATCCTATAGTTAATAGAATTTTAACTTTCATAGCCACCATTTAAACAACCAGGCTCAACCCAAACCTGATTACGATTTGACGCTGCAAAGCTATGACATTTTTATTGCCAACGCAAATAACCTCTTTTATGAGACTTTGATTATGAAATATTTATAGGTCGGTTTGCCTTGACTACCGCTAAGAGTAGCAGCTTAAAAATTGAATACATTTTATGTTGAATTGACCCAACTGCTCCTGTATAAATAGCTTTTTAAAGTTATTGAGAGTATGTATACCCAAGCTCTTAGGGTATTAATCAAACACATAATTTATCTACCTATTTTTTAACTTCAATTTGATAAATACGCATGAAAAGAAAAACTGAAAGTGTATTTTTGAGATGAAAAACACAGAATTTCATTCGTATCAACCACTATTCATCTGTCAGAAGTCGATTTAAACTAACCTATAGAAAAACTATTTAATATGAAGCGAGGTTTTGCCAGTGACAACAATTCGGGCGTTTCAGCCGAAGTACTCGAACTGATTCACTCTGCGAACAAGGGGCACGAAGTTGGATACGGAAGCGATAAGTATACCGAAAAAGCTTTATTGTTGTTTAAAGAAACTTTTGGTTCCGAATCGGAGGCTTTTTTTGTTTTTACCGGTACAGCTGCCAATGTACTCGGAATCACAGCCACAGTGCAATCGTACCAATCGGTAATATGCGCTGCCACAGCCCATATTAATGTAGACGAATGCGGGGCACCCGAAAAATTCAGCGGGTGCAAACTGGTGCCTATCGAAACCCCAGATGGCAAGCTTAGCCCAGAGCTCATCCTTCCACGGCTCGAAGGTTTTGGTTTCGAACACCACACCCAGCCTGGTATAATAAGCATAACCCAAAGTACTGAAATGGGCACAGTGTATACTCCAGAAGAGATCAGGCAAATTTCGGAAGTGGCAAAAAAACACCGCATGTTGTTGCATATGGATGGGGCAAGACTAGCCAACGCGGCAGTAAGTCTCGATTTGCCATTTAAAAGCTTTACTGCCGATGCCGGCGTAGACATTCTCTCGTTTGGAGGCACCAAAAATGGTTTGATGGCTGCTGAGTCAGTGGTATTTTTCAACCGCGAACTCTGCCTGAATTTTAAGTACATACGTAAACAAGGCATGCAGCTTACTTCAAAAATGCGCTTTATATCGGCCCAGTTTATTGCCTATTTGCAAAGCGACTTATGGAAACGCAATGCCCTGCATGCCAATAAAATGGCTCAAATACTCTACGAAAAGATAAAACATATCCCTCCAATAAAAGTTACTCAGAAAGTAGAAGCAAACGGGGTGTTTGCCATTGTACCAAAACCCTTGATACCCCTTTTACAAAAAGAATTCTTTTTTTATACCTGGAACGAGAATACTGGCGAGGTTCGCTGGATGACCTCTTTCGATACTACCGAAGAAGACATTGATGCCTTTGTGCTTTTGCTGAAAAAATTGCTGGCAAAACAGTCCTAAGCTAAAAAAACCCCGGTTAAAAAACCGGGGTTCACCCTAAACTGTAACGAGCAAATAATTGTTTTCTGTTAAGAAATGTCCGGGTATTATTGTGTTTAACTTACTGACATTAAAAATAATAAGCCATAGAAACAATAAACTGGTTGCCTCTCTGATCGAAATCGTAGGTAGTTCCTGCAACCTTTACTCCTGCTCCATAACGACTAAGGTTACCCTCGTAACGGGCTTCGAGGTTAAATTTTTTCCAATCGAAACCTGCAACCATCTGGTACCCCACAGTAGCTTGTTTTCTTTCCTCTTCGTCGAGTATATCGGATTTCGAACTCACAACCCTTGTAAATACAGGTCCTATACCCAGTTTCAGGTGATTATCGAATTTTAAGCCGGCAATAATGGGCAGATCAACCTTATTGAACTTCTGCTCGCCTACCTCCGACATTCCATTGTCCAGAATATCTTCGACAGTTACATCATGGGTAACCGTAGAAAAAAGCAGATCGGGTTGAATGAATAATTTTGAAATCTGCAATTGTGTAGTAAGACCGAAATGAAAACCAAGCCCACTTTCATAGCTGACCTGGTAACGGTCGCTGGAATTCTGATCTACCCTAATGTTATCGATATTAAAACCGCCTCTAACGCCCAGTTTAAACTGAGAAAAAGCATTCGTAGCCACAAAAAGGCCAAGAAATGTATATAAAATCAGTTTTTTCATAATGTATAAGATTTAGATGTTTTTGATTATTGACAACTCTTTGTGATTTGCGTTGCATGCTTTTTTTTGCAATTATTGTACCATTCTTTAAAAAAGTGTTAAACTTCTTCCTCAGATTTTCGTTATAGAGTGAATTAAACTAATTTTGTGTGCAATTTAAACCAGAAGTAAAAATGATAATTACAAAAGACAAAGTTGTTTCGTTGGTATACGAGTTAAGGCTCGGCTCGAAAGAAGGAGAAGTAATAGAGGCTCTCAATCAAGATAATCCGCTTACATTTTTGTTTGGCACGGGTAATTTACTGCCCAGCTTTGAGCAAAATATAGATGGTTTAGCCGTTGGAGATTCTTTTGATTTTAACCTGAAAGCGAAAGATGCCTACGGCGAAGTAAATGAATCGGCAATAGTCGATGTACCCCTTTCTGCCTTTAGCCACAATGGTGAAGTAGACGAAGACCTGCTTCGTGTTGGCAGCACCATTCCGATGCGCGACAACGCCGGCAACCGTTTAAACGGTATTGTTAAGGAAGTTGGCAAAGAGACAGTAAGTATGGATTTTAACCACCCTCTTGCTGGCAATCAATTGTTCTTTAAAGGTAAGGTAACGGATATTCGCGAAGCTACCGAAGAAGAAATGGAACACGGGCACATACATGCTAGTGGCGGATGTGGCTGCGACAGTGGATGTGGATGTGGTGACGAGGAAATGGCTAGCGGTTGTGGTTCAGGAAGCTGCGGATGCTAATTGACAAATAATAAAAATACAATTTTAAGATAGTGAAATCCCGGTTAATTGCCGGGATTTTTTATTTCAAACAAGTCAGCATCCAAATAAAACGGATACCGGCGACGAAATTCGTAGAGTTTAGAAAGTAAAATCTCTTGTTCGGCATAAGCCTCGCTGTTGCCTAATCTTAGTAGGTTTGTTCCATCGGGAAAGATTATAGCCGATCCGCCCGCATAGCTGATGCCGTTTTGGTCTGTACCTACACGGTTAACCCCTACTACAATGCATTGATTTTCGATGGCCCTGGCACGCAGCAATGTTTCCCATACGAGTTGTCTGGCAGATGGCCAGTTGGCCATATACACCAACACATCGTAGCCTAAATTGTTACGCGACCATACCGGAAAACGAAGATCGTAACATATCAGCGGCATCAGGCCTACACCCTTAAGATCAAAGGTTTTTCGTTTAGTGCCTTGTTCGAAAAAACCACAAGCTTTTTCGTTGATAAATAAATGGCGCTTGTCGTAAAAATCCATTTTTTGCACGGGAGAGGTGTAGAGGCAACGGTTGTGATAAATTCCTTCACTGTAAACTATCACGCTACCCATTAAACTGCAGTTATATCGATCGGAAAGACTCATTTGCCAATCAATATGGGCAGAAAGCATATTCTTCTGAAGCTGATCGGGCGTAGTTGTAAAACCAGTGGTAAAAGTTTCAGGCAGAACAAGCAAATCGGGAATGCTTGTAAGACTGGCTAATTTGGCTTCGATCTTTTGCTGATTGGTTTGTATATCCTGCCAGGCAATGTCGAGTTGTAAAATCCCAATTTTAATTGAATCCATTTTGGTACCCCGTTTAACCCGCAGCGATACCCGTATACTTTTTAAGTTCGAGTAAAAGCATATCGGGCTCAATGGGCTTAGAAAGATAATCGTTTACACCTATTTGCATTGCTTCCTGACGTATCATTTCGGTATTATTGCGGCTTAGCATAACAATGGGCATATCCAGCTTCATCTCGTCGCGAATAAACTTGGCCACTTCCAGACCGCTTACCATGGGCATAAATACATCCAGGATTACAAAACCAAAACATTCGGAACGCAGCACCTCAATGGCTTCTTTACCATTGTCGACTGTGGTAACCTCATGTCCCATTTTAATCAGGGAATAAACCACCATTTTTTGCATCATCCGATCGTCTTCGGCATATAAAATTTTCATAACTGCCCTAATTTAGCTTAACCCAAATTCCTTATCGAAACTTATTATTATTTCATTAATCTTAGCAATGGCTGAACTCAAAAGAGGTTCAAGCTGGTCGATATTCTCACGTTTTTTGGCATATTCTTCAATAAGTGCCACTTCTGGTTCCAGTTCACGGATACCCAAAAAGGCAACTCCTGGCAGGAACTTATGCGCCTCGCGACTTAAGGATTCGTAGTTTTTCTCTTTCAGAAAACGTTGAGAATTCTGAATAAACTCCGGCACTTGCTCTTTAAAAGTATTGATCATTTCGACAATAAACGCCCTGTCACCTCCCGAAATCTTATTCAGAAAGCTTAAATCGAATTTTAATTGAGGAACCTCCATACCAACATCAATTTATTCGAACAAAGTTGAAAAAAAAAAGCTTTCAATACTGTTCGATTTAATCTAATTACACGAAAACAGCAATTTTTCTGGTAAAATGAGGCAAATTGGGTGGTCATGAAAAATATTTTATGGTTCGATTTTTGTAAATGTCTGCTGCTTGAGTTAATTTCGCGGTCTTATTTTTCAATAAAAGGTACACAATGAAAACACTACGTAAGGGTTATTTTTTCTTTATTCTGTTAATGCTTTTAAGCTTTGGGTTAAAGGCGCAAAAGCCATATGAAAATCCAAAATATGGAGTCGATAGTGTTGCAAGGGTAAAATGTGCCAGTAATATATCGGCCATGGCTGAATTTGTAAAGATTAATGTACTGGAATATGCCTATCAACCCTGGTCGCAATCGTTTAGAGATTGTCCGGCAGCTAGTAAAAATATCTACATCAATGGAAAAAAAATTCTGGATTTTAAAATTGAAAATGCCACCGATGAAATAAGCCGCGAAGCCTATATTGACACCCTTATGATGCTCTATGACAAGCGGATACTTTATTTTGGCGAGGAGTCGCGGGTGATAGGCCGCAAAGGAATTGACCTTTTAAAATACAGACGTAACGAAGTAGAAGAAGCTTATGGATATCTTCAAAGGGCATTGGAAACTGGTGGAAATGAGACTGAACCTGCGGTGCTGGCTACCCTTATTACTACCTCGAGTATCATGTTTCAGAACAACAAAATAGGAGCCGATCTGATGATCGACAATTATCTTAAAGCCACGGCTGCTCTCAATGCACAAAATGACAATGCCAATACAGCGCAGGTAAAAGAAAGCATTGAAAAAACTTTTGCCGAATCGGGTGCTGCAGACTGTAATAGATTAATCGAGATTTTTACACCACGCTACGAGCAAGGCAAAAACGATTTAAATAATCTTAAAAACATAACCGATATTCTCAAGATGTCGAAATGCCAGGAAACAGATTTATTTGCCCGGGCCTCCGAGTCGCTTTATGCCATTGAACCTTCTGCCGAGGCAGGTGCGAACCTGGCAATGATATTCTCTACGCGCAGCGAATATTCCAAGGCTACCGAATACTATCTTAAAGCCACCGAACTTGAGCAAAATGCAGAAATAAAAGCTGGATACTTTTACCAATTGGCAGCCATTTCTCTGAAGCAAAAACAATTATCGACCACAAAGAAATACGCCTATGAGGCCATTAACCTCAAACAAGATTATGGAAAAGCCTATATTTTACTGGCAAACACCTATGCATCGTCGAGTGCAGAATGCGGCACTACAAACTTCGAAAGGGCGGCTGTGTATCTGGTAGCGGTCGACAAACTTATTAAGGCACGCAATGTTGATCCTTCCGTTTCTGAAGAAGCTTCGGAACTGATAGGGCGCTATTCGCAGTATTACCCCAATAACGAAGATGCATTTTTCGAAGGATTTACCGATGGAAACAACTATACTGTGGGTTGTTACATCAACGAAACTACAACAATACGCACTTTAAAGCGATAAAATTTCCTTCACCAGAAGAAACCAGGCTGTTTACACTAAAAAGTAGGCAGCCTGTTTTGGTTTCCATAAAAACCACCAGACTGAAAAGATAAATTAGCGTTTGGCGAGAAAAGAGTGGTTTTAGGCTTCGAACTTATACCCCACCCCTTTGATGGTAACTATTCGGGTATCGCCTATACGCTCCCTGAGTTTGCGAATATACACATCGATGGTACGGTCGCCCACAAAAATATCGCTACCCCAAAGCTGATCAAAAATCTCATCGCGGGTAAATACCCTGGATGGTTTGGAAGTTAAAAGTTGAAGGAGCTTAAACTCTTTACGCGGAAGGGTAATCGCCTTTTCTCCCACATAAACCATGTGCTTTTCCGAATCGATTACCAGGCCGTTAAATTTTAATACCGCCCCCGGATTTTCTCCATTCACGTTTCGATGACCATACCGACGCAACAAGGCTTTCAAACGCGAAACCAAAATCTTTGGTTTGATGGGTTTATTTACGTAATCGTCTCCACCTGCCCTAAAACCTGCAATCTGAGAATAGTCCTCGGCCCTGGCCGTTAGAAATACGATAAGCGCATTGGCATTCACAGGATTTTCGCGAATTTTTTCGCAAGTTTCAATGCCATCCATTTCCGGCATCATGATATCCAGTAAAATAAGATGGGGATTCACTTTCTGAGCCATTTTAATGGCTTCTCGGCCATTGTTGGTAGTGTAAATGCTATAGCCTTCTTTTTTTAGGTTGTAGGAGAGAAACTCGACAATATCAGGATCATCGTCGACAACAAGAATTTTAATTCCTTTGGCATCAAGCATGCGCTTATGGAGTTAGTGCAGGTCAAAAATAGACGGATACACCCGCAAAGAGGTTAATTAAATATTATGTATTTTGGTATCCAGATTAATTCTATTTAAAATGACTTAACATAAAATTTATGTTGGGTTATGTGTTTTGCAATTCAATGATTACTTTTAGCAGCAAAATTATTATTTAGGTATGGAAAGCATATTTCTTATTATTGTTGTAGTACTGATTTTATTGGCCATATCCGATCTGGTTGTCGGAGTTACTAACGATGCCGTAAACTTTCTAAACGGGGCAATTGGCTCCCGGGCAGCCAGCCTCCGTATAATAATGATTGTTGCCACAGCCGGAATTATTGCCGGTGCTACCTTTTCAAATGGCATGATGGAGGTAGCAAGAAAAGGATTGTTCTACCCCTCAGCCTTCTCCTTTCAGGATGTGATGATCATTTTTCTTGCAGTGATGTTGACTGATGTCATCCTGCTCGATCTTTTCAATACTTTTGGTTTACCTACGTCCACTACTGTGTCGATGGTGTTTGAATTGCTGGGTGCGGCTTTTGGAATAGCCATCGTGAAGATTCAACAAACTACTGGCGATTTTACTCAGCTGATCACTTATATAAATTCAGGAAAAGCCTTGGCCATTATTTCGGGGATTTTAATCTCAGTGGTAATCGCATTTTCCTTTGGTGCCATCATACAATGGCTTACCAGGCTGTTATTTAGCTTCAACTTTGAAAAAAATATCAAGTATTATGGTGGCCTCTTTGGAGGTTTTGCGATTACCTGTATTGTGTATTTCATTTTAATGAAAGGGCTCAAAGATTCGATTTATGCGCAACATATCGTTTCATACATTCCTTTAGGTGAATGGATTGATTTATTAAAACAACAGGATTTCGATGGTTTTAAATCGCTCATAAAAACATTGCAGACCTCCAGCAGTAATGCAGAAATGGCCGCATGGGGCAATTCTTTAGCTACACTGGATAAAAGCAGTTATAGAACAGGAATTGCCGGCTTTGCCGAATGGGTGGGCTCTACCAATCAACAAAAGCTTGATATGCCTTTGTACCTGTTACAATGGGTAAATTATTATAGCTGGCAGATTTTACTTTTTGGATTTTTAGGAAGTGCTGCACTATTGCAGTTTTTATATTGGCTATTCCGGGTAAATATTCTCAAAGTTGTGGTCTTGCTGGGAACTTTTGCCCTTGCCATGGCTTTTGCCGGCAACGACCTGGTCAACTTTATTGGGGTGCCTCTGGCCGGATTAGCCTCATATCAAGACTTTGCTGCCAATTCTGGAAATAGTGCTACCGAGTACCTCATGAGTAACCTCAACCAACCCGTTTCAAGCCCGACTATTCTTATATTGATTTCCGGCTTAATTATGGCTATGACTCTTTGGCTTAGTAAAAAGGCGCGTTCTGTAATTAAAACATCACTCGATCTGGGCGATCAGGATACCGTAAACGAAAGGTTTAACTCCAACGCAATGTCAAGAACCATTGTCAGGGGATCTCTGCGGCTAGGCAACAATTTAGGTAGTTTTATTCCTGAAAGAATTAAAAAATTTGTAGCAAAAAGGTTCGACTCGAGTGTATTTACCAAGAAAAGTAAAAAAGAAAAAGGCACTTCCTTTGACCTTGTCAGAGGTGCTGTTACCCTTGTTGTATCTAGCGCCCTCATTGCTTTTGGCACTTCACTTAAATTGCCTCTTTCTACCACCTATGTTACATTTATGGTAGCAATGGGTGCATCTCTTGCCGACGGGGCCTGGGATAGAGAAAGCGCTGTTTATAGAGTCACTGGGGTAATCACTGTCATTGGTGGATGGTTTTTTACTGCCATCAGTGCGTTTACAATTACAATGTTTGTAGCCCTTTTTATTTATTATACCTGGTATTGGGGTATTTTCATCTTAATCGGAATCGCAGTTTTTTTGCTAATTCGAGCACATTTTGTGCATAAAAGCCGAAGCAAAGACGAGGAGCGCTCTCAAAAGGCAGATCAGTTTACGGAATTGGAGAACCTTTATGACAAATGCAAGATCATTGCAAGCACTAACCTTTCGATTGTCGTGCGCACTTATGTTGATTTTATAGATGGATTGAAAAATGAAAAAAGAAAGAAGCTAAAAGAATCATTGACCAAGTCGAACAACCTGAACAACGATGCGAAACGACTAAAAAAACGCATTCCGATAGTGTTTAAAAACCTAAGCGACGAAGATTTTGAGTCGGGCCATTATTATGCAGAGGTAATTGATTATTTCAAGGAATCGATGACCAACCTCAACAACATGGTAAATGCTGCCTACAAGCATGTAGACAATAACCATAAGCCTCTTTCTGCCTTGCAAATAGAGGCTCTAGAGTCCGTTGCTCCTGAAATAAGAGCGTATGTGGTTAAGATCAATAAAAGTATTGAAGATGCTGAATTTAAAAATTACGCACAAGCAATAGAAGAATGCGATGCCATTTGCGAGAGAATATTTAAAATCAGAAGCAAACAGCTCAAGCTTATTAAAAAAGAACAAGGCAGTGCACGCACCAATATTCTTTTTCTCGAAATGCTCAACGAATCGAAGTCGTTTATCTTAAACTTGAACCAGATGTACAAGGCTTTCAGAGATTATTCGCAACAAAATAATACTTTGTTGGATAAAGCTATCAGGCTTTAAAGAAAATGATGCTATAGAATAAAAAAGCCCTGATTTTTTTTTAAGAATCAGGGCCTTTTCTATTTTCTAACTAACAGACTAAAATTTTATCTCTACATAAAACGATAAACTGCTAACAAACTTTGTTTCTTCATCCTGGGGATCCCAACCGGTGAAGGTTGGTGCCAGTTTGATTCCCTTCACAGGAAAAAACTCAATGCCTGCAATGTATGTCTGGCCATTTTTATTGATATTCCAGGGATTATCTTCAGCTGGAAGAGTATTAGATGTAAGATGATCGAAACGAATAAAACCGCTCATTTTTTTTGTAATTGGTCCGTGAGCAAATAAGGATATCCCCGAAAAATCTTGACCATCTTTTCTTGCATTATTAACCTGATAATTATAATCTGCTCCTAATGTATATTTCCCGAACTTATAACCACCAAGCAGCCCCAAGGTCTGCTGGTCGACCGAATCGTTTAAAAAATCGTAATACACCCTAAAGAGAATATTCTCACCAGGAGTAAGGGTGGTACCAAGCGCAAGTTTAAGGGTGCTATCGATTCTGTCTGCTACTTTATAGCCTTCTCCATTGAATAAGGCAGCATCGGCAGAAATGAGCTTATTGAATTTGTAATCGGTTTTTACACCAAAGTCTGCGCTTGAATTAAACTTGTACGCATCCTGAAACGACTTATAAATATACCGATGTCCCCATAGTTTATCAGTTTCGTTAAAAGCAGTGGTACTTAAAAGTCCGAAGCTTAAATTAAATTTTTCGTTTGAGTAGTCAAGTGAGGCTATTTTTAAATATGCAACACGGTCGAGTGTTACTGCAGGACCAACATCGCCTACATCGAGTATAAGGGTAGAAGAAAAATTGGGGCTAAAATTGTACTTATAGCCCAAATAAGCCCTTGTAACATTAAACTTTTTCGACACTTTCTCATCGTCGATAGTAAAGCTTCCATCTTGAATATTGAAAGAGTCTAATGTGGCAGAGCTAACTGTAAAATCGGTAAATATTGTTACAATAGGTTTGCCCGAGGGTTTGAATTCCTCTGTTTCACTGGTTTGAGCCCAAAGCCCTGCGGCGGTAAATAAGCAAACCAGCATACTTAAAAACAATTGTTTGTTTCTTTTCATAATTTTCGATTTCACGGTTATTTAATACACATCTAGCAATCAACCGATTAATAAGCACCCATTTAGTAAAGCACTCATAATACAAGTCGATTTACAAGCGCCGAAAATAAAGATTATTCAATAGATGGTAACTTTAGATTAATATAATTAAGAATTATTTAATGTTTAGGAAATGATCTATTAAGCTAAATTTAAACTTTCAACAGCACTCTATTAGCTATTTAAACAATTGAATTTCTACATTTTAACAAGCAATAATAAACTGTCATTTGCAATGTTTAGTTCCATAATTGCTCAATGCAGCGAGAAATAACTCCCTATGAGTTAACATTAAGTTTAGATAAGCTTAATCCATTGGTAACGTCAGTCTGGTTTGGAATCGATAATTTTGACCCGAATTATAAAACTGAATCAATGAAAATAAAATGGTTATCAATTATCGCCATGCTTATTTTGGCATCTTGCGGTGGCAATGCTTCTAAAAAAAGCGAAAAACTAACTGGCGATATCCGTATTGACGGTTCAAGTACCGTTTACCCAATTACCGAGGCTGTTGCAGAAGAATTTAGAATCGAACAACCTGATGTTAATGTTACCATTGGTGTATCAGGTACAGGGGGTGGTTTCAAAAAATTTGGCCGCAATGAAACTCAAATTTCCAATGCATCGCGCCCTATTAAAGATTCAGAAATAAAAATTTGTGAAGAAAACAACATACATTACCTTGAACTAATGGTTGCCTACGATGGTTTGGCCGTGATTATTAACCCCTCAAACGACTGGGTAGATAATATTACCGTAGAAGAGCTGAAAAAAATATGGGAACCTGCTGCACAGGGTGTAGTAATGAAGTGGAACCAGATTCGTCCGGAATGGCCCGACCAGGAAATTCACCTTTTCGGCCCTGGTGTAGCCTCAGGCACTTTCGATTATTTCACCGAAGCCATTGTAGGTGAAAGCGGCTCGAGCCGTGGAGATTTTACAGCAAGCGAAGATGACAATGTGCTTGTTCAAGGTGTAGCAGGAGACAAATATGGCTTAGGTTTCTTTGGTCTGGCTTACTACGAAGAAAACAAGGAAAAACTAAAACTGATTTCGGTTGATGGCGGTAATGGACCTGTATTTCCAAGTCTGGAAACCGTAAGAAACGGTTCCTACTCTCCTCTTTCGCGTCCGCTTTTTGTATATGTGAATAGTGTAGCTGCCGCTTTACCTGAAGTGCAGGCTTTTATTAGGTTCTATCTCGACAACGCCCCAAGCCTTACCCAGGACGTAGGATATGTTCCACTGCCAGTAGAAGAATACAAAACACAAACAGACAAGTTCAACGCTTACATAGAGAAGTTATAAAAATAATGTACCGCCAGCCAATCTGGCGGTACACTACATCATTCTGATGAAAAAAAGTCGCGAGAAGCTAATCGAAAAATTTCTGCTTTTTAGTGCCCTTGTAACCATTCTCACCACCATTGGCATTATATTGGTTCTGGCAATCGGGGCTTTTAAATTCTTTCGCGAAGTTCCCTTTATCTCCTTTATAACCGATACCGAATGGACTCCGCTTTTTACCATTAAACGATATGGCATTTTGCCACTGTTGTCTGGCACTTTCCTTACAGCCGCGATAGCCATTGCGGTAGCTCTTCCGCTGGGTTTGGTAATAGCCATTTACCTGAGTGAATATGCGCCCCGGAAATTCAGGGAATATGTAAAACCTTCGCTTGAACTGCTTGCGTCTGTGCCAACCGTTGTTTATGGTTTCTTTGCGCTCACAGTGGTCACTCCCTTTTTGCAGGGCTTTATTCCAGGATTATCCGGATTCAATTCACTCTCGGCAGGAATTGTGATGGGTATTATGATCATCCCTATTATCTCTTCTTTAAGTGAAGATGCACTTCGTGCTGTACCAAATTCTTTGCGCGAGGCTGCATACGGAATGGGGTCTACACGTTTGCAAACCTCTCTGAAAGTGGCTGTGCCTGCTGCATCTTCTGGAATCATAGTATCGGTAATTTTAGCCATTTCAAGAGCAGTAGGCGAAACCATGATTGTAGCCATTGCGGCTGGCCAGCAGCCCCGTTTAACAATGAATCCCCTGGTACCCATTGAAACATTAACAGCCTACATTGTGCAAGTTAGCCTTGGCGATGTACCCCACGACTCGATTGAATACCGCACCATATTTGCGGCTGGCATTACTCTTTTTGTATTCACTTTTATTCTCAACAATATAAGTCAGTGGATACGCAACAAATACAGAGAAAAATATGAATAGCATCAGAAAAAACCGCTGGAAAGATAAATCCTTTTCTGCGATCGCTATTTTCAGCACCTTTCTCGGCCTTCTTATGCTCGTTATCTTTATAGGTAACATCATTTTTGAAGGAATACACCGCATCGATTGGGATTTTATCACTGGCTTACCCTCCCGCAAACCCGAAAATGCAGGTATCTATACCGCCATGATTGGTTCGGTTTGGGTTTTGGCACTTACCTCCATTATTGCTTTTCCGATTGGAGTAGCTGCAGGAATTTATCTCGAAGAATATGCGAAAAAGGGCAGACTTGCGAATTTGCTTGAAATAAATATCGCCAACCTGGCAGGTGTGCCATCCATCATTTATGGTTTACTTGGTCTCGAAATATTTGCCCGTGTTATGGGACTTGGAAGTTCCATTCTGGCTGGCAGTCTTACCTTGTCGTTACTTATATTGCCGATCATTATTGTTTCTACTCGCGAAAGTGTGAAGGCAGTACCCCAATCAATTCGCGATGCCTCTTATGCCATGGGAGCAAGTAAATGGCAAACAATTGCCCTTCAGGTATTGCCTGCTTCTTCGGGTGGCATACTCACCGGAATAATCCTCGCACTTTCTAGGGCGGTTGGCGAAGCAGCTCCCCTTATTGTAATAGGTGCACTGGCTTATGTGCCCTTTGCACCAAAAACACCTATGGATGAATTTTCTGTATTACCCATACAGATTTTTAACTGGATTTCGCGACCCCAACACGGGTTTGTTACCAATGCAGCCGCAGCCATTATCGTGCTATTGGTAATTACTTTTGCAATGAACGGAATTGCCATGTACCTGCGTAGCAGATGGCAGAAAAAACTTAAATGGTAAAAGCTATGGAGCATTTTACAGATACCACGGAAATGATCATGGAAAAAGAACAAACAAACAGCGGGCTTGAGCAATCGAGAATTGTACAAAGCAATGAGCTTGAGTACATTATCACAACCAAGAATTTAAATGTGTATTATGGCGATTTTCAGGCACTGAAAAATATCAACACAAAAATATTGCCCTACACAGTAACTGCTCTCATTGGCCCTTCGGGTTGCGGTAAATCTACTTACCTGCGTCTGTTTAACCGTATGAATGATTACATCGACACTTTCAGGGTTGAAGGTACTGTAATGGTCGATGATAGAGACATATACAACGACCGGATAATAATCGAAAAATTACGGAAGGATGTAGGTATGGTTTTTCAAAAACCGAATCCCTTTCCTAAAACCATATTCGAAAATGTAGCCTATGGCTTGCGCATTCAGGGAATAAAAGACAAAAACTTCATCGAAGAACGCGTCGAGCGTAGTCTTAAACAAGTAGTGCTTTGGGATGAGGTAAAAGACAACCTGAAGCGCAATGCCCTGGCACTTTCGGGTGGACAACAACAAAGACTCTGTATAGCCCGGACACTTGCTGTAGAACCTGAGATAATTTTGATGGACGAGCCTACCTCAGCACTCGATCCTATTTCCACCGGAAAAATTGAAGAGTTGATTTTCGAGCTTAAAAATGAATACACCATAGTAATTGTAACCCACAACATGCAACAGGCTGCGCGTGTGAGCGATAATACAGCGTTCTTTTACTTAGGAGATTTAATCGAATCAGGCCCGACGAAACAAATTTTTACTTCACCAAAGAATAACCGAACAGAGAACTACATTACCGGTAGGTTTGGTTGATTTTATTCGTATATTTTCAGTAGTAGAATTTGATGTAAATTGTTAAGCTAATAAGTTATGAAACCTTTCGAATACGAATTAGAAAATATCCGAACCCTGCTTCTTGAAATGCTCGAACTGGTAAAAGACCAGATTCATTTGACAAAAGAAGCACTGCTCACTGCCGACCAGGACCTCTCGGGAGAGATAATGCGTAAAGAAACCCGCGTAAACTCCTACGAATTGTCAGTGGATCGCGAAGTAGAAGATTTTCTGGCTCTGCAGGCACCGGTAGCCACCGACCTGCGCTTTGCCATTGCCTCGCTCAAAATATCATCGAACCTTGAGCGTATTGGCGACCATGCCTACCAGATTTCGAGCCTGGTATTTAACGATAAAATGAAAATCAATAAGGAGCTGGTAGAGTTACTTCACATTCCTACTCTCTTCGATGAGATCGACGAAATGATGATAAATGTAACTGAAGCACTCGTGACTGGAGATTTACAGTTAGCTAAAAAGGTTTTCAAACAAGATAAAACTCTCGATAAAATCAACAAAAAACTTCCTGGCTTATTGCAAGATTATCATCAAAAGAAAAAAGAAGGCATCGAAAACCTTTTGCTACTTGCACGAACCATCGGTAAGCTAGAAAGAGTAGGCGATCTGATTAAGAACAATGCTGAGGAAATTGTTTTTTATTACGAATCGAAAGTTCTTCGCCACCGCAAGAAAAACAAAAAAATAGCACGTAAGTTTGGTGATCTCCCTGATATTGAAGATGAACCTGCCAGTGAATAGAATTGCAGCCTAAATCATTCAGACAAATCACATTTTTAAAACTTAGGGAGGTTTTAAGGTTTGTAATTTTCTTATGAAATATTTTCTTACCTCTGCAGAAAGCGAAGAAGATTTTGAAACATTTTAAGAAATAATACTCTCAAGCACTGGTAGTAACCTACTCCATAAACTTGTAGCCAACACCCTTCACTGTGCGAATGTACTTATCGCCAATTTTCTCGCGAAGTTTGCGAATATGCACATCAATGGTACGGTCGCCCACAACCACATTGTCTCCCCAAACCTCTTCGAAAATTTCTTCGCGGGTATAAACTTTTCCAGGCTTGGATGTCAACAGAATCAAGAGTTCGAATTCCTTTTTGGGCAGAATCACTTCCTTTTTACCCTTGTAGATCATGAATTTTTCACGATCGATTACAATATCCCCGGTTTGTATTTTCAGAGGCAAAGAAGTTGGCAGACTTTCCTGCCAGTTAACACGTTTCAGTAATGCTCTTATCCGACTAATTAAAAGCCTTGGCTTAATCGGTTTATTGATATAGTCGTCGCCCCCTGCATCGAAACCTGCAACCTGGCTATAATCTTCGCCACGTGCAGTAAGAAAAGCAATGATGGTTTTATCAAGAGTTTTTATTTCACGCAAACGCTCACAAGTTTCAATGCCATCCATCTCGGGCATCATTACATCCAGTATAATTAAATGGGGAACTATAGAACTCGCCAAACGAATAGCGTCTCTGCCGTTTGTGGTAACATGAATCTTGAAACCCTCACGTTTTAGGTTGTAACTCAGAAATTCGACAATATCCGGCTCATCGTCTACAATTAATATTTCGTATTCCTGATTCTCCATAAGTTAACCTTAGTTTAACACTGCGCTTTGCTGCGAATATACCATTTATTACCCAATGTATTACATTATGAAGCAGTTAAATATCCACTATTTACTATTAACCTATCTCTAGTGTTTTAAATTATTGTTACTAACCTCCAGGTTCAACCCATTAAACTTAATGGAAGGATAATTTTAATGTAATACCATTTTAAGTGGGTATGTATTTCTTTGTGGTGGGAAAAATTTCAAATTTTATTGAATGAGTGTGAGATTATTTATTGCAGTTGTATTACTTAATTTAAGTGCAGGGGTTTTTGGTCAGGTTGGAAGCATAAAAGGTACAATTACCGATAAAAAGACAGGAGAAACCCTAATAGGAGCCACCGTAGTTATAGCAGGAACCACAAAAGGTGCCATTACCGATTTCGATGGTAATTATGAGATTGAAAATCTTGAATCTGGAACCTATACCTTGTCAATTTCTTATGTGTCGTATAATCCGATAAAAAAAGAAGGTTTGGTCGTTACTAAAGGTCAAACAGTGTTATTCAACACTTCCATGGAGGAGTCTACCACTATATTAGCTGAAGTAGAAGTACTTGGTAAAGCTAACCGCGAGGCAGAGACAATGTTACTGATGGAACAAAAAACCGCAATACTAGCAACACAAGCCATAGGAGCAAAAGAGCTATCGCGTAAAGGCGTGGGTGATGCCGAAGGTGCAGTAACCAAGGTTTCGGGCATTTCGAAACAAGAAGGTGTAAAGAACGTTTTTGTAAGGGGCTTAGGTGACCGTTACAATGCAACTACCCTGAATGGCTTTGCGCTTCCATCCGAAGATCCGGAATATAAAAACATTTCTCTCGATTTCTTTACCAGTGATATGATTCAGGCTGTTGGTGTTAACAAGGTATTTAGCGCTGATCATACTGGAGATGTCGGCGGGGCATTGCTCGACATAAAATCGAAAGAACTTGTGAAGACCTCTGAATTGGAAATAGCCGTATCCGCCGGGACCAATAACCAGCTTTGGGGCAAACAATTCATGAAAACTGAGGGTGTAAACAGACTTGGTTATGCAGGTACCCAGAAAGGACCATCTGAAAAAACCAATCCGTCTACTAACCGTGAATACATTGACCAATATTCGTTTCAAAACTCACTCGACCCAATTGAAAGTGGTTCGAAATTTAATGGAGGTGCATCGATTGCTGGTGGTAAAAAGTTTTCGCAGAATAGACACCGTTTTTACTTAATAGGATCATATAATACTGATTATCAAATTCGAAACGGTGTTTCAAGAAAAACCACCACTGCCGATCCCGCTCCATTTCAGGATTACAACTTTGAAAAGTATGTACAGTATACAACACATTTACTGATGGGCAACTTCGACTTAAATTTCGATAAGCATCACTTTTTCTACAATACATTGTACATACATGCCAATAATCAATACTTCTCAGAATATTTTGGGAAGGAGGGTGAAATTTTTCAAAATGTGGAAGACTTAGGTTCTCAAGGTTTACTAAGACGTCAACAAATAAATGATAACTCATTGTTGGTTAATCAGATAATGTGGAATTGGAGACCAACTTACAAATGGACCATTGATGCAGGTGCTGCCTTCAACTATGTAAAAGGAACTGAACCCGACCGCAGATCAAACTATTTATCATATTACAACAATGATACTTTGGAATTGCGGACAGGTGATGCCAGACAGCAACGCTTTTATACTACACTAACAGAAAACAATATAAATGTTAAAGCGCATTTAAAATATGCGCTGTCTGATGATGAAGAAAACCAAACAGCAATTCATTTTGGTTATGATGGACGCTTTGTTCAAAGAGACTTTGAAGCTCCTATTTACAATGAAGATTGGAATATTTCTTCTGCGCCACTACCGGTTTACAGGCTTAATAATGTAACTCTTGACGAATCTTTTAATCAGGCAAGTCTCGGTAATGGAGATTTTGATTTAGAACTCTATACCGACTATTATCAAGTAGAAAGCTACGTAAACGCCGGTTTTATTAACCTGGTTTACCAGTTGGGGCCTAAATTTATTGCCAACGCAGGATTACGTGTCGATCAGGCATTTATAATTATTGATTATAATGTAAACAAAGGTGGAAGCATTGATTCCGATACCATAAATGAATTGTATTTTCTTCCCAGCTTGAACCTGAAATATGATATAAACGATAAACATTGTATTCGTTTTGGAGCCAGTGAGACCTACACACTACCTCAAGCAAAAGAAATTGCTCCCTTTGTATATGTGGGTGTTGACTTTTCGAGCGCTGGTAATCCTAATTTAAAGCCATCTACCAACTATAATTTCGATGTAAAATGGGATTATTATATCTCAAGAAGTGAGATACTTACAATAGATGGTTTTTATAAATATATCAAGGATCCCATTGCGCGTATCGATCAGGGTAATTCGGCAGGATTGTTGTCATACGACAACATTGCCGATTTTACAAGTGCTTCAGGTGTAGAAATTGAATTTAGAAAGGGCATTTTCAGTATTGCCAGAGGTACAATAAAGCATGAAATTAATTTTGGCTTCAATGGTTCCTACATCCACACTAATGTTGAACTGACGAAAGAAAAAATAAAGGCCCCTGATAGAAACTCAGCCATGGAGGGTGCTGCTCCAATAATTTTCAATACCGACCTTACTTATATTCTAGGTAACGAAAAATTTGAATGGACAAATGCCATAATATTTAATTACATAAGCGATAAAGTGCATACTATAGGTACCAACGGTTACAAAAACATTTTTGAGGAAAGCATCCCTTCTCTAGATTTTGTGAGCAACACATCCATAAACCATCATTGGAAACTAAGTTTTAAGGTTAAAAACATTTTTAACCCTTATTATCAATTAACAAGAGAATCCAATACCGATTATCCAGCGACAGTATTAAGTCGCTACCAGAAAGGAATATCGTTCAATCTTGGACTAGCCTATAAATTTTGATCATACAAATCGGAATTTGAAAAATAAGAATATAAAGAATACTTAATGTTTTATTTATAGAATTATCAATTATTAAACCTTTAACAAATGAAAAAAGTAATTTTAAGCTTAGCAGTAGTAGCTTTAATGCTCTCTGCTTGTACTGAGAACGATTGTAATTGTCCGGTACAAACTCCAAACGATCAGTTAAGTGGAGATATCTCGGGCGATGTAAGCCTTGATGCCAGCATCGAATATAAACTTATTGGTACTTTGCGTGTAAAAGATGGTGGATCGCTAACCATCCCTGCCGGCACTGTTATTAAAGCTGAAGCTGGATTTAGCAAATTCATTATCGTAGAGCGTGGTGGTCAGGTTTTCGCAAATGGTACTGCCGATGCTCCTATTACCCTGACTTCTGCTGCTGCTTCTCCTGCAGCCGGCGACTGGGGTGGACTAATTATTAACGGTAAAGCACCTATTTCTGGTGCCGAAGCAGGTACTGAAGCTGCGACCGAGGTTGATCCTACTTCACTTTATGGTGGAACCGATGCTTCCGACAACTCAGGTGAATTGAGTTATGTGATTATTGCCTATACTGGTGCAAAATCAAGTTCAAATGTTGAGCACAATGGTTTAACCTTAAATGCTGTTGGTAGCGGTACTGTTATCGAAAACATTTATGTTCCTTATTCTGCCGATGACGGAATTGAATTCTTTGGTGGATCAGTATCTGTTACAAATCTTTTGGTTGTTAACTCTGACGATGATATGTTCGACCTTACCCAAGGCTGGAATGGTACATTATCAAACGCTTATGGCGTTTGGGAAGCTGGTTATACTTCAGGCGAAGGTGACCCACGTGGTATCGAATCTGATGGTAACTGGGATGGTTTAGGACCAGATCATATTGGCCAATCAGATTACACAATGGAGAATATCAGTATTGTGAACAATTCTGACTTTGAAATGCACGATGCAATTAAAATACGCCGTGGTGCAACTGCCACTATTACCAATGTTTTAGTAACAGGAATAGTGAAAGATGTTGTTGATTTGACCGATTCTAAAGGTGATGCCAATGTGGCCACAGATGTATCGTACAAGATTGATGGTACAGTATCCGGTAAAGAAGTAAACCCAGAAACTGGCTATGCAGGTGTAGTTTCTAACAGTGCCAATACCGGTGCTAATGTTTCTGTTTTCGATTGGACTGATTATACTTTCTAAGAAAAATTATATCAGAAAATTTAAAAGCTGCTCAAATGAGCAGCTTTTTTTGTTCCCGGTAATTTGCATTTTATACTCTCGGGCCCTCTCATAAATGGAGAGGGAAATGCAGCCCTCATCTGCCATTTCGCAATAACCTTTTTAATGGCTCCATTTCTCCTCCAACATGGAGGAGATATCAGGATTGAAAATCGGGACAGAGGAGGAAGAAGGCAAACAAAATTCACTATCTTTTCAAAGCCAAACCTGCATTGTATGCTTATTAATGACAACCTACATTATGGAGCTAAACCAATTACCTTTGCAAATGCCAAACTGTTAAGGCAACGAATTACTCCGGCAGAAAAAGTCTTATGGTATTTCCTGAGAAATAGTAAAACAGGATATAAGTTCCGACGACAACATCCTATTAATATTTTTATTGCCGATTTTTATTGTCATGAAAAAAAAGTGGTAATAGAGATCGATGGTGAAATTCACAACAGCAGGAAGCAAAAAGAATATGATAGGGGAAGAGCAATTGAGATTGAGAAATTTGACATCATAATTCTAAGGTATACCAATAATGAAGTAATAAATTTTCCCGAAGCAGTAGTTGAAGATATTCTTAAAGCACTGAGTGGAAGGTAGTTTTCCCTCTCCCTGGCCCTCTCCCAAAAGGAGAGGGAAAAGCAGCCCTCATCTGCCATTTCGCATAAACTTATCTCATTGCTCCTTTTCTCCTCCAACATGGAGGAGCTGTCGCGATTTTTAGTCGAGTCAGAGGATGTTTAAGGGTAAACCTCCTATAAGTGATATACCTTGTAGTGCCAAACCAAATCAGACTATACAAAACTTAAGGCGCCAACAGAAAGATCAACGGAACTTGTTGAAGCTTTATAAGAAAAGGAGAAGAATAATACTGTTTTTGAAAATAAGTACATTACTTTTGCAAAAAAATACATAACACAACTTTAATCACTATGACAAGTAAGGATTACATCAAGAAAGAAGACCAGTACGGCGCGCATAATTACCACCCGCTACCAGTAGTGCTGGAAAAAGGTAAGGGCGTTTTTGTGTGGGATGTGGAAGGAAAGAAATACTTCGATTTTCTTTCGGCCTATTCTGCAGTAAATCAGGGTCACTGTCACCCAAAAATAGTTAAAGCACTTAGCAAGCAGGCCAAAAAACTGGCCCTTACTTCAAGGGCATTTTATAGCAGCTGCCTGGGCCAGTATGAAGAGTATGTGACTAAATTCTTTGGATACGATAAAATACTCCCCATGAACACTGGAGCCGAAGGTGACGAAACGGCTCTTAAACTCTGCCGTAAATGGGCCTATGAGAAAAAAGGTGTACCAGAAAACCAGGCCAAAATTGTAGTGTGCGAAGGCAACTTCCATGGCCGCACCATCACCATCATCTCTATGAGTACCGATCCGGATTCGTACAAAGGTTTTGGCCCTTATACCCCTGGATTTGTAGTAGTGCCTTACAACGATATTGAAGCTCTCAAAAAAGCTTTTGAAGACCCGAATGTGGCAGGTTTTCTTGTAGAACCTATTCAGGGCGAAGCTGGAGTATATGTGCCAGAAGACGGATACCTGAAAAAAGCGTATGATCTTTGTAAAGAGAAAAATATTCTTTTTATTGCCGACGAAGTTCAAACTGGCCTCGCCCGTACAGGAAAAATGCTGGCTTGCGACCACGAAGGTGTGCGCCCTGATATTCTTATCCTTGGAAAAGCCCTTTCAGGAGGTATGTATCCTGTTTCGGCTGTGCTGGCCGACGACCACATTATGCTTTGCATCAAACCCGGCGAACATGGATCGACCTATGGTGGTAACCCACTTGCAGCACAGGTAGCCACAGCTGCCCTAAAAGTTTTGCGCGACGAGAAACTGGCAGAAAATTCAGAAAAACTCGGAAAAATCTTCCGCGCCGAAATGCAAAAACTGGTAGATAAATACGAAATGGTGGAACTGGTTCGCGGAAAAGGCTTATTAAATGCCGTGGTAATTAAACCTACCAATGGTGTAAAAGCCTGGGATGTATGCATGAAAATGAAAGAAAACGGACTTATTGCCAAACCTACCCACGAACATATCATCCGGTTTGCACCACCTTTGGTTATTAACGAAAAACAACTTCGTCAAGCCATTGCAATTATAGAAAAAACAATCAATCAATTGAGTAAATAAGAAAAAGCCGGGGTAAACCCCGGCTTTTTTATTCGCCAGTAACCACCTGATATCCTTCTGCAACGGCCATCGGTCAATAAAACGTAAACCTAATCTGGAAATATCCCGTTAAAGTGCGCATGTATGTGCTTGATTTTTTCTATTTTTAAATGTTGCAGCATTCTTTAGTTATGAGTTATAAAGTATTAATCGTCGACGACAACACCAATAACAGCAGGTTAATTGAGGGCATTTTAAGTGCCGACGAAAGGCAATTTGATTGTTCTTTTGCCGAAAACGGAGCGCAGGCTTTTGAAAAAGCTAAGCAAATTAACCCAGACCTGATATTGATGGATTTGTACATGCCTGAAATGGATGGCATGGAATCCTTGCGTTTGATGCAAACTCACCCCGAGCTCAAGGAAACGCCTGTTATTTTTATCACAGCCTTTAAAACCACCGAAAACTTCAAACAAGCTTTTGACGAAGGTGCTTTTGATTTTATCTCCAAACCCATCGACATCAACGAACTTCGTTCGCGCATTAACCGAGCCCTTGGTGTGGGTGAAACCCTACGTAGGATCAAACTCAAAATAAACAAATACAAACAGCAACGAAAAGAACTGGAAAAAAAAGCCGCACTCGCACAGAATGTTCAAAATGCCTTTATTGTTACAAACTACAAAGGTAATATCGAGTGGGCCAACGATGGATTTGCCAAACTCCACGGAATTTCGATAGAAGAACACATTGCCCGCTTTGGGCGAAGCATATTGGATGTATACCGAAACAAGGAAATAAACGCATTAATTGAACACGCGCTCGATGATCATACCCCTGCCAGCTTTACCCAGCGAATCGACCACCCCGATGGTGTGCAGGTATGGATCCAGGCCTTTGTCTCGCCTCAGCTTACTAAGGGTGGCAATGTGGAGAAGCTCATTATCGTAGAATCGGACATTACCGATTTGAAGAATAAAGAAAAAGAGCTTTTTGAGCATAACATGAAGATGCTTCAGATTACAGAGAACCTCGAGCTTGCCAATTCACAGCTCGAACAACAAAAATCTGAAATCAACGAGCAAAAACAACTCATCGAAGCCGAGCAGGAGAAATCGGAGCGCTTGTTGCTCAATATCTTGCCCTTCGAAGTAGCCCGTCAATTAAAATCGAAAGGCAGAGCCGGAACCCGCTTCTACAAACATGTTTCGGTATTGTTTACCGACTTTAAAGGCTTTTCGAAAATAAGCAAGGAGCTTGAACCAAAAGAACTGGTCGAATATCTGGATACTTATTTTATCCGTTTCGATGAAATTATTGGCACACACTACCTCGAAAAAATAAAAACCATCGGCGATGCCTACATGTGTGCCGGAGGATTGCCCTTGCGTAACAATTCCAACCCTGTTGATGCGGTGCTGGCCGGTTTGGAGATTCAGCATTACATGGCCGAAGTAAATCAGGAAAATACCAACCGGGGAGAACCATTATGGGAATTGCGCATAGGCGTGCATACCGGTCCGGTTGTGGCTGGCGTGGTAGGAAAAAAGAAATTTGCCTATGACATCTGGGGCGATACCGTAAATATTGCAGCCCGCATGCAGGAACGCGGAGAGATACAGAAAGTTAATATCTCCGGCGATACCTATGAGTGCATCAAAGATTGGTTCGATTGCGAGTACCGTGGTAAGATTGAAGCTAAAAACGTAGGTAAAATCGACATGTATTACGTAAACCGCTTAAAGGCGGAATACTCTGAAGATAGCCTTGGTTTGATTCCGAACGAAGAATTTAAAACACTGGTAAATAAGCTTTAGCACCTAAAAATAGGTATACTATTAGCACTCAAATCTTATTTATGCCTTTCTGCCAATATTTTCTCTACATCTTCGATTCGATAACCTTTTGCGGTTAGCAATACCATTAGGTGATAGACCAGATCAGCTGCTTCGTTAAGGAATAATTCATCGTTCTGATCTTTCGCTTCAATAATTAATTCTACAGCCTCTTCGCCAACTTTTTGGGCAATTTTGTTAATTCCCTTTTCAAATAAGCGAGTGGTATAGCTGCCTTCCGGCATTTCGGTTTGCCGGCTGTCAATCAGTGTCTGTAATTCGGAAATAAAATTTAGTGCCATTTTTTGAATTTGAAAGGTTAAGTTAAAATTATTGGTTGAAGGATAGCTTACGATAACCTTATTTCTATTCCCTTTTCATGCAGATAATGTTTGAGCTGAGGTACAGAAATCTCTTTAAAATGAAAGATACTGGCTGCCAGTCCGGCATCGGCTTTTCCGGCGGTAAATACTTCGGCAAAATGTTCCATTTCCCCTGCCCCACCCGAGGCAATTATGGGTATTGAAAGGCTGTCGGATAGTCTGGCCAGTGCAACATTAGCAAAACCTGACTTGGTACCATCATGATTCATGGATGTAAACAATATTTCTCCTGCACCTCTGTTTTCGGCCTCCTTTGCCCAGGTAAAAAGTTCCTTTCCGGTAGCAATCCTTCCGCCGTTAACATAAGCCGTCCATTGATTGTTTGCTTCTTTGGCATCGATAGCCACCACCACAAACTGGCTGCCATAGTTTCTGGCCATTTGGTCGATTAGAGAGGGATTGCGGATTGCAGCCGAATTGATCGAAACCTTATCGGCTCCAGCGCTTAAAAGTTTGTCTATGTCGCGTATATCGCTAATGCCTCCTCCTACGGTAAATGGAATGTTAATTTGCTGGGCCACACGCTGAACCAGATCGACAAAGGTTTTACGGCCCTCGTGTGTGGCGGTAATGTCGAGAAACACCAACTCATCGGCACCCTGGCGGGCATATTCTGCACCGAGTTCCACGGCATCGCCAACTTCGCGTATATTCACGAAATTAACCCCTTTCACAGTCATGCCATCGCGCACATCGAGGCAGGGTATTATGCGTTTAGCGAGCATAGTTTTGCTTGTTAAATTCGGTAATCTGTTTCAGGGTAATTTTCCCTTCGTAAATAGCCTTTCCGGTAATCACAGCCGGCACTCCTTTTTCGGCCAATTGAACAATGTCATCGATCTGACTCACCCCACCGCTGGCAATAAGATACAAGCCAGCAAATTGCTGAAGGAGTTTTTCATATAGATCAAACGAAGGGCCTTCGAGCATTCCATCTTTACTGATATCTGTAGATATCACTTTTGTGATACCCATTTCGGAATAATTTTGTATAAAATCGATGATATCAATGCCTGAATCTTCTGCCCACCCGGCCACTGCAATTTTATTGTCTTTCACATCGGCACCGAGGATAATCCGTTCGGGTCCGAATTTCTGTATCCAGCCTACAAATACATCTTTGTTCTTTACTGCCACAGAGCCACCCGTCACCATGCTGGCACCGCAATCAAAGGCTGTTTGCAAATCCTTGTCGGATTTAAGCCCTCCACCGAAATCGATTATCAGATTGGTTTTCATCGAAATTGTTTCCAGCACCTTCCAATTAACAATATGATGCGCCTTTGCCCCATCGAGGTCTACCAAGTGAAGCCTACTGATACCCGCATCTGCAAACGATTTGGCAACCTCCAGTGGATTGGCATTGTAGAGCGTTTTCCGCTGGTAGTCGCCCTGGCTCAGGCGTACGCACTTACCTTCAAGTATGTCGATGGCAGGTATTATTTCTATCATTTCGAAAGAGCAATAAAGTTTTCAAGAATTTTTGATCCTATCGGTCCGCTTTTTTCGGGGTGAAATTGCGTGGCATAAAAGTTATTTCTCTGCAGCGCAGCACTAAAGGGAACACAATAATTGCACACTGCAGCTGTATCATGTCCAATGGCAGCATAATAGCTGTGCACAAAATACACATAATCACCTTCGGTCAATCCTTCCATCAAAGCTGTTTTCATGTTATGAAGACTGTTCCATCCCATGTGGGGTACCTTTAAGGTTGTCAGGCCGGAAGTTTCGGGGGTAAATTTTATTACCCGCTCGCTGAATATACCAAGGCAAGTGGCATCGTTTTCTTCTGAATGACTGCACATAAGCTGCATGCCCAGGCAAATTCCCAATACTGGTTGTCGAAGCCCAATTATAAGTTGATCGAGTTTTTCGGCCCTTAGGTATTCCATGGTGGTGCTCGCCTCTCCCACCCCTGGAAAAATCACTTTGTCGGCCGAAAGAATTTTTTCTTTATCGCCTGTAACTTCCGCCTGAATGCCCAGTCTTTGTAAAGCATAATCTACCGACATAATGTTTCCGGCGTTGTATTTTATAATGGCTATTTTCATTCTCCTCTATTCGTCATTTCGTAAATGCATCCTTCGTGTCTAAACCCATCAGCTAAAAACAATGGTGCGATTGTTATACACCAGAGTGCGTCGTTGAATGTGCTCATGAACCCCCGAAGACAAAACAATTTTTTCCAGATTTCGCCCTTTTCGTATCAGGTCTTCAACCGAATCTTTATGCGTAATATGGGCTACATTTTGGTGAATGATAGGCCCCGCATCGAGCTCGTCGGTAACATAATGACAGGTGGCTCCAATTATTTTTACCCCACGTTTATGGGCCGAATGATAAGGCTTGGCGCCCGGAAAAGCAGGTAAAAACGAATGGTGTATATTGATAATTTTATTCGGAAACTCCCTAATAAAATCGACCGAGAGCACTTGCATATAGCGTGCAAGCACAACAAAGGTCACTTTGTATTTTTTTAGCAGCGCCAATTCCTGTTGTTCCTGTTCAACTTTATTTTCGGTTGTTACCGGGAACAAATAAAAAGGTATGCCGAAGGAATCGGAAACCTGTTTCAGATCGGCATGATTGCTTATTATCAAGGGCACTTCTACCTGCCATTCGCCTGATTGAACTCTCGACAGGAGATCGTAAAGGCAGTGAGACATTTTGGAAACAAAAATAGCCATACGCGGTTTTTGGTCGCTGAAATAGATGTTCCATTTCATGTTGTATTTGGCAGCAATCTGAGTTTGAAAAAAATCGCCGATTTTATCGCGTGGTATGAGAAAATTATCCAGTTCCCATTGTACACGCATAAAAAATACGCTTTCTTCCCGGTCAACATGTTCGTCGATGTCGAGAATATTGCCGTTGTTGTTATCGATAAACTCGGTAACCTTGGCAACAATGCCCTTGGCATCGGGGCAGTGCATTAATAGAATGGCTGTCTGTTTCGATAAGTTTTTCATTACAACACACCTTTGGTTGATGGCAATTGATATTCGAATACATCGCGCTTTTTAGCTGCTTTTATGGCACGGGCAAAGGCTTTAAAAATTCCTTCTATTTTGTGGTGTTCGTTAGTACCCTCTGCTTTAATGTTTAAGTTACAGGCTGCAGCATCGGAAAAGGACTTGAAAAAATGGAAGAACATCTCCGTAGGCATTTCGCCCACTTTTTCGCGCTTGAATTCTGCTTCCCAAACCAACCATGGCCTGCCTCCAAAATCAATAAGCACTTGTGCCGACGATTCGTCCATGGGCAAAGCAAAGCCATAACGTTCGAGTCCACGTTTATCTCCAAGTGCATTTTTAAAGGCCTCTCCCAGTGCCAGAGCAGTATCTTCGATGGTATGGTGTTCATCTACTTTCAAATCGCCATGCACCTGAATGTTTAGATCGACCTGAGCATGCCGGGCTATTTGTTCGAGCATATGATCGAAAAACCCCAATCCGGTATTTATTTGCGCCTTGCCCGTTCCATCCAAATCAAGTTCAATAGCAATACGCGTTTCGGCTGTATTCCGCTCCACTTTTACAGCTCGGGAACCTGCACGCAGAAAGCTGTAAATTTCTATCCAGCTTAAGGTGTTGAGCACGATATGCTGCTGCAAACCAGAGGCTTCAATTTCATCTGCGCTATTGAAAGGCATATAAAGAATACCTTTGGCACCTAGATTGGCAGCCAGTTGTATGTCTGTGAGCCTGTCGCCTATGACAAACGAATTTTCAAGATCGTACCCGCCACCGAGGTATTTTCCAAGCATGGCAGTGCCCGGCTTTCGGGTAGGCGCGTTGTCAGCAGGCATCGATTTATCGATAAACACTTCCTCGAATACAATCCCCTCGTTACGGAAGGTTTCGGTCATTTTATTCTGCGCCGGCCAGAAATCAGCCTCAGGAAAACTGGAGGTGCCCAAACCATCCTGATTGGTTACCATCACAATTTCATAATCGAGCTGTGAACAGATAGCAAACAAAGCCCGAAACACCTCTGGCATAAAAACGAGTTTTTCCAGCGAATCGACCTGGTAGTCAGTGGCAGGCTCGCGAATTAAGGTGCCATCGCGATCGATAAATAATACGCGCTTCTTCATTGAAGTATAGTTAAGGTTGAATACCCTCTTTGCATTTTTCTATTATTTCTTGTCTTTATCAAACGACATTAATGCTTTTAAAAGCGTTTTGTTTTCTGCTTTAGTCCCCACCGTAATGCGCAGGCATCCTTCGCATAAAGCTACTTTCGATCGGTCGCGCACAATAATCTGCTGTTCAAGCAGCCAGTTGTACACCTCCTTGCTTTTTTCGAAACGTACCAGCACAAAATTGGCATCTGTCGGATACACTTGCTTTATAATTTCAAGCTGTTTTAGCTCCAATAACATTCGGGTGCGCTCCTCAACCACCATCCTCACATTTTTATTCTTTCGGTCGACATTTTTTAGCATTTCTAATGCCTTGCGCTGTGTGAGAATATTAATGTTGTAAGGATATTTAATCTGGTTAAACACTCTTATAATTTCTTTCGATGCAAAAGCCATCCCGAGTCGTATGCCAGCCATACCCCATGCTTTGCTAAATGTCTGCAATACAATAAGATTAGGGTAATGATCTAACAAATTCAGAAAGCTTTCCTGCTCAGAGAAATCTGCATAAGCCTCGTCCAGTGCTACAATGCCGTTAAACTTGTCGAGCAGGTGAATAATGTCCGTGTGCACAAGGTTGTTGGCTGTGGGATTATTGGGCGAGCACAAAAAAATGGCTTTCGTGTGTGCATCGGTGCTTCGCAGCAGTTTTTCGCTGTCGAGCATAAAATTCTCATTCAACAGCACTTCGCGGTATTCAATTGCATTGATATCGGCAGCGACTTTGTACATTCCATAGCTTGGTTTCATGGCCACTACATTATCAATTCCAGGATTGCAAAATGCCCTGTAAACCAAATCGATTGCTTCGTCGCTACCATTGCCAAAGAATATCTGTTCCGGATGCACGTTTTTAAGCCGGCTTACCTTTACTTTCAGTTCTTGCTGAAGGGGATCGGGATACCGGTTAATTTCATTGTTAAACGGACTCTCATTTGCATCGAGGAACACCGAGGCTACACCCTGAAACTCATCCCTGGCAGTAGAGTATGGAGTGAGGTTACGGATGTTTTCACGCAAGAGTGTGTTTAAATTAAAATTCATTTTTTTATTTTCTTTTGTATGCGAAGGCTCACAGCATTTTTATGCGCCATTAGTTCTTCGGCCTCGGCCATGTGTTCGATGGCTGGCCCAATTTTTTCAAGCCCCTTTTTGCTGAGCCGTTGAAAAGTAATCTTTTTAAAATAGCTGTCGAGGTTCACCCCGCTATAGGCTTTTGCCCAGCCATGTGTTGGAAGCGTATGGTTGGTACCCGACGCATAGTCGCCTGCACTCTCGGGGGTATAGTGCCCGATAAACACCGATCCGGCATTTATTACTTCGTTGGCCAAGCCTGGTGCATCATCGGTAGAGAGAATAAGGTGTTCGGGAGCATAAGCATTGACCATCTCCATGATTTCCTGTTTATCTTTCAATAAAAATGCCTTGCTATGTTGAAGCGATTCCGCAGCAATGGCTTTTTTAGGCAAGAGTGCAAGCTGAAGTTGCAATTCTGTTATCACTTTATCAATCATACCCTCCTCGTCGCAAAAAAGTATCGATTGGCTATCGGTTCCATGTTCGGCCTGCGAGAGCAAATCGCTCGCTACAAATGCCGGATTAGAGCTTTTATCGGCAACAACAGCTACTTCACTGGGCCCTGCAGGCATATCAATGGCCACAGCATCGCGGGCTACCAGTTGCTTGGCTGCTGTTACATATTGGTTACCCGGACCAAAAATTTTGTACACCGCCGGAATGCTTTCTGTTCCATAGGCCATTGCCCCGATAGCTTGTACCCCACCAGCCTTAAAAATACGCTTTACTCCAAGCTGGGAGGCTGCATATAAAATTGCCGGATGAATGCTGCCATTGGGGGTTGGAGGTGTGCAAAGTATAATTTCGCTGCAACCTGCTATTTTTGCCGGTATAGCTAACATAAGCAAGGTCGAAAACAAGGGAGCCTGCCCGCCGGGAATATAAAGACCCACCTTTGAGATAGGCACTGGTTTTTGCCAGCAAGTAACCCCTTTGCTTATTTTCAGTTTTATTTCCCGGGGCATTTGTTTTTTGTGAAAGGCTGTGATGTTCCTGATGGCAAGCTTAATGGAGCTTTTCAGATCTGAATTTATAAGCTTATCCGCATCAATAATTTCCTGTTCGCTTACTGCCAATGAACTGAGATCGGCCTTATCGAATTTCTTGGTGTACTTCATCACAGCTGCATCGCCCTGTTCTCTTACTTCGTTGAGTATGGCATGCACCACCCGATCGAGCTCGTTGGTTTCAAAGGCTGGCCTGGCAAGCAGGCTGGCCCATTCTTTTTTGTTAGGGTATGCAATTATTTTCATTGCTGATAAATCGAAACTTAATGAAGGTTTGAAGCGAATGTAGCGAAGTTTGTTATGTTTTTAAACTATCATCTTTTCAATGGGTATAACCAATATTCCTTCGGCTCCCAGATCCTTTAATTTGTCGTGCAGGCTCCAGAATTCTTTTTCATTTACTACCGAATGAATGGAACTCCAACCCTCTTCGTAAAGAGGCAGCACAGTGGGACTTTTCATTCCGGGCAGTACTTTAATAATCTCGGCTAGACGGTTATTGGGTGCATTCAGAAGAATGTATTTGTTGCCTTTCGATTGCTGCACGGTTTTAATGCGAAAAAGAAGTCCGTCGAGCAAGGCTTTTTTCTCCATTGGCAGCGATCGGTTCGAGATTATTACAGCCTCACTTTGCATCAAAACCTCCACTTCTTTTAGTTGATTGCTTAGAAGTGTTCCACCACTGCTCACAATGTCGAAAATAGAATCGGCCAAACCGATGCTGGGGGCAATTTCTACCGAACCACTAATTTCTTCAATTCGTGCACTTATTTTTTTTTCATTTAAAAAGGTAGTAAGTATATGCGGATAGGAAGTGGCAATGCGCTTTCCGTTAAACCACTCTACCCCATTATAATCCACATCCTGAGGAATAGCAAGAGAAAGCCGACACCTCGAAAAGCCCAGTCGCTTGATTAGTTCCACATCTTTGTTTTTCTCGCGTACTTCATTCTCGCCAACAATTCCGATGTCGGCCACACCATCGGCTACATATTGCGGTATATCGTCGTCGCGAAGAAAGAGGACTTCCACAGGATAATCGTTGGAATAGCCAATAAGCTTTCTTTTACCTTGAATAATATTAATATCGCATCCGGATATTAACTCCAGCGATTTTTCGCTTAATCGGCCAGCCTTTTGAATTGCAATTTTTAGAGGTTTCATGTAATTGGTGTTTTAAAAAAAAAAGGTTTGCAGTAGTTGCAAACCTTTTATTGAATATTTTGGTTATTTCACATACCACACCGCCCCAGGCTTATCCTGCATGATGATGGTGATGATGTGTAGTGTTAAAATACATGTCTGTGTGTTTCGGGTGCAATAATATTAATAATTTTCTGAACTGACAAATATCATACTGAGAATTCACAAAAAGTTAAAACCAAAAGACTAAAGATCAATTAAAAGTTTGTTTTTAGGCGACTTTTCTATTTCGCTGTAGAAGCTATCTACCATTTGCAGAATCTGCTTCACTTCTTTATGTTGGGGAGAAATTAAATGGTCGTTGCCACGGCGGCTAATGGCGTTCATTACATAACTAACACTTAGTCTGTCTGTATCAGTAGAGGGCTGATAGGCGTTTTGTTTTACATTTTTTGTAACCGTTTCCGAAACAATACCCACTTCGTTTAATTCGTATAAAACATCCCGAACCAAACGAACCGGTAAGTCGAGCTTATGCGCAATCTCATCGGAGGTTAAAGGAGGCTGAGATTGACGAAAATTAAGGGCGATGGCCCGAACAACAAGCAGGGTGATAGTAATTTTTAAATGGTTGCTAATTTTAAGCGATTCCGATTCGGTTTCGTAATGTTCTACATTCTGATTGGCAAAGGCCAATTCGGCACCAAAAAGAACAATGAGCCAACTGACTTGCATCCATATCAGAAATAAAGGCAGAGCTGCAAAACTACCATATACCTCGCCATAATTAAATAGCTTCGACTGAAAACTAATGTACAAAAGCTGAAAAATCTGAAAAAGCGATCCGGCAAGTATTCCGGCAATAAGCGCAGAACTTAATTTTACTTTGGTATTTGGCATTACGATGTATACCAGCATAAATACCACCCAAATAAACACAAATGGAACCAGGGACAGAAAAAATCCCAAAATGGGACCTATGTATCCTATAAGCGGAAAAGCTTCGGCACTGCTTGCAACCTGCTGCTCGAGAAAAATATTAATAGAAAGCGATGACACTACCAGCACAGGACCAATAATAACCAGTGAAATGTAATCGCTCATCTTGCGCGACATGGCCCGCGATTTCTTAATCCTCCAGATATCGTTAAAAGACAATTCAATGCTACTCAACAAGCGCATCACAGTCCATAGTAACACCAGCACACCCACACCCGCCAGCACACCCCCACTAATATTGGAAAGGTACTTGTCGGCAAAATTTATAATATAATTCGACACTTCTTGCTGACTCTTAAAGCTATCCATTACCGATTGCCTGAGATTTTCCTCGAAACCGAAGGCCTGTGCAATTCCAAATACCATGGCAGCAATGGGTACAATAGACAATAAAGTGTAATATGTAAGGGCCGATGCACGCACTTGCACCCTATCTTCTGTGAAACCCTTTATGGCCAAAAGCATAATGCGAATCTGCTTTAATAAAAAACGCTTATGGACAGGAGCATCGGTTCGGTTAAGCAGCCAGTATTCCTTGTTAAAGATTTCGAGGTATTTCGTTAGCATAGCGTTTCAATTTTCTGTTTATAAATATATAATTTTATAAAGAATCAAGCGACAAATAAGTTTTACTTTCGTCATAAACACAGCTAAATGGTAAACCTTACCGGAAAAAATGTACTTGTTGTAGAAGATGAACAAATGAATTTCATTTACATCAAACAAATATTTACCCTTACCGGAGGTAAAATAACCCGCGTAATGACAGGCCAGGCTGCCATTGATATTTGTCGTGAAAAAACTTTCGACCTGATTTTGATGGACATTCAATTGCCCGATATCTCAGGCATTCAAGCTACCAGATCAATACGAGTCTTTCATCCAGACATGCCTATTATTGCACAAACGGCCTGTCGTAACCAACACGACCTCGATGAAGTTTTGGCAGCCGGATGCAACAGCATCTTATTAAAACCCTTTAAAATTGATGAATTTAGCAGAATTGTAGAAGAACTTCTTTAATTCTTTCCTGTTAACTGCCTCCCACCTCATTTTTCAATGTAAATTTGCTTAAGCCATTTTACTGAACCAGATTTAACAACATGAATATAATTGAATACAAACCCTCTGTCGATCGTTATCAAACGATGCAATACCGCAAATGTGGCCATAGCGGACTCAGGCTTCCTTCACTTTCGTTAGGGCTATGGCATAACTTTGGCGATATCGATAATTTCTCGGTAGCCCGCACTGTCATTCATGCGGCATTTAATGCAGGCATTACCCATTTCGACCTGGCCAATAATTACGGTACACCATTTGGCTCAGCCGAAGAGAACTTTAGTCGTATTCTGAAAAAAGATTTATCGGCCTACCGCGATGAGCTGATTGTGAGCACAAAAGCCGGTTACAATATGTGGGAAGGGCCTTACGGTGAGGGAAGTTCCAGAAAGTACCTCATTGCAAGTTGCAATCAGAGTTTAAAAAGGCTTGGATTAGACTACGTAGATATCTTCTATTCGCACCGCTACCATTCCGATACCCCCCTCGAAGAAACCATGATGGCCCTCGACCAATTGGTACGTCAGGGCAAGGCTCTCTATGTGGGTCTCTCGAACTATGCTCCGGAAGAAACACGTAAGGCTTCAGAAATACTGAATTCGTTGGGTACCCCCTGCCTCATACATCAGCCAAAATATTCGATGTTCGACCGCACCCCGGAACATCAACTCCTCGATTTGCTAAATGAAAGAGGCATTGGAGCTATTGTGTATTCGCCACTTGCACAAGGGCTGCTCACCGACAGGTATTTGAACGAGATACCCCAGAATTCGCGCATGGCCAAAGACATCCCTTTCTTAACAAAAAACCATCTGAGCGAACAGGTATTGGAGAAAATACGGAATTTGAATCAGATGGCTGCTCATCGACATCAATCGCTGGCGCAAATGGCACTTGCATGGTTGCTGAAAGATACCAGGGTAACCTCCGTGCTGATTGGTGCAAGCAACGTCGACCAACTTAAAAACAACCTGGGTGCTTTACAAAATATTAATTTTACCCACGACGAATTGGAAGCCATAGAACGCATACTACAGGCATGAAAAACAAGGTTAAATGGGGAATTATTGCCCCGGGAAAGATTGCAGGAAAATTTGCATCGGACATGAAACTTGTGAAAGATGCTGAATTGTTTGCGGTGGCCTCCCGAGATCTAAACAACGCTAAACAGTTTGCTCATCAATATGGCGCTAAAAAAGCGTATGGAAGCTATTCCGAATTGGCTATGGATTCTGAAGTAGAGGTGGTATATATTGCCTCACCGAATAGTTTCCACTACGAACAAACTATGTTATGCCTCGAAAACAACAAGCATGTGTTATGCGAAAAGCCCATGGGGATGAATTCCATTGAGGTAACTCGAATGGTTGAAACTGCGAAGCGAAAAAATCTATTTCTGATGGAGGCCCTCTGGACCAGATTTATACCCTCTTATTTTAAATGCAAAGAATTAATAGAAAATAACAGCATTGGCGAAATACGGTCTATCCATTCCGATTTTGGATTTAAAGTAGAAGCCGCCTCAGATAGCAGGCTATTGAACAGAAATCTTGGTGGTGGAAGCCTCCTCGATATCGGCATCTACCCAGTTTTTCTGGCACTATCGCTGGCCGGCGAACCAGAAGAAATAAAAGCAAGCAGCATTTTTGGACCTACCGGAGTTGATTTGTCTACTTCAATTGTCTTTCAATACCCGTCGAGACAGATTACGGCATTGCTCTCGGCTTCATTTTTAGCAAGCACAAGCCTGGAATCGAGGATAACCGGAACCGCAGGTAGTATAAAACTGCACCGCCCCTGGCACTCTCCAGGCACAACAGAGTTAGTGATTGGTGAGAAATCGTCGCACTTTAAATTCGATGAACCCGGATTTGGATACGAATACGAAATAGCCGAAGTAAACAAATGCATTTTAAAAGAAAAGGTCGAATCGGATTTTTTTCCAAGCTCAGAAAGCCTGGCTTTGCACAGAACACTCGACCGAATAAGAAAAGAAATTGGTCTGTTTTACCCTAATGAGGTTAGACATTGAAATTTAACTAATTCCTTTCGCGGCGCTCTCTTTACCTAATTTATTTGAGCGAATTCAATACTCAGTCGCCTAACCTGCTGGCTATATAACAGAGTAATCAAATGGCAAATGGTTTTAACAAAAAAAAGAGGCTGTCTCTTAGAAACAGCCTCCAATGCTTACGCAATGTTTTTGTCGCTTACTCAGCAACTTCTTCAGTAACAGCAGCAGCAGCAGAGTCAACTACAGGAGCAGCTTCTTCAACTACAGTTTCTTCAACTACAGTTTCTTCAACGGCTTCTTCAGGTTTAGCTGCAGATTTGCAAGCGCTTAAAGATACGAAAGATACAAGTGCAATAGCAACGAGGAGAAAGCTAATTTTTTTCATTTTCCTAGGTTTTTGAAGTTTGATAATTATTTACAGGTTTTGATGACAAAAGTAGCAATAATTTGATAAAATCAAATATCGATATTACCAAAACACCACAATTCTTTAAATTCTTTCGAATAATTATTAACAATTGCCTCGCTAATACCAATAACTCCTTATAAAATGGAGGGCAATGACAAAATTCATGCTTTTTGCTACTTTTGCCCGAATCTAATTTTAAAAGTATGAATCAATCTCAAACGAAACTCACTCAGAAAATCTGTTTTAAAAAATACAGCAGAAAAGGTTATGCTGCCTTTAGCTCCATCGGAAAAGTTATTAAAATTTCAACCCTTAGCGTTACCTGCAGCTTAATTGTTGGCCAGGTGCAGGCTCAGTCGAAAACAGAATCCGATAGCATCTCTACCCGCATCGACCTCGACGAAGTAGAAGTGGTGGGGCAAAAATCTACTGTTCTGTTGGATGAACTGCCCCGCATGGTGGAAATCATCGATGCCAGTTCCATGCAGTATGCACCAGTTCAGTCGTTTCAGGAACTTTTGCAGTTCAACTCTAACATCGACATCAGCCAGCGCGGCCAACCTGGCATTCAATCCGACATCAGTATCCGAGGCAGCTCTTTCGACCAGGTTCTTGTACTCCAAAACGGTATCAATCTTTCCGATCCTCAAACAGGTCACCACAGCCTCAATCTTCCCTCCGATCCAGAATCGATTCACAGCATCGAAATTTTAAATGGCCCAGCAGCCAGAGCTCTTGGAGCCAATGCCTTTGCGGGTGCTATCAATGTAAATGTAAAGCCCCTTGATAAAAACCAGTTATTGGCTTCGGCTACCATAGGAGCGTTTGGCTATTTGCGCGGATACCTGGGCTTTAACCATGCCACAAAAAATATAAGGCAGCTGTTAGCTGGAAGTTACAGTAAGAGCGATGGATATGCCCTCAACACCGACTTCGAAACATTTAACCTAAACTACGCAGGCGAATACAAACTGGCAGAGGGTACAAAAATGCTGTCGCAGTTTGGACTTAATCACAAAGCCTTTGGGGCCAATTCGTTTTACTCACCCAAATATCCCGACCAATTCGAAGAAACTTCGACCATGTTTATTAGCCTCGGACTGCGGTCTGGGACCCTTATAAAAATAAAGCCCGAAATATATTGGCGCCGGCACAGCGATCGTTTTGAGCTTTTTCGCGAGGATGCCTCATACTATTCTTTTATGGAAGGTGGTATCGCAAGCAACGATACAAACACTACAGCTTACCAGTCGATACCCTGGTACACACAACACAACCACCACCTTACCGATATTTTTGGGGCGAATATTCAGGGCAGCTATTCTGGGAGTCTTGGCACAACCACTCTTGGTAGTTCAGTTCGGTCGGAAAATATTGTCAGCACTGCATTGGGAAAGGATATGGCCTTACCCTTACCTGTAAAAAATTACGATTCCGTTTTCTACACAAAACAAGATTTTCGAAACAATTTCGATTTGTTTGTCGAACAAACCATTCAACATAACCAGCTTTTTGTTTCTGCTGGAGCGCTTTTGCACTGGAATAGCTTCGATGCACAAAAGATCCACCTTGTGCCAGGCATAGATGTCAGCTATAGCTTGATAAAGAATTGGCTACTTACAGGCAGCTACAACTATACCATCGGACATCCTACTTTTACCGATATTTATTATAAAGGGCCTAACAACCTTGGAAATGCAGACCTAAGACCCTATTATCAGCACTCCTACGAACTGGGCACAAAATTCAGTCCTTCAGGTTTAAAAATAGCTGCAACAGCCTTTTATACCCATGGAAAAAATAACATCGACTGGCTGCTAAATGCCACCGATAGCCTGAATCCCTTTTATAAAGCCACAAACATTGCGTTGGCTGAGAATTATGGATTCGAAACCAGCATGAGCTTTTCTCCTTTCGACGATGGAATAATGGCAGCATTGGTAAGCGATTGTTACCTTGCCTATACATTTATTCAATCATACCGAAGCCTACCCGTTTCTGTATCGAAATATGGCCCTCTGAATCATAAATTTTCTGCTCGTCTTGAGCAAAGGCTAAGACCTTGGCTTATTCTCTCCTGGAACTTCCTTTACAAGCAACGCAGCGGCACCTATCTTTCTTACTCCTTTGAGAACAATTCCTATTCGTACAACGAATACCCGGAAGTATTTTTGCTGGATGCTCGCATCAATGCCAAATTCTCGAAAGTATTGTTTTACATCGAAGCTACTAACCTGCTGAATTCAAGGTATGTTGAATCGGGTAGCATACCACAACCAGGCAGATGGATTAAAGCCGGGGCTACATTTAAGATAAGTCAACAATAACAAAAAGGTGAGAAATATCATCGCTATTTATATTATTGATATATAATACTTTAAATACCTTATGTTAATTTTATATTAATTTTATGTATCTTTCGTATTAATAGGTATATTTTAATTCATTACATTTACACCACACTCTCAAATTAAAAGGCCATGAAAAAAACCGCATTCACACTCCTGCTTGCCACACTTGGTATTGTGGCTTGGAGTCAAAAAATCTATCAAAGCGAAGATGGTTTACTCTATGACTCTCTGGAAAATCTCTATTCGGGAACATATACCGAGTATTACGAGAATAGCAGTACCAAAGCCGAATACAACATAGCCAATGGATTGAAGGATGGTATCACAAAATTGTATTACGAAAACGGAGCGATAAGCGAAATACGTTCGTACAAAAATGGCTTAAAGCATGGTGTATGGATAAATTACAACAGCCAGGGCGTAAAGACTGGAGAAGCCAACTATTCGGTTAACAAAAAGAATGGACGTTGGTTTGTATGGGATGAAAATGGAACCCTCCGTTGCGAGATGAGTTATATCGATGGAGAAAAAGTCGGTAAATGGGCCATTTATGATGAGAATGGGAAACTGGAAAGCGAGAAGGATTACAATCAATAATATACGAACCGGCTTATCGAGCCGGTTTTTTTTTGCCTGCCTGCTCCATTGCAAGCCAGAGTGTTTTGGCCGATTTATCCCATTGAAACCGTTCGCGCTGAGTTCGGGCCTTGTCAATAAGTTCCTTACGAAGTTCCTTATCCTGAAACAAACTATTCATTGCAGAGGCAATCGAATCCACCGAATAGGGATCCACATAGAGTGCAGCCTCTCCGCCTACCTCAGGCATCGAAGAGGTATTGGAGGCAATTACCGGCACTTCGCAATGCATGGCTTCGAGTATCGGAATTCCAAAACCCTCGAATAACGAAGCATACACCAAACCCAACGACGAAGCCATTACCTTTTGCAGTTCCTGATCGCTCATGCGGCCTGTAAAAACAATGTCGGAACCAAAAGGCGATTCACGAAGAGCTTGTTTTACTTCGGCTGTCATGTAACGCAATGAACCCACAACAAGCAACTTTACCTTTATCGCACTTTGCTGCTTAAATGCTGTAAATGCCTTTATTATGCGGGCTAGATTTTTTCGTGGATGCACCAGACCCAACACCAGAAAATAGTCTTCGCCTTGCGAATAAGAATTCTTTATTTCCTTTTGCGGCAATTCAGCTAAAGGGAAAAAACCGCTCGAACAACCATTGTAAACCACTTCAATCTGTTCTTTGGGAATTGAAAATCTGCTGGCAATATCATTCCGGGTAAATTCAGAAACTGTAAGCAATTGAGTTGCTTTTCGAATGAAACGCGGAAAGAAATAACGATAATACTGTCGTGATACGGGTTCCACCCATTGAGGATTGTGCAAGAAATTCAGGTCGTGTACTACGGCAATTTGCGGAACTTCGGTGCGCAAAGAAAGCCATCCATCGGGCGAAAGAAAAAGGTCTGGTTTGTATTTTCTTATGATGCGGGGTATGCCCCACTCGAAGAATAAATACCAAAGCAAAGGATGCCTTGCAGGAGGAAAGGCTACAATCGGTATAACATTCTTTTCATACACAAATTCTTCAGAATACGGCCTGTCGAAGATAAACAGGAATTGGTGTTCCGGATGGTTCTGCGCTATTCGCTTTAGCGTTTCGTGCGCAAAACGCCCAAGTCCTTCCAGTTTTCCGGAGATTAAAAGACGAGTATTTACTGCAATGAGCATAGAGATTGCAATGGCTTAATTGGCTGTGAAGATATAGAAATATTGCCGACAGGAGCAAAAAAAAGCCGCATGCGGGGCATGCGGCTCTGAATATCAAATACTAAGTTATTCTTTTACTTTAATGTCAATGGTCACTGAACCATCCTGAGCAACTGTAAGGGCAGTAACTTCCATTACGCCTTTGGCACCTTCATGGGTTTCAAATACAATTACATCACCTTCAGCAACAACTAAGTTATCCAAAACAGGGCTCACTTCATCAAGATCAGCTGCGGTAGCATCGTCAAAAACAACATCTACTTTCGCGTAAGTTGTAACGCGATTGGTGGAGCTAATTTCAGTGGCATTGGCATCTTTGGGTGAGATTAATTTAGCCTCAACTCCTGTGGAGGTAAAAATAATATCTACTTTGGTAGGATTGGCTTTGGCTTGAGCAAGAGTGTAAACTACATCTTCTGACACTGAATAGTAGCTTCCCAGGTTTGAACCTGCAGCACCCAGTTGTGAAGAACCTTTCTCTAAAAGACCAGTTTTAACCGTGATAGTAATGTCCTCTTTAGCTTGTAATCCATCTTTATCGGTTGCAATAAAAGATAATGTATACTCACCAGCATCTGAAACAACTACTGAAAAAGTGGCTTCGTATTGATCATTATCGATATCGGTTGTAGGAAAACCATCAAGATCCTCATTCTCCAAGCGAATGGTAAATTCTGCCAAGTTGGCATCACCTTTAACTACTTCCCAAGAGAATGTTACAGTATCGCCAGCATCGACAGTAGCATCGCCAGTAGTAAGACCAGCACCAGCTTTAAAAGTAATTGTAGGGCCAACAGGATCGGTATCATCTTCGCAAGAAGCAAACACAAGGCCTAATACGGCCAGACCTAAAAACCATTTGTTAAATTTCATACTCATTAATTTTAGTTATTAAATTGTTTTTTGTTCAATTGTTTAATTCTAGCTTTTAAACGCATTAAGATCAGATTTGTTTTAAAAGCTATTTAAATTTACAATTAAACCCGGCAATTTTACAAACCCTGTGCCAATTTTTTATCAAGAAAATACCGCAAAGCGGATTGTTTTATAAAAAATATTCCAAAGACCGCTGTAAATCTCTGTTGTAAACCTGAAATGATCCTTACCCTCACAATAAAAAGCTCATCAGAATACCAGCTGCCACTGCCGACCCAATTACGCCTGCCACATTGGGTGCCATGGCATGCATTAGCAAGTGGTTAGTAGGGTCTTCTTTCAGGCCCATCATTTGAGAAACGCGCGCACTGTCTGGCACAGCCGATACTCCTGCTGATCCGATAAGTGGATTAATCTTATTATCAGCTTTTAGGAACCAGTTCATTACATGGGCAAAGAGTATCCCTCCGGCAGTTGCCACCATAAACGAAAGAGCTCCCAACACAAAAATCATCACCGATTGGGGGGTAAGGAACACATCGGCCTGGGTTGAAGCCCCCACGGTGATGCCAAGAAGGATGGTAACAATATCAATCATGGAGGTTCGGGCAGTTTCTGCCAAACGATTGGTAACTGTAGATTCCTTAAGAAGATTGCCAAAAAACAGAAAACCCAGCAAAGGAAGCGCACTTGGTGATATCAGTGTGGTAAGTAAAAGACCGAATATGGGAAACAAAATCTTTTCTGTTTTACTCACTGCCCTGGAGGGTCGCATACGAATAAGCCTTTGCTTGCGGGTAGTGAGCAATTTCATAATAGGCGGTTGAATAACCGGCACAAGCGCCATGTAAGAATAAGCAGCAATGGCAATGGGGCCAATAAGGTGAGGAGCCAGTTTGGATGAGAGAAAAATAGCAGTGGGGCCATCGGCTCCACCTATGATGCCAATAGATCCGGCTTCGGCAAGGTTAAACCCAAGCGCTGTTGCTCCCAGAAAGGTGGCAAAAATGCCCAATTGTGCTGCTGCTCCTAGTAGCAAAAGTTTAGGATTTGAGATAAGAGTAGAGAAATCAGTCATGGCACCAATGCCTAAAAATATGAGTGGCGGATAGATACCTTGTCTGACTCCGAAATAAAGATAATTCAGCACGCTGCCTTTTTCGTAGATTCCAACCGATAAACCGCTTGTAGAATCAGGAGAGAATAACCCCAGGCTTTTACCAAGTTCGAGGCTTACAAAAGGGATATTTCCGATTAAAATACCTGCGCCAATAGGAACCAATAGAAGTGGTTCGTAATCGTATTTTATAGCCAAATAGATAAAAATCAGGCCCACCAACATCATAATAAGGTGCTTGAGAGTAATGTTGTAAAAACCCGTATAAATCCAGAAACGCTGAAGGCCTCCAAATACCGACACCGTATGGTCATTATTTGCTGCAGATACCTCTTTTATGGCTTCGCCTGCATTTGCAATATTTTGGGCAAAAACATCGTGGTTACCGAGAATGGTATGCAGAATTGCCATAAAGACAAGGATACCTATTACCAGAAAAAATCTTTTCATTGCCTTACACTGTTTCAAGTAATACATCACCTTCCAAAACTGCATCGCCAGGCTTCACCTTGATCGTTTCCACCACACCGTCTTTTGAAGCCATTACATTGTTAATCATTTTCATGGCTTCCATGGTCATCAGCACCTGGCCTTTTTTCACAATGTCGCCTGTACGTACAAAAACTTCGACAATTTTACCAGGTAGAGGGGCTTTTACCGGAAATGCAGAACCACCGGGTTTTTTCTCAATATCTTCGGGTTTCTGAGGCACCACTTTGCGCACAATGGTGGGCGTTTTACTGGCCTTTACCTCACGGTCCACCAAAACCTCGTATTCCGTTCCATTTACCTCGATGTGGGCAATGTTTTCTTCGAATGACTTTATTTCGACCCCGTAGGAATTTCCGTTAATTTTAAAACTAAATTTTTTCATGCGGATAGAATTTAAACTCTGTTAAAACGATGACGTACCTGGTATATCTTCGAACTCCAGGGCGAATACAACCTCGACTCACGCTTAATGGTCATCAGGTTACTTTCTTCGTCGTGATATTGGTTAAAGTGTAGATACAATGCCATGCAGATGGCCGCATTGACTTCTGCACTTAATTCAACAGGCGCCTGAGTATCAATACTACCATCGGCTTTCCTGCGCGGCTTCAACCGTAGATTTAGCAATTTAGGGAGATAATAAAAAAGCACAAAAAGAAGTCCCAACGCAACAAACACAATTACATACCCCACAATGGTAAGGATAATGGAATCGCTGCCAATGGCCGAGACATCAAATTTTATTACATCTAATAACATAATGTTTTTGTTTAGAGTGGAATATTCGAATGTTTTTTGGGCGGAAGTAAATCCTTTTTGTTTGAAAGGGTGCGCAATGCCCTGATAACCCTAAAACGTGTATTTCGGGGTTCGATCACATCGTCGATGTATCCGAAGCGAGCGGCTTCGTATGGATTGGCAAACTTCTGATTGTATTCATTAGTTTTTTCCTCGATATATTTCGACTTTTCAGTTTCGTCGGTAAGTTCACCCAGCTTACGCCCTTCGAGCACCTCTACAGCTCCTGCGGCACCCATTACTGCAATTTCGGCAGTGGGCCAGGCATAGTTCATATCGCCACGTAATTGTTTGGAGCTCATAACATCGTGGGCACCACCATACGATTTACGCAAAGTAACAGTAACCTTTGGCACTGTAGCTTCGCCATAGGCAAAAAGCAGCTTGGCACCATGGATAATAATTCCGCCATATTCCTGAGCCGAACCGGGTAAAAATCCGGGCACATCGACCAATGTCAGCAGTGGTATGTTAAACACATCGCAGGTGCGCACAAATCGGGCTGCTTTGCGCGAAGCATTGATGTCGAGCACGCCGGCCAGGTAGTTGGGCTGGTTAGCCACAATACCCACTGAAATCCCTCCCATGCGGGCAAAGCCTGTAATGATATTTTTTGCATATTTCGAATGCACTTCGAAAAACTCAGCTTCGTCCACAACCAGGTGAATTACATCGAGCATGTCGTAGGGTTGGTTGTTATCCATGGGGATTATTTCATTCAATCTATCCTCTTTGCGGTCTATCGGATCAGAGGTTTCCACATAAGGTGCTTCTTCCACGTTGTTCTGGGGTAGGTAAGATAAAAGCTTGCGTATCATCAGCAAACCCTCTTCCTCGTTTTCGGCTACAAAGTGTGCCACACCAGATTTAGAGGCATGAACCTCGGCTCCACCCAGCTCTTCGGTGGTAATTACTTCGCCTGTTACAGCCTTGGTTACTTTGGGCCCGGTGACAAACATGTAGCTTTGCTCCTCTGTCATAAGTATAAAATCGGTTAAAGCAGGACTATACACTGCTCCTCCGGCACATGGGCCAAATACAGCAGAAATCTGCGGAATAACGCCGGAAGCCAGAATGTTGCGCTCAAAAATTTCGGCATATCCGGCCAGGCTTCGCACGCCTTCCTGAATGCGGGCCCCACCACTATCGTTGATACCAATAACCGGGGCACCCACTTTCATGGCCTGGTCCATTATTTTGCATATTTTCAATGCAAAGGTTTCTGAAAGGGATCCACCAAAAACAGTAAAATCCTGCGAAAATACAAACACAATCCGCCCATCGATAGTGCCATGGCCGGTCACAACCCCATCGGAAAGATATTGCTGCGATTCGAGGCCAAAATCGGTTGAGCGATGGGTTACGAACATATCGTACTCTTCGAAAGAGCCTTCGTCGAGCAGAATCTCAAGCCTTTCGCGGGCAGTAAGTTTACCTTTATTGTGCTGCGATTCAATGCGTGCTGCCCCACCCCCGCGCCTGGCAAGCTCACGCTTTTCAATTAATTCTTTTATTTTCTGTTGACTGTTCATGGTTTGAATGTATTTAAACAATGTAACCTACCTGCTCTGGTTTTTCTGACCAATAACATGCAGGGAAGGATTTACTGTTATGAGTGTTATTCTGATAACAAAAAAATACGAGCGCTGAATGAACTATAAAATAAGCGCTTTTAAAGGAAACAAGGAAGAAAAATAGACTGATTTATTTCAGGAAATACAGTAATTAATACAGGCTTAATATTCGAATGCTATTTACTTATTACCAAGTGGTTATAAAATAAATAGACCCTTGTTGTGTAGGACGATGGCATTTGCGCTTGTGATTCCAGGAGCCTTTGAGTTGTGGCGACAAATAAAAGGATAGCCAAATAGGTGCCAATACACAAAGAGAACAATGTGTTTTCATTGCTAAATTATACTAGAAGCAATCAGAGAATGGTAAGCAGAAATTTATCCGCAGAAAAACACATCCATTGAAAAGAAAATCTGTAAACCCTTAGTATGAGTTAAATTCTCGACCAGCAAAGCGTTTTAAACCTAATTCAGGGCTGCTTTGTAAATGGCTTCATGAACTTTTGAACGAACCTCGAGTTTGATGAGTTTGTTGTCGACCGGATCAGGATAAATTCGATTGGAAAGAAAGATAAATAGTATTCCGGTAGAAGGATCGGCCCAGGCAATGGTTCCTGTAAACCCAGCATGACCAAAGCTTTCTAACGAGATTCCTTTAAATACAGGGCCCATTGAATTTGCATCAGGTTCGGGTTTATCAAACCCTAACCCTCTTCGATTGCCATTTTCGCAGGCAAGACAACTGGTATAGTTGCGTACTTGACGTTTGCTCAGAAATTCGATCTCACCATAAACTCCTTCGTTTAAATACATTTGCATCATCTTTGCCAGGTCGTTGGCATTCGAAAACAGCCCGGCATGACCTGACACACCTCCCAGCAAGGCTGCACCCTGGTCATGTACATAACCTTGCACGATTTGTTTACGAAACACAAGGTCGTTTTCGGTAGGTACAATCTGTTCTTTTCGAAATTCATCAAGCGGGTTGAAAGTAAGGGTATAGGCACCCATTGGAGCAAAAAACATCGAATTGACATAGTGTTCGAATGATAGGCCAGAAAGTCGTTGAATAATCAGCGGAAACAGATAAAAACCCAGGTCACTGTAGAGGTATTTACCGGGAGCATCGAGCTTGCTGGCGGCTATCTTTTGCCAGATGCTGTCGCTAAAAGACCTGTTCAGATACAAGGCTTCAGCAACTTTCACAGAATAAATGCTGTCTTGAGTGGTCTGATAATATCCATCTTTGTATTTTAGGTGTTTATTGGCAAACACATTTGGCCCCACCTGCAAGGGATAGTTTTCGGAGTAGCGTGTTTTAAAAAGATCCTGATCGGGATAAATGGGCTCGAGGGTTTGCCAGTAAAAAGGAATCCAGGCCGACAATCCAGCCTGGTGTAATAAAATATCGGAAATGACTAGATTTCCTTTGGCGCAAGTATCCAACTCTGGCAGATAATAACCAAGACGCTCACCGATATCGAACTGTTTTGCATCCTGCAGGCGCATAAGGGCTGGTATAGTGGCTGCAATTTTTGTAATTGAGGCTATATCATAAAGGTCTAAGAGCTCAACTTCTTTTTTTTTTTGATAAGAATGATGTCCAAATGCTTTGAAAAAAAAAACTTTTCCGTTCCTGGCTGCCAATATCTGACAACCTGGAATAGCGCCCTGAGCAATGGCATTGTTGATAATGGAATCGATTGATGAGAGTTTTTTCTCGTCGAAACCTGCTTCAAAAGGGGTCACATAACTTAATCTTCCGATTGAGTTACTTTTTAATCCAAAACCTGACGGATAGGCAGGATGAACTGTAACAGGTAAAATTCCACTTACCGCCACAGCGCCAAAAAGAGCCTGTGCGGCATACTGCTGAATATCGGTACTGTTCTCGTAGCCTATCAGCAGGGCCTTAAAGCAATGCAGATCGTCGATGCGGGAAAGAATATACGGATTCGCCAAATGAATGAGGACACAATTGTTGCTTTGTGCAAGTTTTTCAAGTAGCTGAATCTCCTCGTCGGAAACGCCAAACTTCTTTCCAGCATTCAGACTATTGCTGTGCAAACTGATTAAAACCAGGTTATAGGATTTTAATTTAGTTTCCAGGTTTTTTACCTGCAAGGTATCGGTCACTGTTATGTTTGAAAAAGATTGAATTTTCGCGTACAGACGGAGTGTCTTTAAAAAACTCTCTGAATTGCCATCGCCCAGGCTAATACTCGCTATCCGAAGCGTGTCCAGTGCCTTTAACGGAAATAATTCATTCTGATTTTGAATTAAGGTGAGGGCTGCAGCATATAGTTGGTTGCGTTGTGCTAGGTATCTTGGTTGATTGAGGCTATCGGTTGAAAAAATTTCACCTTTTGCATGGCTAAATGCCCAGTTTTTGGCCTTAAGAATTTTCAGAGCACTTTGATTTACCTGCTCAAGAGTTTTCATATCAGATTGCATTTCGTCCAGAATTGCATCAATACTTTTATCGATCTGGTGGGGCATCAGCAAAATATTGTTGCCTGCTTTTATTGCCATCAGGTTCGCTTCAACTGGCGGAAAATAATCTGCAACTCCCTTCATATTCATCGCATCGGTAACAACAAGTCCCTCGAAGCACATCTCTTTCTGCAACAAATTATCGACAATGGCTGCAGATAAGGTGGAAGGCAAATTGGGTGTTTTGTCAAGCGCCGGGATGTGCATGTGGGCTAGCATTACTCCGGAAACACCTGCATTGATTAATGCCCGGAAAGGATAAAGCTCCAAACTATCGAGCCTATCGGACGAATGCATCACAATGGGTAAAGCGTGATGCGAATCTGTATCGGTATCGCCATGACCTGGAAAATGCTTGGCAAAAGCCATTATTCCTGCATCTTGCATACCTTTCATGTAAAGAATTCCCTTGCGGGCAACATTGTTCTTTTGCTCTCCAAACGAACGTGCATTGATGACAGGGTTGGCCGGGTTGTTGTTGACATCGACTACCGGGGCAAAATTGATGTGTATACCCAGGTGTTTCATCTGACAGGCAATATCATGCCCCATCTGGTAAATAAGCATGTCGGAGCTAATGGCTCCCAGGGTCATTTGTTTGGGATATTGAATGGTGTTCGCCAAACGCATTGCCAATCCCCATTCGCCATCGATGGCAATGAGAAGGGGTATCTTCGAAATCGATTGGTAATATTGAGCAAGACGATATACTTCCTCCGGACTTCCCTGAAAAAAGATGATACCCCCTACCTGGTGCTTCCGAATCAACTCTGCTACGCGCGCGGTATCTTCTGCTCCTTTATTCGGATAGGCAGGAATCATAAGCATCTGTCCGATTTTCTCACGGTTCGACAGCGTATTATATACCGAATCGGACCAGCCAGAGACTTCGTCAAGAAATGGAGGATTATTTCGATTTACTGCAGCTGCCGGCTCGCTGTATTCAGCATTACTTATTGTAAACTGAAGTAATGCCCCAACTGCAATTGCAGAGATTGCTATTATCGATATTTTTTTGATTGCCCTTTTCATACCCAAACCAGTTTTTTGACCCAAAATTACTGCTACCGAAATTACGGCCAATAGCTTTTAATTCTTGTGCAAAGAAACCTTAGTTATTAACAAATAGTCGCAGTCCGAGGGCGGGGTGAATCGTATTCTTGAATTCTTTCGTGCTCAGAGGGTAGTAGTTTTTCAGTATTTATGACCTCTTACACAAAACAAAATTACGTTTCAAAGAAATTTATAGTCCCAGCTTATTTTTTATACCCTCAGGAATGGCATTCCGATGCACCATTACAGAGATGGTTTTGTATTGAAAATAGGGTAAGGAAACAAACAGAAAGCCTCCGTAGGGATTTCCGGTACCCCACGAGTTTTTTACATAGTAATATTGCTTTCCGTTTTGATCGTTTGCTTTGCCAACAATGTGCATTCCATGGTCGTCGGTGGTGGCATAGTTGTCAAATGCCTGTTGCCTTATTTCTGGTGTAACAAGAATTTCTTCTTCGAAAAAGCCTTTTGAACCCCACTGTTCAATTTTAATCTCCCTTTGCTTTAAAGTCGAATCAGCTGTTTGATAATATAATTTTGGTGCAATGGCAAGGCCTTTGTTGTGAACAAATCCTTGTTCGGAATAATCCATTGCCCATACCACCGAATAGCCATTTTCGAGGGAATAATCGGTTACCTGGGTCAACTCATCGAGGGGTAAATTGTAATAATTGCTCCACATCCAGTTATCGGGCACTTCGAGCGGAAAGCTCGAATAATAAGGATGATGCAGAAAACTGGTAAGCATGATGTAATCGTCTGGATTGAACGGAAGAGATTGGGCATAGGTTTTTGCTGTGTAGTTTCCCGATTGGCCTATAAGCTGCTCAGGCATCTTTCCTAAATATTCATCCAGCAATTTTTCAAAGTCATTTATCCAGGATGAATTAGAGGTTGTACCCAAATTTGATACAGTATTTTCCACCAAATCGCGGAGCTCTGCTTCCAGCTCAACATGGTTAAACTTTTCGTGATTGTTGCGCCCCGGATACACCGAATCTGGTACGATACCTTTTTCTTTAAAAACATACATTACATCGGTGGGTTCACCCCCTTCAGAGAAATTGGTTTTTCCGTGCATTCGAATGTACTTATCGGATTTGAGCATATAAACCTGTCGCACAATAAACATTTCAGACAAATCGGTCTCCCCTTGGCCGGCTTTCAATAATTCCGACTCGATTAAGGAGATGGTGGCAAAACTCCAGCAGGTTCCTGTACGCCCCTGGTCTTTCACCGAGGTATGCGGCACTGTGTGTGTAATGGTAAAATAGCTCGAATCTGGCTTTATTTTAAAAGAAACTGCCTCAGAAGCATGCAGTACCACAGCAAGTAATAATACAGGAATTAATCCGGCCCATCTAAGTTTCATTCTCCTTTGTTTTGATAGTATTACAGGCCGAAAAATAGTCTTTTTAACGGAGAATAAAGCTGAGGTTAAGACAAAATAAAGATGGACACTATAATTTTTTCTTTATTCGAGTATTTTTAACTCGGTACGCCGGTTATTGGCTCTTCCCCCGGAGGTTTCGTTGGAATCCACAGGCTGCGAATATCCATAACCCCGCACACTTAGCCGGGCTTGGGGTATACCTTTCGAAATAAGGTAATCGCGCACAGAGGCTGCTCGTTTTTCAGAAAGTTGTTGATTGTAGGCTTCAGAACCCTGGTTATCGGTATGTCCGCTTATTTCAATGCGTACCGCAGGGTTATCCACCAACATCTGCAAAACCTTATTCAATTCAAAGGCTGAAGCAGGTTTCAGCTGGTACGAATCGGTATCGAAAAACACGTTGCGCAAAATAATTATGTTTCCAGCCGATATCTTGCGCAGTGGAATATCCTTGTAATAAGGTTCATTAAGTTGAAAAACACCTTCGAGACTAAAATTTTCAGAATAAAACAAGTAATCGCTTCGCGATACATTGAGCATATAATTACGGTTGGATGGAATGCAAATTAAAAACTCCCCACTCCTACTATCGGAGAACGATTTTGCTACCAGCTGTCCATCGGACAAATCATAGAGCTCGAAACTTGCCTTGAGGCGCTGCCGTGTTTGTGCATCGTATACTTTTCCTTTAAGATACGATACTTCAAGAGGGCGCGCTTTTTCGTACAACTCAAATTCATAAATATCGCGACCACTTAGGCTGTCGCGGTTCGACGAATAATAGGCTTTATGGCCACGGGCATTTACAATGAACCCTATTTCCTCACCAAAAGTATTTATCGGATAGCCCAGGTTAACCGGAGCCGACCAGCCTCCCGATTCGTGCTTCACAGATCTGAACACATCCGAACCACCCAGCCCCAAATGGTGGTTCGATGAAAAATAGAGCGTGCGGTTATCGTGATGGATAAAGGGTGAGGACTCATTGCCAGATGTATTAATCGAATCGCCCAGGTTAACTGGTTCGCTCCATAGTCCTGTAGCATCCTGCTGGCTCATCCAGATATCCTGACTGCCAAAACCGCCTGGCCGGTCGCTTACAAAATAAATGGTGCGACCATCGGCCGAAAGACTTGGCTGGGTTTCTTTGCTGGCGGTATTAATGGGTTTGCCCATGTTGTGCGGTTCACTCCATATATCGCCTGTTTTTTCAGAAAAAAACAAATCGCAACGTCCAAAAATTCCTGGTCTGTTGCATACCGTATAAACCATATATCTTCCGTTGGCCGATATAGATTGTGCGCCTTCGTTGTCTGGTGTATTAAGCGGAGCCCCGGCATCCTGGGCTGGTAACCAAGTGTTGTTTTCAGCTGTGCTGAAATAGAAATCTTCCTGAAATTTACCTGTACCGGGAATCTCCAACAGGCGAGTAATGATTAGTATTTGCTCGTCGGCCGAAAGTGCAGGCCAATACTCGTCTGCAGGTGAATTGACATTCTCCGACAGTTTTATAGGCTGAAAGGGAACGGGGTTCTTTATGGCCTCGAGAGCAAATTGCACTTGTTCAATACCCCGTTTTGCCTCTGCAATTTTCTTGGTATTTTTAGTTTCGAGCCCGAGGTATTTTTGATAGCTCTCAATGGCAGCCGCATAGTTTCCTGTTTTTATTTCCAGCTTACCCTTGTTAACATAACCCGAAGGGAAATACATTGGATTGATGCCTAGGCCACGGTTGTACATGGATATAGCTAGAGGAAGCTTTCCTTGATCCCAATATAACTCTGCCAAAACCAGGTAGGGTTCCTGAAATAAAGAATCTGCTTCGATGGCTTTCAGAAAATAGTCTTCTGCAAGCAACATGTTTTTAATTCGGTATTCGCTGCTGCCGGCTTCGTAAAGTTTGATGGCTTTACTCGATTGGCTGGTATAGGTGGTTTGAGCTTTTGATTTTAATGGAAAAAAAGTGATCAGCGTGAAGGCTATTAAGAAAAAATGGCGCATCATAGAAATTGTGTTTGGAAATACTTTTCGCACAGCAAAAAGTAAATTTAATAATAAAGAGGCAATAAGAATGCCGGAAGGTTCATAAGCCACAACCGCCAATCCTCTTTTTTATAAACCTCTATATACTTAGGTACAGAAAAATCAGATTCGCCTATTCGTATGTATTCAGAAAAGACAGCACAAACTGGAATGGAAAACGAATTATGGCTTCAAACCAAATGCTGACATCATTTTATAAAACAGATCGGTGTTTTCCATGATTCCGGTAAAGCTGCTTGCCCCAGTGCCATAGGCAAATACAGGCACCATTAGACCTGAGTGGTCGGAAGTAGAAAAATTGGTAATAAGCTTTCCGGTTTCATCATCGTAATCAATCAGTGTAAGACCGCCGGTTTCATGGTCGGCCGTCACAATCACCAAAGTGCCCGGATTGGCATCGGCAAAATCAAAAGCAGCCCCAACACACTGATCAAAATCAAGAAGTTCAGATACCACATAATCGATGTCATTGGCATGTCCACCCCAATCTATTTGCGAACCCTCTACCATTAGTAAAAAGCCTTTTTCGTTGCGGTTAAGCTTTTGCAAAGCAAAGCGTGTTGCATCAGGCAAAAAAGTACCACGGCCTTCGCTCATTTTGGGTGCATGCCCTTCAAATGGCTGGATTAGGACCGGCTTATCAGTTGTCGGATTTAAAGCCTGAAGGGATTTTTCCACCATGTATCCTTCTTGAATAAATGCCTTGGTCAGTCCCAGCGAGTCGAAAAGTTTGAAACCTCCTCCAATAAGCACATCGGCATTGGCAGAGAGAAAAGACTGAGCAATTTCGCTGTAGTTGCTTCGTCGGGCATTGTGCGTATAAAAAGCAGCCGGGGTAGCATGAATGATATCGCAGGTTACAGCAACACCTGTGGCATAACCAGCTTCATGAGCATATTGCGAAATAGATTTCAAAGGTTTAAACTCGGTGTCGAATGCTATGGCTGTGTTGTATGTTTTTTTACCAGTAAAAATGGCTGTGGCACCTGCTCCCGAATCGGTAGTATAATCGTCGGCCGAATAGGTTTTAGAAAAACCAGTAAACTGAGCACGTTCGATATTCAAATTATCTTTGGAAACACTCATGGCTGCCTGCACCTGTGCTATTCCCATCCCATCGCCAATAAGTATGATGATATTTCGCACTTCAGGAGCTCCAGTAACCTGAGCCTGTATAGCACCTACAAAAAGAAGAAAGATTAATAAGTTGGAAATTTTTTTCATGCTTTTGGCTTAAAATGAGTTTGCAAGTTCTTAAACAGTTTGATAAAAGAAATGTTCCTCGGTTTTACTTTTTCGCAAGCAAAATTATTGAATCGCCAGAAGTTAAGGTTAATTTACGGTTAAATTACGATGATATTTAGTAGCAAAATAAACACCCACCAGGTAATAGGGTTTTTAGCCTTAAACCTGAGGAAGCTTGAAAATTTTAAATCGGGCAATTTTTAGCTTCTGCAGAAAATACGTAAAGGAAACCCATAACACGCCCATTCCGTATTTGGCACTTCGCGGAATGTTAATCGACGAAGCATCATCGAAATACTTGGTGGGACAGGTAATTTCAGCAATTTCGAAACCCGCATAAAAAATCTGTGCAAGCATTTGGTTGTCAAAAACAAAATCATCCGAATTCAGGTTGTAATCGATACTCCTGAGCACCTTGCCCGAAAAAGCCCTGTAACCTGTATGGTATTCCGAAAGTTTCTGGTTCATGAGTACATTCTGGGTAAGAGTAAGAATGCGGTTGGCAATGTATTTATAGATGGGCATTCCGCCTTTAAGGGCACCTTTGCCTAAAATTCGCGAACCCAATACTACTTCGTACAAATCGTTAGCAATGAGGTAGCACATCGATTGTATAAGTTTAGGAGTATACTGATAATCAGGGTGCAGCATTACTACTATGTCTGAATTAAGCTCTAAGGCTTTGTTGTAGCACGATTTCTGGTTACCACCATAACCTTTGTTCTGGCTGTGCACCACGATGTGTTTAATGCCTAATTGACGAGCCTTTTCGATGGTATTATCCCGGCTCTTGTCATCTACCAGAATCACCTCATCGACAATGTCAAAGGGTATTTCGTTATAGGTTACTTCGAGGGTTTTTTCGGCATTGTAGGCCGGTAAAACAACTGTAATACGCTTATTATTTATCATAATTTATTGATTTTCATTGATTTTTGCCCTACGAAGCAGGAATACATAACCATTTTTTTCTTCTACAATGCTGAGTTCGGGGTAAGCATTCAGATTTTCCTCGAGCTTATCTTTACGCACAATGAAATAAGCATCCTTGTCAATCGGCCCCCTCAGCAACCAGTTAATCTTATAAACATCTTTGTTTTCGACAGGCATTGCGTTGGTATAAAACAGCATGGCATAACTCTTATACAAAGTACCCACATATACATCCTCTTCCCCTTTGGCCTTCATAAACTCAATGGCTGCATTTTGAGAATATTTTTCGATTTTAGGAACCACAAACAAAAGGGCAAAAAACATAAAAAACGCACACGATGCTGCCATCAGGCTAAACCCTTTCTGCACTTTGCCTTTTCGCATCCATACAAGGGCTAATAATACTCCTGCGAGCAACAATAAACCTATCATCCACTCCCATCCCATCCATCCGGGGTTTGCCTGCAGGTTGCCAACTGTAAAGGAGTGTGTAATTTTACCTGTATCGATAAACCATTGTTTGTATCGATCGAAAAGTGGCAACAACATCACTGCCAGCGATATTAGAATAAGGGTAAAAAGTTGTATCAGGTAAACCCATATGGGTAGTCGTTTTCCCGAAATAATGAGGGAATACACTGCATATGCAGCTAGAAATGAGATTGGGAAATAGGCAAGGGACGAATAGTGTACAATTTTAGTTTTAACAATGGTAAACAATACCAGAACCACCCACAATAAAATCAGCATGCCTGCTCTTATATAGGTCGTTTGTGCATTAAAACCCTCGCGCCTTTTATGCGCATAAATGGCAAAAGCAGAAGCAGGAAACACGCCAAAAAGCACAATCACAAAATGGTAGAGCAAAAATCCGCCATGCCCGGCATCTTCGGTTTGAAACAAGCGCACCTGGTAAACAAAAAAATCAACTACCGTTTGCCAGTTACCAGTAAATATTTGTAAAAGAAACCAGAAACCTCCTACTAAAGTCAATACCAATGCATACACCAGTACCTGACTGCCTTTAAGATGAAGTTTAAATTTCTCTTTAAACAATAACACAATGGCCACCAATCCGAAGATAAGGATAGCAACAGGTCCTTTTGTGAGCACAGCTAAACCTATAAATAAGGCAGACCAAATAATTGGCAGAAATTTCGATTTCGAAGTCGGGAGAATTTGTGCCCGAATATAAAAATAGATACCTAAAAAGATGAAAAGGTTAAACCAAGGATCGATAATACCTGATTTGAAGTAAAAAAAAGGAAGTAAAGCTGAACCGTATGCCAGCGCCCATATCATCCCAAATCGTGAGCTTACAAGCTGTTTTCCAATTAGATACAAGCTGATTAAAGTAAAAAAACCTGCCAGGGCATTTGGGAAACGTGCGGCAAATTCGTTGATGCCAAATAGGTGCATACTGTAGGCTTGCAGCCAGATAAACAAGGGTGGTTTCTCCCAAAAGGGTTCAAAATAAATCTGAACCCTGAGGTAATCGCCTGTAAGAAGCATTTCGCGCGCAGATTCGGCAAAATTTATCTCATCCCAATCGAATAGATGCACATGACCAATAAAGGGAACAAAAAACAGCAACGAAAGCGCGCCTAAAAAAGCCACATTTTTAAAGTCTTTGCTCATGATTTTTTTATCAGTAATAGTATAGATTGATCGAGCCAGGGCCATTTTGCCTTATCGAAAAGAATTACGGCTATGATGGCCGATAAAAGACCAGTAAATGCCCCAAAGAAAATATCGACCAAAAAGTGTTGTGACAGGTATACCCGCGAATAGGCTATCAGAACAAAGGAGAAAAAAAGTGCTATTTGGGCAGTTTTATTCATAATAAAAACAGCAAGTAAAAAAAACAGGCTAAAGGCTGCAGCGGCATGACCTGAAGGGAAACTATAATATTCATGCACTTCTACTCCAGGCACCAGGTATAGCGAAGCAACACCTTCGAAGTAAGCCTTTGGTCTGAGTATATGTTCAAAAACTCCACGTTTTAGCATTTGAATAAGAAGTCCGGTTAAAATCCCTGCCAAACCAAGGGTTAAAGCCTTGCGAAAGGAAATAAACAGGCAAACAACCGCCACCAAAGTTAGAAACAAACCATCGCCCAAATGGGTAAGAAGTCGAAAAAATAAATCGAAAAAACCAGAATGAAATTGATTAAGGAAAAGATGAATTTCGGATTTTGTAAACAATGCCAGAATTATGGCCAATATGCTCCAGAGTAGCACAAAGGGTATAAGAAAAGCGCTGTTTTTGCGGATAAAAGTATTCATGGGCGGTACAAAAATGCAAAATCTTTTTTATTCAAGTCGATTCTTCACAATTTTTAACCATTTTCTTTACTGTTACACCTTCGTAAAAAAGCCTTTTCAAGTTTAGCATAATTACCCTCTTAAAATAAATTCGATAACAATATTATCATGGTTCAGTGCAGGTTTTGCTATAGATTCTGCCTAGCTCGATGAGAAAATGATGATCCGGATCAAGCATAATTTCTTGCACAGTATGTTTCAGGTCTATTTCAAATTCCGACTGTACAGCATTAACAGGCAAATATACAAGGGTATCGCCATATTCTGAGGAAATACGACAAGGGAGTGTAAATTGAAAAAATTCGCTACCCGAACCTTTTGATGGAGTTTGCTGCACCCTCAGTTTTAAGATCTCATCGCATTGCTGCCATTCCGCCTCAATAAAGGGGTACCCCGAACCGTAATACCATTGCTGAAAAAAAGTATCGAATGATCGTCCTGTCATTTTTTCTGCAAGGTTTTTAAAATCGTCGGCTGAGGCTACCTTATAAGCATAAGTTTGCAGAAAGACTTTCAATAAATCAAAAAACAGTGTATCGTTGTTAAGCTCCTTTCTTAACATGTGAACAAGCACTGCACCCTTTTTATAAGAAAGCTGGTGATTAAAAATACGCGATGCATCGTGCACTTCCATTTCAGGAACGTGTACACTGCCAGATTGAGCCTGGCGCGATCTTTCCATTGCATCTTCAAGCCATTGAGCAGCTTCATCCGGGTATCCAGAAAATTCAAGTGCAAGGTATTCGCCATAAGAGGCAAAGCCCTCGTGAATCCAGATATGGTTCCACTGCGAACAGCTTACCATATTGCCAAACCATTGATGGGCCAACTCATGAGCAACCAATTCGAAACCAAAATTACTCAGGGTGGTCATGGTTTGGTGCTCCATACCTCCACCCATTGGAGCCAGGCAGTGTCCGTATTTTTCGTTAATAAAAGGATAAGGCCCGAACAATTCCGAAAAAAGACGAATTAGGTGAGCGGTAGTATCGATATCTGGTTTATTGTTTCGAAGGTAAACGCTGTCGTTATAGATGTAATTTACCACAGGCAATGAATTCTCTGTATAAGGCAGTTCTACTTTAAAAGAATAATCAGTGTAATTACCCACAGCCACAGACACCAGGAAATAGGCCGTTGGATAGAGCGACTTCCATTGAAATTGATGAAAAACTGAATCTATTTCTTTCACATCCATTAGCAAACCGTTCGAACCAACTTTTAAATGCTTAGGCACACTGATATTAATAAAAACAGAATCGGCCTTATCAGCAAGTTTTTGCTTACATGGAAACCAGTATTTGGCAGAATAGGGTTCGGTGAGCGAAAAGGTAAATCCACCAAATGATGCATAATTGTAATTAAAAAGAGCACCAAATTCTTCTTTGTCGTTTCCATCTCCATGGTAAAATACTATTATAGTATCCAACTTACCTGGTTGAAAACCCCCTCTAACTTCCAACAAATCATTCGCATGAACAAAAATCGATTCCTTCCCATTATGCATCACACGTTCAACTTTAAGTTGACTTCCTAAGTCGAAGCAAACTGAGTCGGAAAGGGACAATATTTCTATTCCTATCGCTGCAGAGCCTTTCAGGTATGAGCTTGTATCGGATAAAGTCAAGTCGAGGGAATAGAATTTTACATCGAAATTGTCTGCAGAGCAATACCCCTGAGAGTGTAGTCTTTGCAGGCCATTTAGTATTAAAACAAATAAAATGGCAGTTACACGGATTATATTCATAGAGCATAAAAATAGAAAAAGCCTCCTTAAAAAGGAGGCTCGTTACCCTAAAACTAAACCTTTTTATGAAAAATGAAAAACAAACCTGAAAATAAAACTCAAAAACAAATAAACCTATGAGTAAATTTACGCCAAATTGATATAAAAGTTTATTTTTTCAACAATGATTTAGGTTGGTTGGTCAAATGATTTGTCTCATCCTAGTGATTCGTTTAATTTATTACCCCTTGTATTAAAAAGCAAAGCCCTGGTAGTAAAACTGCCAGGACTGCCTACACCTAAATTTAAACCCAACTAAAACTTTTTTAAAAAACTAACCCAAATTCTAACTAACCCAACCAATTAAGAAGAATTTCAATCTTTTATCTGATATAAATTTAAAGCGGTAAATCCGATAATCCGTTTTTTGGGCGGTGAGTTTGATTGCTAAAAAAGGATGAGATGCCTCATCGCATGAATTATTAACCAACAAAGAGTCATATTTAAAAAGCAAAGATATTATGAAATAAAAACACCAAGGGTTGTTGGAGTTTTTGTAATTTAAGCGTCAATATAAAACCAGGCATCCTTGATAAATTCATCAAATCATATTGTTGTTTCCTTGCCGCATCAGACTGCCCTTGAATTATTGATTGAGCTTCTTGCGAACCATCAAAAAACAACAGTAGCGAAGCCCTTCCTGGATCAAATTGCTTTCTACCTTGATTCAACCTTTGGGAATAGTTTTTTTTCCGAATTCTGTTCTAAAAAACTTCTTTATTACGAATATGTTGCTGCCGGAGAAGACGATTCGCTCTTCCTTCAATCCTTGCATAAACCTTTTCTTTTGCGCGAGCAAATGCTTATTGGTCTGACAGACAAACTGGAAGCCTACCTGATAATACTCGGCTGGATTGCACAATTTAAGATTCCATTCTCGGATATCATATTTAAGCTGGCCTCTCAACTCGAATTACCGGCTTCGCTTTCTGAAAAAACAGAAGGCTTTCTTGTCAAGGAAAGCAGATTGGTGCATGAAAAATTTTACCTGAAACTAATCCCGGAAGGCAAAGATACTATTGAACAACTGGAAGGTAACTGGGTAGAAAGTAATAAACCGGAAGAGATAAAAACTGAAGAAAAGCTGGTAGTTAAAAGTATACAATATCCAATTGAGGCTATTTACCTGCCTGAGCCCAATGTTTTCTTACTTTCGACAGCAAGTTATCCGGGAACTTTTCGAAAAAACAATTCTGTTTTTCCGGGCCCATATTACTTGCTTAAGTTGAAAGATACACTATATACACCAGAAGATATAGAAATAAATTATACTGTTTTAAAGGAAAAACTGATTGAAAAAGTTTTTGAAAAGCGGTTTTTTTTATTTGCCGATAATGTAGCTTTTCACTCAAAAGGAAATTACAGTGTGAAAGCCTTTTCGATGCTTGCCTATCCGGGGCAACTTGTCGGAGTTGTAGGAAAGGAAGGCTCGGGCAAAACTACCCTTCTGCAGATGCTGGCTGGTTACCAAAAACCAGGTTTTGGAGCAATCTATCTCAATGCCTTCAATATTTTTAAGAACAAATATCAGCTGGCAGGCATTATGGGATATGTACCAGAAGAGGATTTTCTTTTTGAAGAATTAACGGTGGCTGAAAACATCGAACTTACTGCACGCCTTTACCTGGGTGATAGCAGTATAAAAGAAAGAAAAGTGCTTGTCGAAGGGGTATTATCCGATCTAAGGCTTACCAACATTCAACATCTGGTTGTCGGGAATATTGAAGAAAAAATACTTCAGCCAGGACAGCGAAGGCTCGTAAATATCGCACTTGAACTTATCAGGCAACCAGAAGTATTAATTGTGGATAATGCCCGGTACGGCCTAAGCATCAGCGATGCATCATTGGTTGTGGAATGTCTTTCTGCCCTCACGTTCCGGGGAATGTTGATACTAACCTCCATTACACAAACATCGCCGGAAGTATTTGGTAATTTCGACAGCCTGTTTGTACTCGGAGACCAGGGGTATCCGTTGTTTTATGGCCCCAGACACAAAGCTCTTGTACATTTTGTGCGCTACATACCACCAGGACTTCGACAAGGCTATATCCAAAAAGACCGTTTCATCTCCAACGACATTCTGGAAGTAATAGATCTGAGACAGCAAAAACTGCGGTCGGAATTGGACGTAGAGTTACCTGCCGAAACTATCATGTATGCTGATTTTAAGAAGCATGAACCCCGCGACAAATCATTTCGAAAACAAAAAAATATATTGCCAGCGATTAAATTTCCTCCTTCGCGGCTCGAACAGCAATACCGATCTTATTCTGCGAGAATTTTTAAAATTAAGCTTGCCCGCCGGAAGGAACTCGCTTTTACCATACTGGTAGCACCAATACTAGCCCTTATCTATGCTTTGCTTCTGCGCCAGAATACGGACGGCGTTTATCAATTTTCGGAAAATAACAACATACCAGCTTATTTTTTTCTTAGCATTCTCACATGCATTTTTCTTGGAGTGGCACAGACTGCCCTTGAGATTATTCAGGAAAAAAAAATACTAATTAAAGAAGACCATCTGAACCTGAGCATGTTCTCCTACATCAACGCAAAAATTTCTTATCACTTCCTGCTGATATTTTTTCAAACCTTTCTTTTCACGCTGGTTGGAAACAGTCTTTTAGAAATAAAAGGTATGCTTTTCTATCACTGGATGGTGTATTTCAGTGCGGCAGCATCGGGGGTATTTACAGGTTTATTTATTTCTGCCACCCATAATTCGATACACAGTGTTTTTTACAAAACAATACCCTTGTTTATCCTTTACTGCCTTTTACTCGGTGGTGGATGGTTACCTCTTGATAAAATTCAGCGGGAACAAAAAAAATATCCTCCTTTGATTACGGAATTCACCATCAGCAAATGGGCTTATGAAGCAATTATGGTGCAGCAGTTCGTATCGAATCCATTCGAAAAACATTTTTTCGAAGCCGATAAAAAGATACGAAACGGAGTTTTCCAGACTCAGCAGGTTTTACCCTTTCTTGAAAGTAATCTGCACTATGTGGGTAGCAACCCAAAGCTAAAAACCGATACTACTCAGTTCATGCTTCAATCGCTGCGAAATCAGCTTATCTATTACGAACGAACCGAAGATATTTTTCCGTTCGAATACACCAGCGAATTAAACACCCAGTCAGCAAATATGGTCATACTGAGCGAAACAGCCGAATACATCGACTACCTGTTATACTATTTTGCTAAAATGTATCAACATGGAACCGTTCAAAAACAAGCAACTGCCGACAGTCTTCGAAACCTATATGGAAGTGAATACATAGAGCAGCTTGAAAAAAAACATCTGAACAAGCAAGTAAAAAACTATGTGACCAACAGTGAGGCAGAAAAAGCTTTTGAAGTTCGCAAGGGAATGCTTTATCAATATTCCGATCCGGTTTTTCAAAATCCAGGAAATAACTACGGAAGAGCACAAATGTTTCAGGCCCAAAAAATGTTCAATGGACAGCTTATCTCCAGCTTCGAATATAATCTTTCGGTAATCTGGAGCCTGAATCTTTTGGTTTATCTGTTGCTAATCACAAAAATACCTACACGACTGGCATAGAGGATGGAGTAGGCAATAAACATTTTGAATTAATATGCCTTAAGACTAGAAAATAAAATTCCCTAAAAATCGTTACGAATACCAAATAATTGATTTCGGTCACAGAAACCCTTTTAGAGTTGGCGCGGGTTGACCAACAAGTTATAGGAAAAGAGTATTCAAAGTGTAGAGTGTTACTTTTACTCTAGCAATACTTTATATAGTGTAATAAATTTATTATATTGGTATATAAATATTTATATTTGCACACGCATTTTCACCTTAAGTGTAATTTCGCCATCCGAAAGAACTGCGTGTGCAGAATGGTTGGTGATTTTTTAATTTGAAGTTAATGAGTATCTCAGAAATAGCCATACGCCGACGAATTCTTTTACTTTTGCACCGGGTGCGTAAAATTGCCTCAGAAAAAAACAGTCCCCGTTGGATAATTTTTGCTGCCGATGCCATTATCAGCCTTGTGGGGGTAGTATTAGGTTACGCCATTCGTTTTGGCTTCAGATTGTACGAAATAGAATATCAAAATCTGCTTTTTGCTGCCCTGCTGATAGTAAGTGTGCGATTGGTTTTTTCGGTAATTTTTAAGATTTACGCACACATTATTCGCTATACCAGTTTACACGATATAAAGCGGGTATTTACAACCATCTCAAGCGGTACACTCACCATTCTTGCAGCTGTGTTTATCATGCGGCATATTTCCTGGGGGTTTACCATTCCCCTATCGGTTATTGTAATGGAATTTTTCTTTACCATGTTCCTTATGATTAACCTTCGCCTTTTTATCCGTTATATCTACATTCTCCTTACAAACATAGACCTCGACAGCAAATCGGTAATAATTATTGGCAGTAAAGAACTAGCCCTGATGCTAAAGGAAACCATTGAGCTTCACCCACGCGAGAATTATAAAATTATTGCTTTTGCCGATTCCATGGTGCCCTCGAGAAAAAAGCGCCTGGCCGGCTTAAATATTTATCAGTTAGACGAGCTTAAATACCTGATTGAAAAATTCGATGTATCGCATTTTGTAATCGCCAAACGGGAAATTAGCCGCAGCGAAAAAGAGCTTGTCGGAAGTGTTGCAAAAAAATACGGCATCACCATGCTAACAGCTCCCGACTTGTGGCACCTCGAAAATACCGGCAGCCTTCGCATAGAGGAAATTAAGATGGAAGAACTCCTTGAGCGTGAACCCATCCAACTCGAAAAAGACCACATTCGCAATTACCTTAACGGTAAAAATGTATTGATCACCGGAGCGGCAGGTTCCATTGGAAGCGAACTGGTGAGGCAAATTGCAACCTACAATCCTAAAAATCTTATCTTGATAGACCAGGCCGAATCGCCTCTGTATGACATAGAGTTGGAGATAATTGAAAGCTTGAGTTTTAAAAATATTACCGTGGTGTTGGCCGATATACTCAACCAAAGTCGCATAGAAAAAGTATTCAGAACATTTAAACCCGATGTGGTATACCATGCAGCGGCTTACAAGCATGTGCCCATGATGGAGAACAACCCCATCGAAGCTTTTGAGAACAATGTAATGGGAAGCAGAATACTGTCCGACCTGGCTCACCAGTTCAAGGTAGATAAGTTCATCATGGTTTCGACCGATAAAGCTGTGAATCCGACAGGCATTATGGGCGCTACAAAACGTATGTCCGAAATCTATATCCAGTCGTTGAACAGGCACAGCGAAACCAATTTTATTACAACCCGTTTTGGAAATGTGCTGAACTCTAATGGCTCTGTAATACCCCGCTTCTTAAAACAGATAAAAGAGGGCGGCCCTGTAACCGTAACCCACCCCGACATTACCCGCTTTTTTATGACCATACCCGAAGCCTGCCAACTGGTGGTGGAAGCCAGCGTAATGGGCAAGGGCGGTGAGATATTCCTCTTCGACATGGGCAAAGCCGTAAAGATACTTGATCTGGCCAAAAACCTGATTAAATCGACTGGTTTTGTGCTTGGACGCGACATTGAGATAAGCTTTACCGGACTGCGCCCCGGCGAAAAGCTCTATGAAGAATTGCTGATGGAAGCTGAAAACAATAAACCCACACATCACCCGAAAATAAAAATAGCCGAGGTATGTGAACAGAATTATGAAGAAGTAAAAAACCATCTCGATAAATTCATCTTCCCTGTTGAATCGCAGAATGTAAACGAGGTGGTGAAGCTTATGAAAGAGATGGTGCCTACCTATAAATCGCAAAATTCAGTTTTCGAAAAACTCGACCAGGCCATATAATTCATTGCCTCACAGTTATTTTTTTTAAAAAACCAAGATCAATTACTGCTTCCTGTAGTCTTTTTTGTATTTTTGCGCACGCACAAAAAACGCATTGCTATGGCCGAATCACAAAAAGAAGTAAAAGAAATTGACCTGCTGGAACTATTTGCATCGATAGGTAAAGGCATAAAAAACATGTTTTTCTATCTGATAAAATCCCTGGCCTTTTTAATTACTTTTGGTATAAGGCGGGCTCATTGGCTTGCCCTTTTTGCCATTGCAGGAGGGCTTATTGGCTTATTATTTTATTCTACCACATCGCGCTACTATACTTCCAACCTAATAGCCCAGCCCAACGGTATTTCGGCCTACGACATGGTAGAGTATATTAACGATTTAAACCGCTTTACCGAAAAGAAAAACATACCAGCCCTTTCCCTTGCACTGGATCTTGATGAACAAACCTGCAAAAAAATTAAAAACATAGAGGCATTCTATTACCTCGATGTAAATAACGATGGGAAAGGTGATATCGTTGACTTTGATAAAACATACAACCCAAAAGATACCACTATAGTAATTGATAATAGGCGTATATATGTTGAAGTGCAGGTATTGGATAATTCGATATTTTCACCGTTAAGAGAAGGCCTTTTTGCTTATGTAGCCAAAAACCCTTACCTGCTTCAGCTCAACGAGATTCGCAAAAAAGAGCTTCAGGAATTGGTAACCATGTCGGAACTCGAAATAGCCAAACTCGACAGTTTGCAAAATGTCGATTATTTTAAATCAGATTTAGATCTTAAAAGCAAGCAGCAAAGCAGCCTGATGTTTTTGTCGGAAAAAGACAAACAAATGTTTTATAAAGATAAAATTACCCTGATACGTCAGAAACAATCGTATCAGAAAGAACTGGAGATGGCTACTGCACCGCTTACTGTGATAAAAGATTTTGCAGCACTTACCTTGGAAGAAAACCCAAAGAGTGGGTATATTATTAAATTTGGATTTTGGTTTGGACTTATAGGTTATGTACTGTTATTACTAATGTTTTATAAAGCACATATTTCTGCTTTTCTAAGATATTAACTATTATTATGAATATAGGTTTTATCCCTTTAAGAAAAGGATCGAAAGGAATACCAGGAAAGAACAAACGTAAACTTTTAGGAAGGCCACTTTTTTGTTGGACTCTGGCCGAAGCCATAAAGAGTAATTTGGATCATATTTATGTTTATACAGACGATTCAGAATTGATCGAATACATTAATGCAGAATATATTTTTACAAATAAGGTAACCGCATTAAATCGTTTAGACAATAATGCAACCGATGTTGCTTCAACTGAGTTGGCTATTTCTGATTTTTTAGATTCTTATGGGATTGATTTTACTACCTTCACTCTTTTACAGGCTACTTCTCCGTTAACTACGGCTAAAGATATTAATCGTTCCTTAAATAAGACAATTAATGAAAAATATGATTCCTGCTTAAGTGCTGTAAGAACGAAAAGATTTCTTTGGAACCAGGATGGAAAGAGTATTAATTATGATTACTTAAATCGGCCTCGACGACAAGATTTTGATGGTGTACTTATTGAAAACGGAGCAGTTTATACAACTACCAAAACTCAATATCAGAAAAACAAAAACAGAATAGGTGGTAAAATAGCAATCAATGAGATGGAGGAGGATACTTTGGTTGAAATAGATGAAGAATCTGATTTTTCAATCATAGAACACCTTCTCGCAAAACGTTTGAGACAGCATAAACATTCGAATCAAAAGATTAAAGCAATAGTCTTCGATGTAGATGGAGTTTTTACAAATGGCAGGGTGATTTATGGACATGAAGGTGAATTGGGTAAAACCTTTAATATGAAAGATGGTATGGCATTAGAGAACCTGGATCCATCTATTTCAATTTATGTTTTAACCAGTGAAAACTCTGAGCTGGTAAGAAAAAGAATGGAAAAACTAAAACTTAGAAACGTATATCTTGGTGTTAAGGATAAATATTTGAAATTAGATACAATACTTGAAAAAGAAAACCTTTCACGTTCAGAAGTAGCATATCTTGGCGATGACGTGAATGACCTGGCAAACATTTTATCATGCGGGTGGGGAATATGTCCAGCGGATGCCGCATTGGAAGTAAAGAAATTTGCTGATTTAGAATTATCAAAATCTGGTGGTGATATGGCAATAAGAAATGCCATTGAGTTTATAACGAATTTTAATCAACGATTTAAATAGTTTGAATGAAAAGAGCAAAGGTTATAGCTGAAATTGGATGCAACCATAAGGGCGATATGGAGATAGCAAAAGAAATGATTAAGATGGCCAAAATCTTTTGCAATGCAGACTCCATAAAATTTCAGAAAAGAAACAATAAGGAACTATTGACAGAAGAACAATACAATGCTCCTCATCCCAACCCTATAAACGCTTACGGTGAAACATATGGAGAGCATAGAGAATACCTCGAGTTTTCTGTTGAGCAGCACAAAGAACTAATGGATTATTGTAAAGGTATGGATATTGAATATTCAACCTCCACTTGGGATTTAACTTCGGCAAAGGAGATCGCAAGTATTAAACCTAGCTTTATTAAAATACCCTCCGCCTGCAATAACAACTATGAGATGTTGAGTTGGATGTGCGAAAACTATTTCGGAGAAATTCATGTATCAGTTGGTATGACCACCAAGCAAGAAATTGATGATTTAATTAGTTTCTTCATTAAGAAAAATAGAAATAAAGATGTTGTACTTTATAGTTGCACCTCGGGATACCCTGTTCCTTTTGAAGACATTAGCCTACTTGAAATAAAAACACTCAAGGAGAAATATGGTGACATAATAAAGGAAATAGGCTTTTCCGGTCACCACTTAGGTATAGCAATAGATGTTGTGGCTTATGCTTTGGGTGCCACTGTAATTGAAAGGCATTTTACCCTTGATAGAACTTGGAAAGGTACTGATCATGCTGCCTCTCTTGAGCCTGATGGACTTCGTCGTTTAGTGAGAGATATCAGGGCTGTTGAAAAAGCTCTTACATACAAAGCAAAAGACATTCTTGATATTGAGGCAATTCAAAGAGAAAAATTAAAATTTAGAAAATAGATTAAGGAATTGAATGCTGAATAGTTTTAAAAAGAATAAACTCCTTTCTGATTTTGTTAATTACTTCTCAGGCAGATTGTTTTCAAGCGGATTAGCCTTCTTATCAATACCTATCTTTACAAGCCTTCTAATACCTGAAGAATATGGTATTGTATCCATATTCCTTTCTATGCTGCTAATACTTTCAGTTATCATGCAGCTTAACATTTCCGGTTCTATAAGACAATATATCCTGCTTGATGATACTGATTCTAAAGGTTATATTTATAACATTACCCTTCTATGCGTTTTGCTATTCTCTCTCTTTGCTTTGCCAGTTTTATTTGCCTTTAAGGGGAAAATAATTGCACTACTACAAATTAATAACACCATATACTATTTTTTAATTGCAGGGAGTTTTCTAAATATTATAATACAACTCTATGAGTTTTATTTAATCGGCTATAATATCAGCAAAGAATACCTCAAATTCACCTTTTTCAAAACATTGGTAGAGTTAGTATTGTCTATTTTATTGATATTAAGCCTTAAACAGAATAGGGAGTTAGGGCGTATTGGTGGTATTGTACTAACATATTTAATCTTTAGTATTTTCAGCCTTTATAAATTGATCCCCTTTATTAGGGGTAATCCTACTATTAACCTAAAACATATAAAATTTGCCTTACTATTTAGTATCCCCTTAATTCTTCACCAGCTCTCGCATGTTTTTCTTGCTCAAATTGATAGGATTATCATCAATAAAATCTTAGATACCTCCAAAGCTGGATTGTATTCATTGGCCTATAACATTGGTATGATTATGCAAATGGTTGTTATTGCATTTAATACAGCCTGGTTGCCAAAATTTTATGAAGCAATGAAGAATTCCAACGTAGAATTAATCAAAACTAACCTATTTGATACACTAAAGCTATTGATACTCCTATCTGTACTTGCTTCAACTTCTTTAAGCTTATTAGTACCATTTTTGATCAGTTCAGACTATTCTGATGCATTTAAAATAATTCATGTAATTATTTCCAGTTCTATTTTAAACTTTGTTTATTTAATTTATGCTAATTTTTCATTTTATAGCAACAAAACCTGGTACATATCTATAGGATCTGTTTTGGCAGCGATAATTAATGTTGTTCTGAACCTAATATACATACCTATTTATGGATATAAGATAGCGGCATACACTACTGCTATTTCTTACCTTGGACTTGCCCTTTTTCATTACTTAATATCAAAGTATATTATAAGATCAGAGTCATTAAAGTTGTTTAAAGTCCTGCTACTAGTGCTTCCATATTTTATTTGGGTAGGTTTTTATAGCACACTGTTCTATATCGAACCATGGAAAAGGTATATCTTTGAGGCCACATCAACCATAATTGCTGCTACCTTGCTTTTCAAATCTGTAATGAAAAAATGGAAACCTTAATACTTTAGTAAATAGAACCCATAATATGGGTAATAACTTTTAAGTATTTTAAAAATGTATATAGTTAAATATTACCATTTTTTTACTCGATAAATAACAAAACAAAATTGCAATTATCTTTTAAAATAAGATGTCATTCCAATACTGAGAATGTAGGCACAATAATACTTGTTCTCTATATCATCTCAGCTTTTCTATACTTATATACCCCCATATCGTTTAAGCCATTAATGTTAATACTTATGCTTTTTATAAGCATTATAGGTATTTGTTTCATATTGTTTTTTTACCCTAATATTAAAATAAATCTCTTACATTTTCAGGTTTGGACAATATTGTTGCTTGGCTTTGTTTTCCTTCAATTTCTTAATGCAAAACTGTCATTTGGTGTTCTCATAATCCTTTCAAATATTCTTATTGCCTACTTCCTTCTCTTTGGAAATTTTAACCTCCGTTTGATTTACGGTGTTTACATGATCGTTTCTTATCTTCTAATAATTAGAGCATTAGAAGGTGGCCACACTATGACACTATTTGTCGGCGCTAGTAGCAACTGGGTTTCAGTAGTAATGATGGCAAACGTTTCAATATTATATTTTATTGAATGGAAACAATTAAAAACGGTTAGTTTATGGCCTTCTATTATTGCCCTTATCGTTTCCATATCTGCAGTTGGCCGTGGAGGAATTCTATCTGCCGGAATTCTTGTACTGGGTGTTATATTTTATACACTTCAAAATAAAACAAGTAAAAAACTTATCGCATTATTGTTCCTTCCAATGATGTTAATGCTTGCGCTTGTATTTTTGGACAAAATCATTTTTTTATTTTCGAATATTGATCAATTAGAGCGTTTATTTAGTGAAGGATTAAAATCCAGTGCACGCATGCAAATGATTGACAATTATTTGGCTAACATGAGTATTAAAAACTTTTTATTGGGATATAATTACAATAATGATCCATTTTTTCTTGAATGGAAACTTAATCCACATAACTCTTTTATTCTCTTACATCACAATACTGGTATCTTTGCCTTCTTAGTCATTTCTGTGTTAACCCTTCTTTTAGTTAGACTATATAAGCATTCATTGCCTTTATTTTTTGTATTGCTCGCACTAATTCTGAGAGGAGTCACAGATGCTGTTTTCTTTATAGGCCGATATGATTTTATATTTTTAACTCTTTTGCTTTATGCTAATAAAGAAGGATATACCTTTATAAAAAGAAAAAAAATAAGAGTTAATTTGAATAAATATTTCTGTAAATCAAATTTTAACCAATAGCATTAAGTATTGCTGATGAATCTAAGTTTATCCCCAAAATCAAATAACTCATTTTATGCCTTAATCATTACCTCTTGGCATTTGGATAACCTTATTGCCTATATTAGGCGAAATAATTTAGCACCAGGTAGCCTATTTGTTCTACCGCAGTTTAAAAAAGATGGTATTCCTGTTTACCGTCTAACCCAGGCTCAAATTAAAGAATATAAAAACTCATTTTTTACTGAGGTTATTTTTAACTCAGACCCTGTTTTGCCCTTTAATATAAAAAATCTTCTTAGTTATTTATTCATAAAGAAGCGAAATTCGATTACGGTGATATCTCCCGGAGGTGTTAACTATAGACTAATCTCGATTATTTGTAAATTTAGATATTCTCACAAATGTGTGATTATTGATGAAGGTATTGGGGCATACCTCCCACAAAAAGATTTTGAAAAAATTAAAACAAAGTCCGATAGCTCCCGGTTTAAAATCACAAACTACTTAAGTGCCATTAAACAAAATCTGTCTAAACTATTTATAAATCAAATTATTGATGAAAAGATCTTCCAAAATCATGGTCAGCTCGTACCGAGAACAGAAGTGTGTGATTCCCTAAAGACTCTCTATATATCTTCTGTATCAGAAAAGAATACTGAGAAATGCATTATGCTTTTTAAGGATTTTGAGGTTATAGAATTTGAAGAAATCAAAATTCTTTACAAAGAACTACTTGATATGCTTTCTATGACCAAACTAAAAATATATGTAAAGAAGCATCCTAACGATAAGGATAAAAATTTTGATTTACTGATTGCCAGATACTCTAACGCTGAACTTATAAATGATTTAAGCAGCGGTGAGTTTTTAATTGCTAAATACAAACCAATGTGTATCATTGGGGGGGTATCTACTGTACTATTCTCTGCGGCTGCAATTTTTAAAACTCCAACTTATTCTTTTATGCTTCTCTATAAAAACTACAAGGGTATCTCAAAAGACAGGCTCAGAATCATTGATTGGTACTACTTAAAGTTTAATGATTCATTAAAGTCTTTTATTTTTATGCTAGATTTGGAGTCTCTTAAATACATTGTTGACAGAGAAGAAAATGAATGAAAAGGTAATCGTTTGCATATCTACCTACAATGGAATAAAGTATTTCGAGGAACAAATTAATTCTATACTTTCTCAATCAGTTCCAGATATTGAAATCCTAATTAGAGATGATGGTTCTACAGATCCTGCTTTTATTGCCTTATTAAAAAAAACAGCTTCTTTCAACCCAAAAATAAAAGTTGTTTTCGGCCAGAACTTAGGATTAACAAACAGTTTCTTTGAACTTCTGGAAACTTGCCCAAAAGATTGTAGCTACGTTGCACTTGCTGATCAGGATGATGTATGGAAAAAAGACAGACTCAGGAATTCTATCGAATTCATAAAGAAATACGCGAATGATGCACCCTTTTTAAGTTTATGCAAATACGATTATGTGAATGAGGATTTAAAATATATAAGTACGGTTCCTACTTTCAAAAACCTGGGTTTTAAAAACGCATTGGTGCAGAACCTTGCTACAGGATGTTCCATATGCTTCAATAATTTAGCTTTAAAAAAACTATTAGTACAATTTCCAAAACAAGCGGTCATACATGACTGGTGGATATACCTCGTAGTTTCGGCTACTGGCAAGGTGATGCAGGAACCCTTCGTGTCAGTTCTTTATAGACAACATTCGTTGAATGTTCTGGGTGGGTCAACCTCTTTTTATAAGAAAATTATCAAACGTGTAAACAGAAAACTCCACCAGCTTATTTATCAGGTTTATCTGCAACTTGAAGAATTCTATCATATTTACAGTAAAGATATGAGCCCCGAAAAAAAAGAATCTGTTTTACAATTGTTAAGAACGAAAGATAGCGTTAAAGCAAAATTGCTTTTTTTATTTACTCCCAGAACTGTATTAAGAGAGAAACCTTTGGACAGAATACTTTTGAAATTAGTTATATTGCTCTCGAAGACAAAATTACAGGTACAGTATTAATGAGAATTGCAATTACAGGAGCAACAGGTTTTATTGGTCTTATGTTAGCCAATAAATTAGCTGAAGATGGCCACTCAGTAAGAGTACTAACCCGTAAAAAGGATGTTGAGAGTATTTTTCATCCAAAGATTTCAATTTTTAAGGGTGACCTGCTTGAATCAAATGATGTCTTGAAGAGGTTTACCCAGGATATAGATGTCTTGTACCATTGTGCCGCTGAAATCAATAATAGAACTTTAATGTGGACCGTGAATGTGACCGGAACCCAAAACCTAATTCTAGCCGCAAGTGGTCAGGTAAAACAATGGATTCAATTAAGTAGTACTGGCGTGTACGGAAATCCTCTTACAGGAATTATTGATGAAGAAAGTCCCACAAATCCACAGAACGAATACGAAATTTCTAAATTAGAAGCTGATAGATTGGTGATGGAAGCTGGCGAGCTGGGCCTATTTAAATACACCATTATTCGGCCTTCAAACGTATTTGGACAGAATATGCGAAATCAATCCATATTTCAACTTATTTATTCAATACAAAAGGGTAGTTTCCGTTATATTGGAAAAAGAGGAGCCTCTGCAAATTATATACCTGTAAGCAATGTTATTGAAGCATTGATGCTATTAGCCCATAACGAAAAGGCCTTTAATCAGCTATTTATTCTCTCCGATTGGTGTACCATTGAAACTTTTGTAACTACCATTGCAAAAGAGTTGAAAGTAGGAATACCCCAGTTAAGATTGCCAAAACTTCCTCTAAAATTTGTAGCTTACATTGTACGGTTGCCCTTTCCTAATTTCCCACTTACCCCAAGTAGGATAGATGCGCTCACAACGCGATGCAAATACACCTGCACGAAAATAACCAGCTTATTAGGTTATCACAGCGCAGAAAGGATTGAAGAAGAACTAAAGGAAATGGTGATTGTATTTAATAAACGGCAAAGTTCTAATATATTAAATAACAATGAACAAAAATAGAATAGCATTTATTACCTCAAGTCCATCCATTGTAAATTCTTTTCTTAAAAACCACATTCGGGAATTATCGAAGAGTTATAATGTGACTATTCTGTCGAATATTGAGGGAAAAAAAGAAAAATCAAATCTTGCTTACAGCAGCCAGAAAGATGCCTACAAGGAGTTATCGGATTATGCTTCGATCAGACATGTGAATTTAACAAGGAGAATAACCCTTCTGAATGATATAAAGACAATATTTCAACTCAAGAGGCTTTTTAAAACAGAAAAATATAAAAGTATCCATTCAATCACCTCTAAAGTCGGCATAATGGTGATGATTGCAGCCTATCTGAATAAAACTCAGATTCGCTTGCACACTTATACCGGACAGGTATGGGCTAATAAAAGAGGTATTAATAGATACTTTTTTAAGTTGATGGATAAAACTATCGCAAAGCTTTCAACATACACATATGCAGACAGTATTTCGCAAATGAATTTTCTTATCAACGAAAAAGTAGTGCCCAAGGATAAAATTAAAGTTCTAGGAGCCGGTTCAATAAGCGGTGTCGATTTGAAACGATTTTATCCGGATCAGTTATCCAGAAATCAATTGAGGAAAGAATATTCAATCGATAATAACGCTATCGTTTTTTTATTGCTCTGCAGACTAACAAGAGATAAAGGGGTTATTGATCTTGCAAGGGCCTTTGCAAAAATCGTTAAGGAATTAAATTCTTACTTATTGGTAGTTGGTCCTGATGAAGAAAACCTGATTCCTGATATAAAAGAAATCGTTGGAGAGGAATTCAAATCCAAGATTTCTTTCCATGGTTACACTCACTGTCATGAAAAATTTCTTAATGCAGCCGATATTCTCTGTCTGCCAAGCTATCGGGAAGGATTTGGTTCAATTATTATTGATGCTGCGGCGGTAGGTATTCCTTCCATTGGATCAGACATTTATGGTATTTCTGATGCTATTCAGGATAATATTACCGGAATTTTGCATAAAGTTGGAGATATTAATTCCATCTATCAATCAATGTACAAATTAGCCTCAAATCCAAACCTTATGAAACAAATGGGGACTGAAGCCAAAGCCCGTGTTAAGGAAATTTTTTCGATGGAAAAAATTACACAAGCCTGGATTGATGAGTATCAAACTCTTGTTGAGGAGAAATAAAATACCCCATATCCTGCTAATTGCTATGGTCGTGAGACTAAATTTTACCTAAAATAAAGCCTTGCTTTCAAGCTTTACCAGAAAAACCAATAGTTCTAATCGACAATAGCAAGCAACCAGGCTTTTCTGATTATTTTTTATTGCCATCAAATTTTCTCCCATCTTTGTGATATGAAAACCTTTATGCCACGAATACTCATTACAGGCGCCAACAGCTTTATCGGAAAAAATTTTCTTCAATATTCGAAATACACTGCTATTGATGAAGTATGCCTTGTGAAAAACAGACCTGAAGACATCGACTTTTCCGGTTACGATGTAGTTTTGCATTTGGCAGCAATTGTGCACCAATCGAAAGAAATATCTGAAGCAAGCTATTTAAGTGTAAACCGCGACCTACCTGTTGCTGTTGCTAAAAAAGCAAAAGCCCAAGGAGTAAAACAGTTTATCTTTCTGAGCTCTATTAAAGTGTATGGCGAATATTCCAATAACAATATTGCTTTTACAGAAAATTCTCCCTGCCATCCGAACGATGCCTATGGGATAAGTAAGCTCGCGGCTGAAAAGGAATTGCTCAAACTCAACTCAACTCAGTTTGTTGTGTCGGTTATCCGGCCTCCGCTTATTTACGGGCCGGGAGTAAAAGCCAACATGAAGAACATTGTTCGCTTGGTCGATAAGTTTCCTGTGCTTCCGCTCGGAAAAATCGAAAACAAAAGAAGCATGTGCTCCGTGCAAAACCTGATACAATTAATCGACTGCGTTGCAGATAGAAAGAAAACGGGCATTTTTCTTGCCTCCGACAAAGAACCTATCTCTACAACGGACTTGTGCAAGCTCATTGCCAAACACCTGAACAAAAATTGCCTGCTGGTTTCTCTCCCCACTTTTCTGCGCCAATTATTAAAACACATGAGTCCTGGCCATTTCGAAAGGCTTTTTGGTTCCCTGGAAGTAAATAATAACTTTACACAGCATGAATTGGATTTCCACCCTCAACTAAGTACCGACCAGGGAATAGAAAAAATGGTTCTACATTATTTGCTTCAAAAACAAAATCGGAGTTAATACACTTTTTAGGTATAATGCATGGGTAGTCTTACTTTCTATTTAATCGTTCTTTTAGGATCGCTGGTTTTAACCTGGGTGGTTAAGGTATTTGCCGTCAGGAAAAATATTATCGATATTCCCAACGAGCGAAGCTCACACAGCATTCCAACACCTAGAGGTGGTGGATTGGCCATTGTTATTTGCTGGTTTGCCGCAATCACATTCCTTTTTTTATATCATCAATTAGACCAAAAGTTATTTTTTGCATTACTTTCCGGCGGTTTGCTGGTAATTACAGGCATACTTGATGATATATTTTCTTTGCCTCCTGGCCTTCGACTGTTTGTTCAAGCCATTTCAGCCTCGCTGGCCCTTTATTTTTTGGGAGGATTTAAATTGGATTTTATTGCAGTAGATCTGCCTGTTGTAACTTATGCTATCGACATTGTAATAGTAATAGGCATTGTATGGTTTATTAACCTGTATAATTTTTTAGATGGAATTGACGCCTATGCTGCCATGGAGGCAATTTTTATTAGTCTGGCTTTATTTCTATTTACAGGCTATTCGCTTTCACTCGTATTGCTCTTTGCAGTTTTAGGATTTCTTTACTGGAATTGGCCAAAAGCAAAAATATTTATGGGCGATGTAGGCAGCACTCAGCTAGGTTTTATTTTGATAGTATTGGGAATATACTTTCATAACTCACACCAATTTCATTTTACTTATTGGATTATACTTACTGCTCTTTTCTGGTTCGATGCCACTTATACGCTTTACAGGCGCTGGCGGAATAGCGAAAAACTCAGCAAGGCCCATCGCAAACATGCTTATCAGCGAATAGTGCAATCGGGGTTTTCTCACCTGAAAACAAATGGGTATGCGCTAATTATGAATTTGTTGTTATTCCTGCTCGTTATCCTGTCCATTAAATTTCCAGGATACAGGTTGTTGGCTGTTGTGGCTTCAATCGGTATTTTATCTGTTACAATGGCTATAATTAACAAAAAAGCTCCTTTTAGTAAGGATTGAAAGGGTTTGTACAAAAAATCTGAACAATATGGTGTTTATTATATAAATAGTCACCTAATTAATTGATAACCTGGTTCATGTTAATAAAATTTAAGTTAAATAATCTGTTGCTGGTATTGCTCTACCTTCTTGTAATAGCTATGCCCTATGGCATAAGGTTTTTGCCCTATTTGTTATCGCTTACCTTTTTGGTGTGGTTTATCGTATTACTAACCGGCAAGGTGCATGCCCCGAATGATTTTCGAAACGCCACGCTTTACTTACTTCCAGCACTTGCAATTATAAGTCTTGTGTCGCTTTTATACACCAGCAATGTATCGAATGGACTTAAAATGCTGGAGAGGTTAATCAGTTTTGTACTCTTACCTTTTGTATTTCTAATCGCAAAAAAAGAGTTAAAAATTAATATCCATGTTGTTTTTACTTTGCTCGGTATTTCGCTCCTGGTGGCCATTGCCCACCTCTTTATTTCGGTTTATGAAACGGTTGGAATTGAGAAATTAAGAGATTATAGTTCCTTCCATGATATAATCGAGTATTTCAGGTATTATAGCATTATAAAAGGATTTACCATTCACCCCTCCTACCTTTCCTACATCTTATTAATTTACCTGCTGTATTTTTTTTCCCAGCCGAAAACAAAAAAGGCATTGTATGTATTGCACGTTCCCATAGCAATTTCGGCCCTGTTAACCCTGGCAACTCTGCAATCAAGAGCTGCCATACTTTGTATGCTGTTTCTGATCCTATACAGCACCTTAGTTCAGGTTTATAAAAAAAGATGGCTTAGCCTTTCCCTTCTGCTCCTGATTCTGGTTTCAAGTTCGTATGGCATTTATAAATATTCGAGACTTGGAGTAACCTTAAAAGAAACTGCAGTGCCAAACGAGGAGACAAAAAAAATTGACCCGCGACTGGTCATCTGGAAAAATTCCTTCGAAACGATAAAAATTGCGCCGTTAATGGGTTATGGTATTGGCGATGCGCTGGATGAATTAATTAAAGAACATGAAAAAACAGAATTTAAAGCAGGTGTATTTGATAGACTCGATGCCCACAACCAGTTTCTCGAAACCTGGTTGCAGTCGGGTATTTTTGGTTTAATATCGCTGATCTTGGTTTTTGCATTGCCCCTGTGGCAATCGATTCGTAAAAAACAGGAACTGCTTTTTCTTTTTTTAATGGTATCGTTAATCCAAATCATGTTCGAGTCGATGTTTGTGAGGCTGGCAGGTGTGGTGTATTTTTCCTTTTTTTACAGCTACCTCTATTATGTGTATTATGCAGAAGGGGGAGAAGGCACAGCTTCAAAAGTATAGTACCCCTTATGGAACTATTCTCCTGTGATAAGGGTCAGGCACTTTGGTTACCAACGCCTTTATTTAGACTTATTACAAATTGGTTTTGTTATGCTTAACCAATTAAAAATAATTTTTATACTTGCAGCAAGGAAGTATTTTGAGTGCCAACAGAAATACTTTGTAATGATTAGGAGGATCAACTGAAAGCCCGCATAAGCAGGGGCAGACGTTAGCAGAAAATTCTTTATTCTGTGCAGGTGGCGAAAGGGTCACATTACAAACAGTATTTAGCTACATAATAATTGTATTGGCCTTCGGAGGGTAAGTCGAAACGATTCACCTAACCTGCAGAGCCAGTGAACCCCTTGTCGGGCAATGTTTTTGTATGTTTTGTGCGAAGAGAAAAAAAAAAATAACACCGAATTGACCAACATAAAATTACCTTATAAATAACAACCCAATTTATACCCTATGAAAAAGCTATTTGCACTTACAACTTTATTAGCGGCACTTGTTTTCAATCTAAATGCGCAAACCTGGACACCAGGAACAGGTTTATTGTATGCTAACCCAACTACCACTAAAGTTGGTATTGGAACGAATAGTCCACAATCAAACACAATGCTCGATGTGCGAGGAATGGTTGGTGTTTCAAGGTGGGGATTAGGAGGAACCTATAATAGTACTCAGGTACAGGGTATCTGGTCCATTTCACCAACTTATTTGATTAATACTACTACTAACGATTTTGGCACCTTATATGGAATGGGCTATGCACACACGAATGCTGGTACAGGTAGCAAAAAGCCAATTGCAAACTTCGGACATCAAATTGTATATACAAGCAATGGCACTGTAAATGCTTCAATATCATTAGACTATGGACACGCCTATTTTAATGGTAACGTCGGTATTGGAACCAGTACCCCCTCATCCAAATTTGAAGTGCAAAATGGCGATTTCAGCCTAAAAGCCAATGCCAACGATGCTGGCGATATTATTTTCAAAAAAAGTGATTTATCACAACTAGGCAGAATATGGACACAATCTAATGGCACAAGTGGCTTATTTCTTTCAAGTGGCGATAATGTAGCGGATTTGTATATTGACCCAACAGGGAAGGTTGGTATAGGAATAACAACTCCATCTGAAAAACTCGAAGTAGTCGGAAATATTTATTTAAATTCCGGAATTGATGACAATCATATCTATTGGAGGCAACATAACATGACTATGGGAACAAGACCAGGGGACTATGCCCATAATAAATTAAAAATTAAACCTGGGGGAGCTTCACAAGGAAATCTATTTTCCGTATTGGAAATGTATAGTGCAAATTCTGAAACTTCTCATGAATTGAAAATTCAAATTCATACTGCTGGAGTTTCATATTTTAATGGTGGCAATGTCGGCATCGGTACCACCAACCCCACAGCCACACTCACTGTCAATGGAAATATTTTAGCAGAGCGCATAGATGTGATTGGCACTGTGCCGGAATCCGACTTTGTATTCGAAGAAGATTACAAACTCCGCAGCCTCGAAGAGGTAGAGCAGTTTGTAAAAGAAAACAAGCACCTGCCAGAAGTACCCTCGGCAGCCGAATTTAAAGAAAACGGCTACAGCGTAGGCCAGATGGACGACCTGCTGCTGCGCAAGGTAGAAGAGCTTACCCTTTACATTATTGAGCAGCAAAAACTTATCGAGCAGTTACAGGAAAAGGTCGAACAATTAGAAGTAAAATGAGTACAACCCCTTCTATAATCTTTTTACAAGCTAAGCTGCAATTTGCCTTGTTAAAAGATTAAAAGGGACATATATGAAACACTAATCTGCTAAAAACATTATAGGTATAAAACCAACAAAATGCCTGCTCCAATCTTCCAATAAGAATTAATTCTATTACCATGAAAACAAATATATACCTGAGTCTCATAGTTGGCATGCTACTTTTTAGCAGTGCCCTGTTTTCTCAGCAAATGAGTATTTACAGAAATGTAGGCTTTACAAACCCGCAAAACCTCATTAACGGCACCTCGGCAACTACTTATACCTCATCGAATGGTTCTTTCGAAATTGTTGTAAAACTCGACCTCAGTAATTACATCAAGGAAATTACTTTATTGGTTAACAGTGGCAGCAGTTTTACCTGCCGTGTATATACCTCTGCCGACAATGTAACCTACAATCTGGCCGGAGCAGCCGTAGTGGGCACCAATAACTACACTGTAAACGCTTATGCCAAATACGTAAAAATTACAGCCGATGTACCCGCTGGGTACATAATACTAAACGAATTATTAGCCCTGACACAATACAGGGCCATTGGTTTTGGTTACGACCCTGCCGGTAACAGAACCTCCAGAACCATGATCATACAGGAAAATAAATCGGCTTACAACAATGATCTAGACATGCCGGAAGATGGGCTTGACTGGAACAAACTTGGCTTACGCCTTTATCCCAACCCTACACAAGGTGAACTGCGTTTTGAGTTTGAAAACTATCCGGAGGATGCCAAAGTGCACTATGTGCTGTACGATTTAAACGGAAAAATGCTTCTGAACGAAGAAATGTTGAACACCTCTACCTTTCTTGATCTGGGAAATTATCCCGATGGCAACTACATTTTAAAACTAATTATTGGCAAGGACGCAAAAACCTACCAGATAATTAAAAACTAGCATACCCCAACAAACCTACATTTACGAAGCATGAAAAATATTATACCTTTTATATTGGGCACTTTTCTTTTATCGACCCAGATAATTGCACAAACATATATACCTGTAACTGGCAAGGTTATTGAAAAAGAAACCCCCCATTATACAGACTATTCATTTATAGCACGCGACCAGATTATCTTAAAACCGGGCTTTTCGATTAATGGAACAGCCGGTAATGAATTGCAGGCCTATATCGACGAATCGCTTATTTTTAATGCCGATTACCTTGCACCTGGAGATATACCAAATGTTAATACCAGAACGATTGATAAGAGTTTGCCTGTTGGGACAATACCTGGCGTATTTGAAGTTTCAAATTCAGGAGCAGCAAATTACATAATACCGATAGAATTGCCAGCAGGCATTAATGGTATTAAACCCAACATAAGTATCGCATACAATAGCCAAGGAGGAAACGGATTGCTTGGTATGGGGTGGAGTTTGGAAGGCTTTTCTAAAATTATGCGAGGGGGTAGCAACATTTACTTCAATAACCTATTAGATCCCCTCGACTTTGACGACAATGACAACTTCTTTCTTGATGGGAATCGATTGCACTATGATAACACAACAGGAAAATTTATAACAACCAATACAACTTTTGAAGATATCGAACTTTTAGATGGAAATATAACCAACCCCGGAAGTTTTATGGTAAGAAGCCGCAGTGGTGATGTTATGTTGTATGGTAATACCAATGATTCTAAAATAGAATTGCAAAACAACCCAAAAGCTGTTATGTGGTATGCAAATATGTATCGGGATGTGAATAGCAATGAAATGGTTTATAAATATCATGAAAATAAAACTACAGGAGAATCGTATCCGCTATCTATTGAGTATGCCAAAAAATCTTCAGGTGTTTCGGATAATTACAAAGTAAAATTTATTTATGAAAATGCGCGAAATGATAAACAGGTTGCATATATAGCCGGTTATACAGCACAAACAGATGTGCTATTGCGAAAAATTAAAATTTACAAAGGGGATAAACTTGTAAAAGCATATCAATTTAACTATAAACAAGACCATTTCTCTAAGCTTGTTGAAATACAAGAATTTGGAGCCGATGAGATTGCACTTAATTCCACGATTATTGATTGGGGTAACAAAGGCACCCCAATGACCCACCAATATACTTTGCCGAACAGCAAGGATAACCATTACCTCTCAGGCGATTTCGACGGTGATGGTCTTGCCGATCTGATATTTTTTGAGAAAAAAGAAAAATTATCTAGCACGGATACATGGAAGTTTTACAAAGGAAACCTTAATAACTTTTTTACTTATGTTTGCAGTACACCATTCCCTCAAGCAGTAACTGTTGCATGGTTAAATGATAAGCCTTTTCAGGCAACCATGGGTTTAAGTTCCAATGATGTTGATGGTGATGGCATTGATGATGTAATATTAAAACTGTATTATGATCTTGAATTAACGAATGAATGTCCAATTCCTCCTACAAGCTGTCAATATATTGGCTATATTCCTTACAAATGGAATGGTAGCTCATTTGATCAAGAACAACAGATTACCAATCATAATGCAAATGCGAAGTCGTTTTTTGCCGATTTTGATGGAAATGGTACTATAGAATGGGATGAAGTGAAGGAAGTTAGGCCAGAGGACGCCAACTATAATTTCGACTTTTATTTATTAGATTTTAATGGCGACTCAAAAGCGGATATATTGGAGATTAATCCTACACAAGGCGCAAACCCTTCCTTTAAAATTTATGATTCCGATAACTTTAATACAGTGCTATTTGCTTCAAATGAATTAAAGGCAGATCATAAGCTAAAATTCGGTGATTTTAATGGAGACGGGAAAACGGATATTCTTGATTATCATGACAATGGTCTTGAAATTTTTTACTCAACAGGTACAGGTTTTATTAATAAACCTCTTATAGTGATTATAAGAATGCTAAACTACGAAACGGATTCTTTGGGCATCCATGTTGCTGATTATAACGGCGATGGTTTATCTGACTTTGTTTTAACTTATGATGTATTTGAATGGCAGCAAACTCCCGGCGGTGGAAAAGGAAGCCCCCCACAAGATGTAAAGGTTGGAATTGCAACTTATGTTGATGCATATTTCAGTAAAGGAGTTGAATTTTCAGCAGAATGGCATGATTTAACTCTTGATGAAATAGAAACACTTGACAGTAAAGCAGTCTCTGCTGATTTTAATGGCGATGGTAAAGCAGAAATATTTTTTACAAAGGGCAAAACAGATGGTCGAACAATCTTTTTTCATAAAAATGATAAAAGCAACTTAGTAAAGGCTATTGCTGATGGACATAACAATACAACTAATATTTATTACGATTTATTAACCAGCCAAAGTGGTGTTTATACTCCCGAGAGTAATGCACCAAATGCAAACAAAGTATATGATGTAAGGTTGCCATATTATGTTGTAAGCGCAGTAGAAGTGACAAACGCAACAACAGAGTTGCCTATGATTTCTTATTCTTATAAAGGAGCTAAATTCAACAAACAAGGATTAGGTTTCCTGGGGTTTAGTGAAATTAAACGCAAAGAAAGTGGTGGGCATGCTTTTGTTTGGCAAAAGGAACTATTGGTAAACAACAATTATTGCTTGTTGCAGCAAAAGTCGACCAAAACCTATAATACTGCAGAAACGATAATTATTAATGAGGATATTTTAACCAATCAGGTACACCATTTTCAGGGAAGGGTTGTTTTCCCATACATTTCTCAGTCGGTTAGCAAAAATAACCTTACTGGCGAAGTTATTACTAAAACCTTTGCGTATAGTACGGCTGATTTAATTAAAGGCAACCTTACTTCACTAACCATCAATTACAACGGCATTGCTTCAGACATAACCAATTACTACTATGAGAACCCTATTTATAACATTTTTAGAGTCGATTATGAGATAAATACCAAAACACGCACAAACGTTCCTGGAGAATACAAATCAAAAACTGACTATTCTTATTGGCATCCGCAAAAGAAGGGGTATGATTTGGTGAACTATTATGTTTTCAACAATGGTGCATACCAACTATTTAATACAATAGATTATGTATATGGTGCCGATTATAATATTTCTTCTGAATCTGTAATTGCAGATGGAATTACCCGAACAAAAAGCTACACGTATACTTCTGATGGCAGAATTAAAACTGAAACAGATATTTTGGGTAATACAACGGAATATACTTATGATGGATATAACAGGCTAATAAGAAAATACGATCAAACAACCAAATTAAAAACAGAATACGCATATAATGCAAGGCATTCTTGTATAAATACAACATTTTCAGATGGTTCAATCCAGAATACGAGTGTAAGCTACAACAATGGTGCAGATCAGGATGCTCCAACTTCTTGTTTGTACATTGAAAAGACGCAAACCACAGCAAGTCCCGATGTGTTTAAATACTATAATGGAATGGGATTGCTTTTACGCGAAAAAACTTTTGGAAGAAACAATATTGCAATTTTTAAAGACCATACCTATAACAATAAATTGCAACTAACAATGTCCACTGACCGCTATTTTAGAAATCAAACAAGCTATTTGAAGCACTATACCCAATTTGATGAATATGGCAGATTACAATACACCTACATTGATTCACATGAGAAAAAAATCCAATACTTCTATGGCTCCGGCGTAAATACAGTAACAAAAAGAATACAAAGCACAGGCGAGGTATTTACAAAAACATATGATGCCACCGGAGTAATTGTAAGTGCTCAGGATTTTGGTGGAACCATTTATTACCAGTACACACCTTCCGGAAAAGTTTCCAGAATTACCGATGCCTTTGGCGCTGTTACCCAAATTACTTACGATAGATGGGGTGCACAGGATTTATTAATAACCCCCAATGCAGGTACAACCAATTATGATTACAACAAGTTTGGCGAATTAGTAAGGCAGGTAGATAATAAGGGAAACGAAATTATCCAGAACTATTCAGCTAACGGTCTATTACAGACTACAACCACCTCTGCAGGCACTACAATCTCTTATACTTACGACAATGTATTCGTAACTAAACCCAAAACCATTACCAGAAACAATGGCACATCTGAAGAATTTGTATACAACAATTTAGGTTTCATTTCGGAGCAATCTGTTACTGTTGATGGAGAAAAATATACTACTAAGTATACTTATGATAACAATAATCGATTAAACTCACTGGTTTATCCTTCTAATTTTAAGTTAACCTATAACTACGAGGGCCTTGGGTATTTATCTAGCATAAGACGAGACGACAACGGATCGTATATCTGGCAAAACGCTACTTCGAATGCTAAAGGGCAATTTACCGAATATTATTTAGGGAGCTTAAAAACTGAAAAGGGTTACGATAAATTCGGAATGCCCGAGTTAATAAAGACGGGGAACATACAGCATTTAACATTCGATTTTAATGACATCACCGGAAATTTAACTAGTCGGGCTGATATTATCCATAACCAATCCGAAAGCTTTACCTACGAAAATAATAGGTTGAAAACTATAACAGGGAGTAATAGTTCTATTATAAATTATCGGCCTGATGGTTCTGGCCGCATCGATAATAAAACAAATATTGGCACTTATAATTATCTGAATACCGGCAATGCAGGCCCGCATGCCATTACAGGAATTGATGGCAACCCAGAAAATGCTTCATGGTTAAACCAAACCATGACTTATAATGAATTTAATAAGCTCTCTGTTATCAGTGAACCCTCCACAGGCAATCAACAAAGCTTTACCTATGGACCATCGGGCAGCAGATGTAAATCAGTTATTCAAATAGTGGGTAAACCCACTTTAACACGCAAATATTTAGGTGGAGGCTACGAATTGGAACAAACAGCAAATGGCATTGTTCAAAAACACTATATACCTGTGGGTAGCTCTTATGCTCTACTCACAATCGACGCAGCGGGCAACAAGAAGTTAAATTATTTATTAACCGATTATTTGGGTTCTGTTTTAACTGCAGTGAATACCTCCGGCGTAGTTGAAGAGGAATACAGTTTCGATGCCTGGGGTAGGCCACGTAACCCTAATAACTGGTTATATACGGGTATGCAAGAGCCAACCATTACCAACAAAGGTTATACCGGCCACGAGCATATGCTTGATTTTAATCTTATAAACATGAATGGCAGGGTTTACGACCCCGCCTTAGGTTTGTTTTTAAGTCCTGACCCCTATGTGCAGGCTCCCGATTTTACTCAAAACTTTAATTCATACGCCTATTGCTTTAACAATCCGTTTTCGTATACCGATCCTTCCGGTGAAATTGTTCAGGTATTGCTTTATGGTGCCCTAATTGGGGCAGGCTATGGCGGTTTGTCTTATGGCATGTCTCTTGCCGGAACGGGCAATTCTTTTAATTGGAATAGTTTTGGCACATCGGTTCTTAGAGGCGCCGTTTCAGGAGCACTTTCTGCTGGTTTTGCAAATATTGTTGGAGCGGCCTTCCCCAATGCAGGTGGTTTTGGATACGAATTGGGTAGGGGACTCTCGCATGGTGTTTCGCAAGGATTGGTTTCGAAAATCTATGGCGAAAGCTTTAAATCGGGTTTTGCCAGTGGATTGGCCTCCTCATTTATGGGTTCTTATACAGCTACTAGTGGTACTATGGCAACAAGAATACTTGAGGCTTCTGCTGCAGGGGGCTTTTCGGCCTACATTATGGGTGGCGACTGGAAACTTGGCGCCATGCAGGGGGCAATTGTGCAATATTTTAACCATGAAAGGCATAGGCCTGAACCCGGAGAAGAATGGGATCCAATAATAAATATAGAGACTAGCCTTGAAGCTGGCGCAGTTATTGGTGCCAAGTTTAAATTGTTTGGTATTGGTGCTGAAGTTAAAGGTGGAGTTTCTAAAAAATTATTAGGTACAACTCTCAGGGAGGGTAATAGTTTAGGCGGGGATTGGGAAATTAAGGGTGGAATAGGTGCTGGTCCATTAGGGTTGGATTTTTCTAAAGCCATTTTTAATGAGAATGGGTCAATTGGTGGTAATTTTTTCTTTTATAATGCAAATATGGATATTCAATCAATACAACAATGCATAACTATTTTAGATATAAGTGCAAGTTTTGGACTTGGAGGTAGTTTTAAAATATCAATGCCATTAGAGCAAACTTTTATTCCATCAAGAATTGATGATTACAAAATTCGAGTTGATAATACCTATGTTAAAATAAATTATGAATGAAAATATGGATAACTTAATAATTATTGCAGGAGTTTTGGCTGGAATAAGGGCATACTGGGTCTTTAATTTATTGCGTCAAGAAAATGAATTGCCTATCGGAACTTTTACGATGTTTTTTAATGACAAAAACAAATTTTCAATGTATTTAATTATTCGCCCGTTTTTTAAAAAAATGAAAAATGAAAAATTAAGGAGAAAAATAAACTACATAACCATTGCTACTTACATATGCTTTATTATTGGTTTTTATTTTGCTTATAAAAAAGAAAACCCCTAACTGAGCGTAGTTTGTCCGAATTACAAGCACAGCAAAAAACAAAGAGGCTAAGCGTAGTTTTTACTACGCTTTTTTTATTTTTGTAGCGTTTGCTACAGATTTTTGCAAAAAAAATAATTTTTTCCCACTAGCGCGCGTTTAGCTTTCCCACTAGCGCGCGTTTAGCTTTTGCGTAACGCGTGCCCCCCCCACTGCCGCAAGTCCGACTTGTGGCCTTATAACCAGAATACTCTCCCACTGGCGCGCTTTTGCAAAGCGTGCCAAATTGTTTTGGTTAGCCAAAAAAGATATAGAGGCCAAAAATAGTTGGTAAAAAGTTCTATACCTATTGGTATTATTGAGATATAAAAGAGTTAATTGAAAGTTGTTTCAGTTAACTCTTTTGTATTTATGAAAACACCAAAAAAAAGCGTTGTTGGGCATGCGAAAGTTTAAAAGTGATCAAATGGGGAACTCAACTTGGAAAACAGCGGTTTAAATG
>JAMIIA010000103.1:0-8591 GCA_035913795.1 Bacteroidales bacterium
CTGACAAATTCATAATTACAGTTCTTGCGGTTTTAATGATTTTGGCTGCAAGAAATACATACTTCAAACGAAAGGTCTTTATTTGCTGTCTGTATTCTGAAGGCTCTAAGGAATCAATCTTGAACAACAAAAACAGGTTATATGAAAGCATCATCATTTGAAACACCGCTTCATTTGCCCAAAATGATTTAAGTAAAAGATGACCCACCGCCATGTCGTATTTGGCTTCTTTAATATAGTTCTCAGCATTGCCACGTTTTTCATAGGATATAACTACTTTTTCAGAAAGCAATGTAGTGTTTGTCACAAAGAAAAAGTATTCGTACTCAGAGCCTTCTAAAAGTGATATTTGTGCTCTTTCTTTTTCTGGTTTCAGTACGCGAGACACAACAAACCTTCTGTCTTTCTCCCAGTTATCTAATTTTGTAAACAGTTCTGTAGTTTCTCTGCCTTCTTCACCTTTAACGAATACAACCGATGAATTCGTTGCTTGGGATGCAAGCGTAGAATAACTTTTGGCTTTAATTAAATATTTGCAACCAAGAGATTCTATCGTTTCAATAATTTTTTCATCAAAGTAGCCACTATCCATTCGAAATAAAATCTCTAAATCATCTGTTTTGATGTTGGCTACTATTTCTTTGATCATTTCAGATGCACCGTTAGCTGTGTAAGTATTGCCACTTCTTACAAATCCGGTGACGTAGGCTTTTAATTCGTCGCAAAATGCAAACTGGATATTGTAGCATCGGTTTCCTAGTTTCTTGGGATTATATCCTTTTGATGCACCTTCTTGATGACCTTCTACGTTGATTACACTACTATCAATATCAATCGTAATGGATGTCAATTTACTTTTAGTGAGCAGTTTTTTAAAGACTTTAAAATTAATGTCTCTAAACATTTGTGTTGTCTTAAAGGTGAAGTTTCCTAAAAATCGTGACACTGTTTCAGGTTCTTTTACGGAAATATCAAATTCATTAACGAGTGGATCATTTTGAAGGAGCTTTAGACGTTCTAGCTTGTCTATACCAATAAAGTGACCACAGATCATCGTCTTTATATGATTCATCTTGATTTTATTTGTGGAGTCATTATCAAATACGAGGTCATTTTCAACTAGATCAAAAATCTCATTACTTTTTGCGTTCTCAAGGAGAAGAAAAAGACCTGCATTTGATGTTAGATTCTTAGCTGTGAAATCAATTTTATTAATCATAATTTAAACCCCTTTTTCTGCTTTTGTTACTATTATTGTACCATATATCGACTCATAAAAGCTGATAATTCAACACATTTTTGAGCATTTTTCTTTCACCCAATGGGTGAAAGCTGAATTTTGAAGGAACGTATATTTATCAATGCTTTGAGGGTGGTTTATAAAGTACTGACGTAGAATCTCAGTGTTCCAATACTATGGCATGTTTATTTTGATTCAAATGACACACTGTGTATTCTTCGCCCGGTATCCTTTATCCTCCACTTATTGATTTCCTATGCTATCGTATTTATTTTGCAAAGAGCGTGCCATTATTTCAGATAATTCAAATAATTATTACAGATTATTTAATGTCCTTGTTTTCTTAGCGTTTTTAACTTGTTATTTTTTTGTGATTATCTAGGAGAGGAAAAGTCTTCTCTTTTGTGTTGAATGATTTTTGTAGCGTTAATGCAACTAATGCACGTTTACACCAACGCTCTAGTTAAATAATCGCCAAGTCCTTGAAATTAGATTTAAACTGTAGTGTGCAACGTAACGTCGTCTATTATTGTAGTATAAAGCAAATTTGAGAGAATAGATTCACGGTGGATTAAATCATTTTCTAGAGTGTCATATGATGAACTGTGCCAGTAGAATGACTTTGGGAATGCAATGCAACAAATATAATTAACGGATTTCGTTCTTACTAAAAGTTTTCTACTCTATCACAACTAACACTGTCATATGTTTGGAATATTGCCATCCCTTGGAGGGAACAACAATAATGAGAAATATTTTCAAATTGACACATTAGAATTTGATTGTATTTGCACTATTTTATAAAGTATATGCTTTCTTTCTGTTCAATTCAAATCTCCTGAACAAATCACTTCAATCAAATAGGAAGCTTTCGATTTTGCCATCTAAACCATATCTCCTTCTCAACCTGCAACAAAAAAATTTTCATATCAAAGATCTATATATTACCATTTCTACCTACAGGACAGATCGGCACTTGCTATGATTTTTCTTTGCATATGTCAAAATTATAAATCTTCTTATTAATCGCTGGACCTTTGTTATTGCTAGGCAATTGTTTGAAATGCGCCCGAGGTGGATCCAGCAGAGCAAAATCAATACCGGCTAACATCATTAGGCTAGCCGGCATATTTAGAAATATAATCGTTTTTTCAGTGCTGATTATCATCGCATATCACTCAATAAATTCAGAAATCCACTTTCTGATATTTTCGATTTCCTTCCCAGGAACGCTTTCATAGTATGTTTCAGGTACGTCTATCATTTTGAACTTATAAGGTAAAGAGTCTAAGCACCTCAGCAGTTCCTCCATGAATATCCCTCTGTTACCAGATGTGTCGCAACTAGGGCTATCCGCTATCCCTAATATCCCGATGACATTATATCCTCGTTCTACATATTCCTTAATTTGCATCGCTGGTTCGATTGCTAGCGCTTTGCAGCAAGTCCTATAGCTCAGCGAGTCATATTCTTCCTTGGATAAAGGTGGTCGATTTTCACCAAACACAGAAAATTCAGGGCATGGCAACTGGATAATTCCAATATCCTTTTCGAGAAAAGCTTTAATGATTTCTTTGTATGCGCCAGCAGAACGCTCCCAACCGTTCACAACAGCGTTCTGGTTTAAAACACAATGTGATACTAAAATGAGCCTCTTACCTTTCATTCTGTTGGCCTATATATGTCAATAATCTTTTTTGGTAGTTTCTGTATCACGACGGATACAAGAATACAACTAATTAATTTATCTACAAGATTCCCTGCAATGCGAGGCAAAAAAGATGCCGTGAAAATACTACTTCCACTCGCTAAAAGCCATGCAACAAACAAGTCAGTACCTCCACCAGTTAAACCGCCATAAAGAAATATAGCAATCGGAGTACCTATCAGTGGAGCAATCACTGCAAGTATCAACCCCGTAACCATTGCCGTTTTAATGTCAAATTTCCATTTTTTCGCTATAAAGCCAACTATCAACGCTATTGCAATATTTACAAGCGCAAACGGTATATCACGTGGATTTGTTAATAACCCTTGTATAACGTTTGTTAATCCTCCTGTCATTGCACCGGCCCAAGGGCCTAGTATCACTGATACAAAAATGGTACCTAATGTATCCAGAAATAGAAGCGGAATATGCAAAGCATATACAGTGGTTCCAAGAACAATGTTAATTACAATGCCAATGGATGCTAAGATCATCGCATTTGTCGAACGAAAAGGTTTTTCAACATGTTTTTCTCCTTCATTTTACGATTTTACGTAACCCATTACGATAGCTTGTTAATCCTCAATGCTGGATGCTGTAGCTGACTATGGTAATTAATATCGCAACTTTCATGCCAGTGATTAGTATATTTGAAAATTTGATGAAAATGCTTGAAAATAGAGAGGGGGGGGTAGTGTTTTTACGCTATAATTTACGTATTTAGCTCATGCGCTAATTTCGTTGCATTATTGCATTTAAAATAATAATGCAACGTGGGGTTCTGTTGCAAAAAATCTTTACTGTTTCTCACAACCGCCACGACTGTTATAATTGTACCATTATTGCTCCAGGGAGGAAACAAAATGGTTGAAAGCTTATTTAAATGGAAACACTTCGAATCCGTCTCACAACCCTACACCCATCATGAAGCACAAAATCAATGCTGCCATCCAACTTAATAACCGCTTTCTCAACCATGGCAACCCATAGGTTCATATCAAAGTCCCCATCCGCAATCGACATCCCTTCGATTGTGGATATGTACTTTCCTATGATTTCTCTCCTCCTCAGTAAACTTACAAGCTCCCTTTCCAGCTCAGCAAGTTCCTTGTACTTCCTGTCATATTCCTCGGCAAGCGGCATATATCTCATCCCGTATTCATCCTGATCAAGTGGTTTTCGTGCATTCTCAGATACACAAGTCTTAATTTCGGCTTCGAGCGAATTTATCTGCACCTTCGCCTTTCGGATTTTCGCTTCCTGCTTTTCCGGCGAAAGCACTTCTTTCAGCATAAGTTCCAAATTTGCTATAATGCTCTCCCTATTTTCCAGCACTTCCGCCACAACTGACATGAACGCATTCTTTATATCTTCTTCATATAAATGTGGTGTCTGGCATTTATGCTCCCCTTGGAATTTGTGATTGCATTGCCAGATGACTCTCCTGTACTTGCTGTTTGAGTGCCAAAGCTTCGGGCCAAAGGAACTGCCGCAGTCGCCACAGATAATCCGCCCGGAAAAGCAGTTTGATGTTGAAATGAGTCCAGGCGTTTCAGATCTTCTTTTCAGTTCTTCCTGTGCTAGTAGATATTGCTCTTCAGTCACGATAGCGGGATGGGAGTTTTCAACAAAATATTTTGGCACCTCTCCTTCGTTTTCCTTAGTCTTTTTTGTGAGGTAATCTACTGTATACCGCTTTTGCAGGATGGCGTTTCCATGGTACTTTTCGTTTGTGAGTATGCTTTTAACTCCGGTGGAATACCAAATATCTTTTCCGCCAGGAGTTTTTATTCCTTGTTCCGTAAGACGCTTTGCAATTGCGCTGCATGACCAACCTTCCAAAAATAATCTGTATATCTGGCGGATGATTTTGGCCTGGCTTTCAACAATTTTTGGAAGTCCGTCTTCTCCTTTTTCATAGCCTAAGAACTGCTTGTAGGGCAGGCTGACCTTGCCATCGGAAAAGCGCTTTCTGATGCCCCAGGTCACATTGGAGCTAAGGGACAAGGATTCTTGCTGGGCAAAGGATGATAGGATGGTTATCAGCATTTCTCCTTTGCTGTCCAGGGTATAGATGTTTTCCTTCTCGAAATACACTTCAACGTTATATTCCTTGAGCTTCCGAATGGTGGTCAGGCAGTCCACCGTGTTTCTAGCAAACCGGGAAATGGATTTTGTGATGATCAGTTCGATTCGGCCGTCCAAAGCATCCGAAACCATGGTATTAAAGCCATCCCGCTTTTTCATCGAGGTGGCGGAAATCCCCTCATCGGTGTAGGTCCCTACAAACTCCCACGCAGGGTTAGCCTTTATGTGCTTTGTGAAATAATCCACCTGGGCCTCGTAACTTGTAAGCTGCTCCTCGCTAGCAGTGCTTACCCTGGCATAGGCTGCCACCTTTCTTTTACTTGGGACAATAGTCTCTATGGGGAATTCGGATCTAACCCCTTCAACTTTCGTGATTCTTTTTGCCTGCTGCATCCAGCGACCTCCTTCTTGCGACTTCTTTCATATCATTTGTCCAGCTTTCTTTTCTGGACCTGCTTTGCCAATTTTTATGGACGACTTTCCCTGACTTAAGGTGAAACTCAAGTCCGCCTTTTCCGTCATCTCGTATTTCCTTAATATCCTGGTCTCCTGCCAAATCAAGTAAAGTGTCCTCCGGAATTCGTTTTGAGGGGCAGGCATCTTTTCCGAACCGAAGGTACCTGCTGCAAACCCAAGCCGCCTTTCCCCTTGTGGTTTTTCGGGTGTACTTGCTTCCACAGTGTGGACAAACGATTTTGCCCGAAAGCAGGTGCCCCTTAGGCGCAACACTACCCTGATGCTTTAGTCTACTTTCCGACATTTTCTCATTGGCCATCTTAAAAGTGTTAAGGTCAACGATGGCGGGATGGGTTTCTTCCGCAAAGTACATGGGAAGAACACCCCGGTTTTTTACTTCCTTCTTTGTGAGATGATCTACCACATACTTCTTTTGAAGCAGTGCGTTTCCGGCATACTTTTCATTTCGAATCGTCTTTATAATCCGGTCCTCACTCCAATTTCCGCCTAGGTATGCCGGGATGTTTTTCCCATTTAAAAAGGATGCAATTTTTTTGCATCCCATTCCATTTAGATATTGTTTGAATATTAACCTCACAACTTCCGCCTGATCAGGTTCTATTTCCATTTCATTTTTTTGTATCCGGTATCCGTAGAGGAAGTTTAGGCCATAAATTCGCCCTTCCTCAAACCCCTTGCGGATCCGCCATTTGCAGTTGTCACTTACCTGTTTGCTCTCTTCCTGGGCGCAGGATGCGAATATGGATAGCATGAGTTCCCCTTCAGAACTTAAAGTTCGAATGTTTTCCTGCTCAAACCAGATATCTACAGATAGGGTTTTTAGCTCACGGGAAACCGAAAGGAGCGTAAGGGTGTTTCGGGCGAACCTGGATATGGACTTTGTAAGGATGATATCCACCTTCCCTTCCCGGCAATCGGAAAGCAGCCTTTGAAACTCCGGTCTATTATCTTTCGTTCCAGTCTCCGCCTCATCCGCATAAACCCCGACATATTCCCAGAATGGATTTCCTTGTATATATCCGCTGTAATGGCTCACCTGAGCGGATAGAGAATTTAGCATGCTTTCCTTATCAATAGACACACGGCAGTAGGCTGCCACCCGTTTTTTCTTTGGCAGTATCGCCATCTTTGGCTCCATTTTATGAATAATCCGTGTCAAATTATCACCTCCCTGTGTGTCATGTTAGCTCTAGTATAGGGTTGTATCAAGTCATATCAGGTGCCAAAGAAGAGATTACCGGAGCATATTTCTGAAGAAGCAGCTTTTTTACTTTTTCATATTCAGGCTTTGATAGAAGACCTTCTGTAAGCATATTCTTTACAATGCCAAGGCTTACTCGAAAGTCAAATTCCGCTTCCATTTGCTCTTTATTCATCCGCTTTTTCCTTTCCAAACCGGGCTTTAATGTAGCACCCGTGACTGCAGTATTTTTGCTTTCTGCTCTTAAAGCTAACAAATCCCTTTCCGCAGCAGGCGCATTCGATCTGAAGTGAATCTGAACATACAAGATTCTTATGTGCCTTCCACCAAGCCCGTCTGCAGGATTCTTTGCAAAAGCGCTTTGGTTTGCCTGGGCCGCCTCTTTTTAATGGCTTTCCGCACTCCACGCAAAATTCGGGCGAAGTATGAGTTCCCTCCTCTTCATCCCCTAACGGCTTATGCCTTCGAAAATAGGATTTGACCGTGCTGACTGGGATTCCGGTTTCTTTTGAGATTTGCCCCATGCTTTTCCCGCTATTTCGAAGATCTTGGATTTTTTCGATTTGTAATTGGTTCATCTGTCTTCCTCCAAAGAAAAAAGAAGCGGCACTTGGCCGCTCCTCCTTCAGATTTCATTATCCATTGCTGTTTGCTGATTTTAATAGTTTTTCTTTTGCCAGCACTTCATCTGCCTTGATGGCTGCCTTGGTAAACGAGTTGTTCTTCCACCAGGCAGTAATCGATGCAATAAGTACCGCCGCCAAAGTGCAAACTTCATAGATGAAGCTTTCCTCAAGCTGCAGAGGCACTTTGCCAAAGGCGCTTAGAATCAGGTTGATAAGGGTCAGGGCAAGGAAAATAGATCTTGCCAGGGTGTCAGATTTTACTTTCATGTGTTTTCTCCTTTATTTGTGATGCAGTAACGTCTGGGTGATCAGTTCTCTGGTCTTTTTCATTTCTTCTACGCCGTTATCGTCAATCATGTGGTTGATGAGGCAAAGAAGGGCCATGCACTGGGTTTCGTTGAGCTTGGTTAGGCTCTCTATTTTTTCAAAATCCCGGCAGTCGTGCTCTTCCAGTACCGAAACACGCTTTGTGAGATTAAGCGCTGGGCGGATCCATTTGAAGATAAGCCCTCCCGCATTACCCACAAGCACTATTCCGCCGCAGATGCCAAGGATGGTTTCTATGTTCATCGGCACCTCCTACAGTTTCCTGCAGTATGCATGGACCGCTTTCCCTGAAGAATCCCGAAGCCTGATCCACCCACGATATTTATATGCGTAACCCCAGTCTCCTCGAGTTTTGGAAATGCGAATTTCTCTGCCTTTTGAGATGACCTTTTTGACTTTGGTTTTGGTGGAATATCCTTCCCGAACGTTCATGGCATAAAGAGTTACATACTTTGCATCAACCTGGGCGTATTTGGAAAGGGATTTGATGTTCACCCAACCGCCAAGGGTTAATTCTGCCCAATTGCCATTTTGGGCGATCACTTCTACTTTTGACCCGTGTGGCAATTGCTTAATTACTCCATATGAAAGCCCCGGTCCTTTTCTCATGTTCAAATAACCATCAGATGGCGAGCTTACATAGTAAGTTAGTATTGGATTTGCTTTGGGGGCTTCTCCCGGCAAGGTCTTTGGCAGGTGTACTCCCCAGGCTTTTGTACACTCAGCGCTAAACAAGGACCATTTCGCTTTGACTCTGCTCGGGCTTGTGCTTGCAGGATCGTTGATATACACATATCCTCCCTCAAATCCATAGACCAAAATGAAATGTCCGCCTTTTGTCCAGTTTCCGGGTTTCATATGAGCCACAGCCCAGCCACCAGCTTTCAGATGCGTAAGGACCATCTCCATGTCCAATGTCTGAAA
>JAMIIA010000104.1:0-1022 GCA_035913795.1 Bacteroidales bacterium
CATAAAGTAGCGATTACAAGCCATAGAATTTTATCCATTGATGATACCAACATCACCTTCATGTACAAAGACTACAAAGATGGTGATAAGCAAAAGCAGATGACCTTGAGCCACGAAGAGTTTTTGCGAAGATTTGAACAGCACATTTTGCCCAAAGGCTTTGTAAAAATCCGTCACAGTGGATTTTTGAGCCATCAGCACAAAACGGAACGGTTGAAAAGCATCTGCAAGCAACTCCAACTAAGTCCACCACCACCGAAAGTAAAGCTACCCGTAGCCACTTTAGCCGCCATGAAGTACGGCGTGGATATTACGCAGTGCAGTGTTTGCAAAACCGGAAAGTTGGAGTTGGTAGCTACTTATGTCAATGTCGCAAGGGAGGGTGTTTGTCTAGTGAATGCGGCAGATTTGCATAGTCGAGGATCGCCAAAGAAACTACAAAAAGCCGCCCTATGAAACGAAATATCGAACTATTTAACATCATCAACGACCTAAAATGGTGGAAATTTTGGGTAAGGGGAAGTCTGTGTTTTAGCGGAATGGGATGGCTAAAAAGCAATGCTAAAAGCCTTTCCACCACTACAAAGCAACTAAGCATAAAGCTACAAAACCCCCTATAAAAAAAACCCAAGCAGTCTCGCTGAACAACGAATAGCAAAAAGCCCTGAGCACTTAGTTCTGAGGCTTTTTTTCTTAAATGGGCTTTCTTCTATTCGTCATAATGTTATGCGGTCGTTTTTCTCCTTTGTCAAATGTCATATGCAAAGTCGTTTAATTCTAATAACTCTTTTTGAATTTGCGCCTCCCATTCCTTTTGTTTTGTCATGTCTGTTCCAAATTTTGTTTCACGGTCATAGTCAATACGTCTTTTTGAAAAATCAGTCATGATTTTATCGTTTAATTCCTTTGCTATTGCTGTTCCGTTGGCTATTTTTTTTCTATTCTCTCGTAAAGCTTTACGGAATTGACGAGTGTAAATTTCACAGATGTCGAATAGTGTCTGCTGATAAAGAAGAGATTGA
>JAMIIA010000105.1:0-23296 GCA_035913795.1 Bacteroidales bacterium
TATTTTGCTTTTAACCAATAATGTTGTTTGCTTCCACATTTTTTACAAACTAAACCCTGATTCTCTCTTATGCCTTTGAGATGCTCTTTACAGCTGTGTTCATCAGGGAAGTCCTCTATAAATTTGATTATATTCATGACATTTATTTTTTCATAATATAATCATTTCGTATTTTTCTGGCATAATAATGTATCAACAATAAAAATAATTAAAGATTGCCTATACCGATGATGCTTTCGACAAATAAAATGAAATTCTATCGCTCTTTGCAGGAAAAAAAATACCGCGATCAGGAGGCACTATTTATTGCTGAAGGAGCCAAAATGGTTTTAGAAGCTATCGAAAATTATTCGCATCTAATTACCGCAATAATTTGCACCGATGCACTGGCAGAAAAATATTCTTCGCTTTTACCCGGCAAAACTCTTATAACCGATTATGCCAACCTTAAAAAAATATCGAGCCTTAAAACTCCACAGGAAGTGCTGGCCATATTAAATAAACCAGTATATCCCTTATTGAAACCTGCAGAGATTGACACTATGGTGCTCGCGCTGGAAGATATTAGAGATCCGGGAAATATGGGAACGATAATTCGGCTGGCCGATTGGTTTGGAGTAAAGGATATCATTTGTTCGTTGCAATGTGTCGATTGTTTTAACCCCAAAAGCGTGCAGGCTACCATGGGCAGCATTTTCAGACTTCGGATTCATTATGTTGATTTACCCGAGTATTTGAACCAACCGAACGGTGATGGAACTATAATCTATGGAACAACACTGGATGGCGAAAATATTTACACACAAAATCTTAAGCAACCTTCCATTGTAGTAATGGGAAATGAGTCGACAGGACTTTCAAAGGATATCAGGGAAAAGTTAAACGCACGTCTTTTTATACCTCATGCCTCAGCCAATTCAGATTTTAGCGAATCGTTAAATGTGTCGATAGCCACTGCACTGGTTTTAGGAGAATTTCGCCGTCAGCAACATTATTCGAAATGAAAGGAAATTGTAAAGATATGCGATTTCAATTCGCTGAGCATATCGGTGTAAACAGCATTTTCCTTCGGTGGAATTCCTGAAGGGTTGGTACTCCTGAATAGGTTTGTCATGCCAACCGAATATTTTAACTCAAGCCCAAATTTGAAATACGTAAGGTAAAAATCAAAGCCTGTTCCTATTTCGAGGTAAAAATCCATGGGTTTTACCATAAAAAGCTGCTCCTTATAGTCGTACTCTTTTTTTACCGCCAGGTCGTAGCGCAAATTGCCCCCTCCGATAAAATAGGGTCGAAAATTATTCATCCTTTTAGCTTTATACTTAAAAAGTAAAGGCAATTCGATAAAAGACGATTCCATGCGGTAAGGAAGCCCTCCGTACATCAGGCTGTCTTGCGTTCCATCGGGTGTATTGACACCTAGCTTGTAAAAATAAAAATGCCTTTCGCCAAAAGATATGCCTGGCAATGCACGAAAATCCCATGATTCGGCAAGCCGAAGGTTGGATATAGCTTGGATATTGATGCCTGGTTGCACACTTTTTATTCCCGCATAATAAGGACCCGATAAAGCTTCAGGAGATTGATATACCGTAAAATCCATAAAATTCACACCCAGCGAAAAACCAAAATGTATGGGTTTATTGTCATGTGTTGGGTCGTTCTTCACACGTGGTTTTTGGGCCGAAAGCTCCAAAAGGCTCATTAAAAAAAGTAAAAAGAAAATAATATTCTTCACGGTGATAGGTTTTAGCATAAAAACGCAAGGCCATCAAAAATAGTATTTTTTAGTGTATCGAAAAGACCAATGCCATGATATACTAAACATATTGTTATTTTTGGGTAGCCAAATAAATGAAATACAATAAACATTAACTTATGTATACTTACGATTACCTTCTGAATTTTACTGCCGAAGTATTTAAAAAAATGGGTTGCAGTGCCGACGATTCCATGAAAACAGCCAAAGTATTTTTAGCGGCTGAAATGAGAGGCTTGCCCTCGCACGGAATGATCCGCATTAAAGATTATTACGAATTATGGAAAGCCAACCGCATCAATACCCGGCCAAATATACGCATTGTGCACGAAACACCTAGCACTGCGGTAGTCGATGGCGATGGGGCTGTAGGAATGATTGCTGCCACCCGCTCTATGGAAATAGCCATGGAAAAAGCTGAAAAGGCAGGAACAGGATGGGTGTCTACCCGCGGATCGAACCACTATGGTATTGCCGGTTATTATGCCATGATGGCCCTCGAGAAAGATATGATAGGTATGTCGATGACCAATGCCAACCCGCTTGTTGCCCCTGCAGGTTCGGTAAGCAAAATGATGGGCACCAACCCCATCGCAGTGGCTGTGCCGGCCGGAAGATATCCGGCCTATGTAGCCGATTTTGCTACCACACCCATTGCCCGCGGTAAACTTGCCGTTGCGGAGAAAAAAGGTGAAAAAGTATCCTATGGGTATGTGCAGGATAAAGACGGTCTTCCAAGCGACGACCCCAGCATTCTTAAAGTTGGAGGCTCGATGGTTACCCTGGGCGGCGACCTCGAACATGGAAGCCATAAAGGCTATTGCATGAGTACCATTGTCGATATTTTTTCCTGTGTCTTCTCTGGCGCCAATTTTGGTCCGTTCTGCCCGCCCTCCGTAGCCTACCTGCCGGTGCTCGACGAAAAAGTGGGCGAAGGTACCGGCCATTTCTTTGGCGCTATGCGCATCGATGCCTGGCAGCCCAAAGAAGCCTTCTTAAACCAAATGGACAAATGGATTGAAACCTACAAAAGCGCCAAACCTGCTAGAGGTGTAGACAGGGTGCGAATTCCGGGAGAACCTGAACGTGAAAAAGAAGAAAAAATAATACAGCAAGGAATTCCAGTAATCCCTGCCATTGCGAGTGACCTCAAGGAAATTGCACAAGCACTTAAGATTGAATTCGACATTAAATAAATAAGGATTTTATCCATTTTTTAATCTGTCTCCGGTAAGTTGAAACCGGGGACTTTTTTTTTGTCAACAAAAAAAGGCCCTTCTTCAAAACTCTATTGACTTTGGCAAAATACGTCCCTAACTTTCATAGAGTGGAAGATTTTTAATTCTCGAAATTCTCAATCCATAAACCAAAAAACACAACTCATGAAAAAAATCTACTTTGCTCCGGTACTCTTCATTATCATGTTGTTAGGAGTGCCATGCCTAAAGATTAATGCACAAAATCTGGTGCCGGTTAATGTCTACCAGTACGATTCTACCGCTTTTGAAGAAAATTTTGAAGCCGGTGGGGCCGGTTGGGCGGTATCCGGTGAGTTTGAAATAGGCACGCCTACTGCTTATTGGGGACCTATACAGGGAAGTATTTCAGCCAAAACCGACCTGGATAGTTACATTAATTCCGGAGGCAATTACCTTTACTCCCCTTACTTTTCCATACCAACGAATGTGCAGGACATAAACCTGTCGTTTATCGAAAACTATTATTTTTATGGCGGCGAGGTATATATTTACATCGACAATGGTTTTGGATGGAATACGATCTCCTCCCGTTCTCTCTATTATTGGTATAGTACTTACAACACTGCTCAGAATTTTGACCTTTCGGCCTATGTCGGCCAAACGGTCAGAATAATTATTTATGTGTACAGCTATAACCCCAGCAATTATGGTGTTTATGGTTATTATGCCGATGTTTTTAATGTTACCTGTAAGGCACCCATTGCAGAACCTGCACCTGCAGCAGGATTACTCGATCCACAAGGCAATTATGTACCTTCTGGCCAGGTAGTCAACGATTACTACTCCACAATTGAACCTATCGTATACCATGCTACTCTGGCCAATTTTGGTTTAGACACCCTGTTAGTAGTTGATTCCATCGTTTCAGAATTAGGGTATATCACAGCCAGTTTCCTCGAAGACAGCATACCTTATGCTTTTGGAACCCCAATAACAGTTACCGTGTTACCGACAGTGGATGGTTTGTTTAGCGATACCTTAAGAGTATTTAGTAATGACCCCAATTCGCCCTGGTTTGTAGTCTTTAGCGGAAGTGCAGCACCTGCAGCGCTAGAACCTATGCCTGAACTTTCTTATATGGGCAACATTCAAACCCCCGAAAACTTTTTCAACCCACTGGTAGTGATTGATACATCACTAATACCAGAAACCTCCACTGACGTTTACTTCGACCTGCACCTTACCAACAAAGGTGCCCTGCCACTAGATATCAACAATTACTATTTTAAATACGGAGGTGGCCAGGCATTCTGGATCGATAGCTGGTCGGATGACTTTATCGAGTATGGCGATACAGCCACCATTACCATAGGTTTCTCAGCTCAAAGAAGTCGCCAACAGGTATTTGCCTTAACCTACGAATTCGAAACCCGCGACAACGAAACCGCACACTGGTCGCATTGGTTTGCTGCCAACAGTAGTTTCGATGGAACATATCTCGAAATCGATGGCCCCTGGTTCTCTGCAGGCCCCGACAGCCTTGTGGTAGATTTTGGAACCGTGAATGTTGGCTCATCGGCTTATCAAAACTACATATGGCTTAAAAACCTTGGCAGTGTCCCCCTAAACATAACCATGGAAATAGTTGGAAATGATTTTAGCTTCATTGGTGAAAATCCCATCAACCTAAAACCTGGTCAGGGTAATTATGAAGGTGAGGAAGGTATTGTATTCACTCCCTCCGACTCTACAGGCATTATTGAAGGATTATTAATCTTCCATCACAACGACACCACTGCCGGCCAGGTAGATACTGTTTACCTGCGTGGTAAAGGTTATATCCCTGAAGTACTTCAACCGGCTAACTTTGTAATTTACTACAAAGGCAATGAAATTAACCGTGAGGATGAACTGGAAATTGACATGGGAACTGCAATAATAGGAAACGAAACCCAAGAAGTAGCTTTTAGCATTGTCAATACCGGAGAGACTGGAGGTTACATCGACTGGTATTACCTTAATAACTATTTTTATTGGGTAGATGAAAATGGCTCCACCTGGAATTCAAGGAACAATATCTACATTGATGCTGGTGACACCCTTCATTTCGACATCCAATTCGACCCAGATTATGGATACATTTTCGAAGAATGGACTTCAATATACCTTGAAGACGATTACAACTTCCTAAATATCAGTATAATTGGTTATGGTATTGAGCGCCACGCCTTCAACCTTCGCGACAATTATGGATACGATGTAGATGAATACGACACTTACAATACCTATTCATACAACGGCTACCAGGAAACAAGGATTTATTGGTATACTAACCTGCACGAAAGCCCGGTAACAATCGATTCGGTTACCATTAGCGACAACGATGCCACTACTGTGCTAAACGCTATAGGCCTACCTGTTACCCTTGAGCCAGGAGAATCTTATGAATATCGTGTTTCTTTCGACCCCACCTTGCCGGATGGCCTTCACGATGCTACTATTAAAGTGTATAGCACCAACCTAGTAGAACCTATTTATGTTTATTATCTTGGCAATATCGCCGATGGATATGCTGAGTTTGAACTCGATTGCCTTAACGAGGGAGCTATAGATTTTTATGGAGGAGATGAATTGGATTTCAACACTGTTTCTTCTATCGATGGTACCAGAATAGCCGATTTGAGGCTTTATTCGACCAATGGTTACAATGTGGTTATCGATTCTACCCGTTTCTATGAGTTACCGCCCTCTTTTAGTTTTGCCGGACTGGCCGATAATCAGGTAATATCCTCTGGAGACTCTGCTGATTTTACCGTAACATACGAACCCCGGGGCACCGAAGGATGGGAATATGCCGAATTAAGCTTATTCTACATTTATTCTGACAACCCCGATATGTATGTTCAGGATTATGAGATTGACCTTAATGGTGAAGCAGAACCCGATTACACACAAGCAGCAGAACTTTCAGTTGCTGCTGGCAACACCACTATCCCAAACGATGGAACTGTAAACTTTGGTTCAGTACCAGCAAATGGTGGAATAATAAACCTGATTGTTAGCCTTAAAAATTCAGGTGTGGATATTGTATTGGTAGACACTGTAACCTTCAGCAACCCTGCATTTAGCATGATGGAGTGGGATGGTATGTTCTCTGATTTCTATGTATGGTACGAATATACCACCGACATTTTATTGTACTTCAATCCTGACGATGCTTTGGTAATAGATGGTACAATGACAATTGTCTCGAACGACCCCACCAATCCATCTTATGTAGTTAATTTAATTGGCACCGGCACAACCGGCACACATTCTGCTCCTATTACCCAATCGATGGTTTATCCGAACCCCGGTTCCGAAACCATTTATGTGGTAACCTCTTCCGAAAATCCATCGAGGATAGAAATATTTAATTCATCTGGAAAATTGGTATACAATAATTTCCGTACCAATAATCAGTCGATTGATATTTCCTCATTCGAAAAAGGAATTTACCTCGTAAGAATTTCGAATAACTCAGAAATACATCAGCACAAGCTGGTAGTAGAATAAACCTATGAAATCAATAAAAAAAGCAGCCCGAAAAGCTGCTTTTTTTTTATTCCTTCTGATTCATAAAACCCTGCTTTTCGAGCACCTTAAGCAGTGCTTCGGAAAAAAAGAGATTATCCTTTTTAGTATACCGATTATCGGTAAACACCTGGGCAAGTGTTTGTTTGTTGTTTTCGGCCAGCAACTGAAAAGTTAGTTCAAGGGCCTCCTTTTCTTTGTAGATGGCATCAATATCAACCGCACTGTAATTATGGTATGTTTCGAAATGGACTACTCCATTAAGTGGCAGGCGATCGGTTAATGCAGGCCATTTTTCCGGATAACCAAGCACAAGAGTAGTGACAGGTACCACAAACTTTGGAAGTTGCAAAATATCAATAATTTTCTCGGCCTGGTAAGTGGTGGTGCCCAGGTAACAAACTCCAAGTCCTTCACTCTCAGCAGCTATAGCTACATTCTGCGACACAAGCAGCGCATCGATGGCCGCAGTAAAAAAAGATAAAAAATTATCGTAACCTGGTAAAGCCTGACGCTGCAGGCACCATAAATTAAAACGGTTAAAATCGGCACAAAAAGTTATTACAACCGGAGCCTGCTTCACCATGTTTTGCTTAAAATGCACCTCCCATAACTTTTCTTTCAGGGCCCTATTGCGGGTTACAACCATGCTGTAAACCTGCATATTACCGGTTGTGGATGCCCTGGTCCCTGCCAGTAATATATTCTGCAAAATATTTTCAGGTATTTCCTCCTCGCGATAATTTCGCACCGAGCGGTGTTGTAAAATTGAATCAGGTATCATGAATACTTTTCTTAAAGATTTCTCGTTCAAATATACACAGAATGAAAATTGCAATACATCAAATATTTTTATACTTTTATCAAAGCAAATTGAATGTGTGCGAACCAAAAAGCAATTTGTGCGTAGAAAATTCTTAGATTTACTAACTAACTACAAAAATAAGATGAAAAGGGTAACGATGATAATTGCTGCCGTTGTTGTATTAGCTGTTTTAAGTGTATCATGCAACAATTATGTGTGTCCGGCATATGCTGATAGCGCAGCAGATCAGGTGCAAAACGACAACGCCAATAGCTAGTCTCTTTTTTAAGAAACTGCCATAAAATAACAATATGTCATTTTAGGCACACAATCAGTTACGAATTCCGTTCGTCTGATAGTGTGCTTTTTTTTTGTCTAATAATTCCTTTTCGGAAAAGATTAAAAACTCTTTGTTTCAAGCATAACTCACATGTTTTGTCTATTTTTGCTCCCTACATGAGGTTTTATTTATTCATATGGTTTATTATCTTCTCAACTCTTGCCTTTTCGCAGGGTGAGCTTGACGATCAGGATAAAATCTTTTACCGCAACGAAAAAACCTATGCTTTTCTGCTTAATTCAAATGGCATAGGTGGCAACTATCGTTATGCAAAACGAATAGACGCTTTTCGAAAAACCCTCTATGAAATAGAATTCAACTACCTCAAGCATCCGAAGGAAGCAAAAATAAGTACCTATAACAACCGAAACATTGTGTATGGAAAGCTAAACGCTGTTTACACTCTCAAAGGGGCTATAGGTTACCAGAAAGAAATGTTTCAGAAACGCGATGAGGGAGGTATATCAATACGGTTTTTTTACAATTTCGGCCCCAGCCTGGCTTTACTAAAACCAATTTATTACGAGTATATCATTAATGATGAGGTTGTTTACGATGTTTTTCAATTGCACACTTCGCCAAATATAATAGGCAAAGCACCTTTTGTTTATGGCATCGAAAATATGAAAATTCAGCCTGGCATCTATGGAAAATTTGGTTATACCTTCGAATACAGTAAGCTCGACGATGTGTTTCATGCCCTTGAACTTGGCGTTGCCCTTGATGCCTACATTGGCAAAGTACCTATAATGGCTACTGAGCCCAACAAATTGCTTTTTGTACTGCCAGACGATCAATTTTTCCTTACCTTATTTATCAGCTACCGCTTTGGCAAAGTAATTAGTACGCCCTACAATCAGAAAAAAACAAAAATCGATCAGATGTTTGCCGAATAGGAAGCATTACAAAACAAAACTATTGTCTGAGGCAGCTATTGTTATTTTTTTCACAATTAAATTCAAAAGCTAAGGCCACATGGTTGGTCATTAACAATTTATTTGTTAAATTTGCACCTCAATTTTCAAACTAACAAGGGAATATTAATTTTTATAAACTTAAGTAACATGGGAAAAATTAAAATCGGAATTAACGGCTTTGGAAGAATTGGTCGATTCGTGTTCCGCATCGCTATGGCTGACTCAAGTGTAGAGGTTGTTGCTGTCAATGACCTTATTGATGTTGATTACATGGCGTATATGTTGAAATACGATTCAACCCACGGACAATACAAAGGAACAGTAGCTGTAAAAGACGGCCAGCTGGTTGTGGATGGTAAAACCATTCGCGTTACCGCAGAAAAAAATCCGGCAGATATTAAATGGGGTGCTGTAGGTGCTGACTATGTTGTAGAATCAACAGGATTGTTCCTTGAAAAAGCAAAATGCCAAGGTCATATCGATGCAGGTGCGAAAAAAGTTATTATGTCTGCCCCTTCTAAAGATGATACCCCCATGTTTGTAATGGGTGTAAACCACAAATCGTATACTAAAGACATGAACTTTGTGTCGAATGCTTCATGCACCACAAACTGTCTTGCTCCAATTGCAAAAGTTCTTCACGATAACTTTGGCATTGTAGAAGGTTTAATGACTACCGTGCACGCTACTACCGCAACTCAAAAAACTGTAGACGGTCCTTCAGCTAAGGATTGGAGAGGTGGCCGCGGTGCTGGTCAGAACATTATTCCATCATCAACTGGTGCTGCAAAAGCTGTTGGAAAAGTTATTCCTTCGCTGAATGGCAAACTTACAGGTATGGCCTTCCGTGTGCCAACTCCTGATGTTTCTGTAGTTGATTTAACATGTCGTTTAGAGAAAGGTGCTTCTTACGCTGATATTTGCGCTGCAATGAAAAAAGCCTCAGAAGGCGAATTGAAAGGCATTCTGGGTTACACTGAAGATGCAGTAGTATCGAACGATTTTGTGGGCGATTTCCGCACCTCTATTTTCGATGCTGGCGCAGGAATTTCTTTGTCGCCCAACTTCGTAAAAGTGGTATCATGGTACGACAACGAAATGGGTTATTCTGCAAAAGTTGTTGATCTTATTAAACACATGGACACCGTTAAATAATAACGGTACATCTGATATAAAAAAAGCTGTTCTGGTTTCCGGAACAGCTTTTTTATTTTTACAAATTCATTCCTGGGGATGCATTACTCTAAGAAAGAAAACAGTTATGAAGTATTAAAAACTAAATGTATTGCGCTAATCGAAAAGGAATTCCACTGGTAGCTTTATAGTGTTCGCCCAAACTTTCAATGGCCTCATCATCTTCTTCGAAATACCAGGTAATCTCTACCTTGTGCCCACGCAGAGATACATCTTTTAGTATTCTGAATAGAGTAAGCAGGTATTTGGCAGAGCCACTGTTTACATATTCCAGATTAATGGAAATGATTGTGATAGGTAAAGGGTCATTAAAATATTCTTTAAGCCAGAATACAGGCACATCAAAAAACTCACTTGGGTTTTCAGGAATTGCTCTTCCCTCTATTTTAAAAATGCCTGTCAATGGGTCAAAGGAAACCAGAGGGGTGCTCGAGGATGCCGTAATTTCAAGCTTATTCATTCGACTTAAGATTTAATAAAAGTTCAGATAACGGATTTGGTATATCAAAAATAAAAGAAACGAACAAACCAGCAATAACCATGTTTAAACAAATTTAAAGATAGCTTCAAAGTAATCGAAAAGTATACGAACTTATTAACCGATAAATGATCTAAAATAGTAAATTTGACCTCCTAAAAACATCACCATGATATTCGATTTCGACATGATTAAAAAAGTCTATTCCGAATTACCTAAACGGATAGATGAAGCCAGAAAATTAACCGGACGGCCATTAAGCCTTTCTGAAAAAATTCTGTATGCTCACCTCGACCAACCTGCCGCCAAAGCATTTTCGAGGGGAGTAGACTATGTCAACTTCAATCCCGACCGTGTAGCCATGCAGGATGCTACAGCGCAAATGGCATTGTTACAGTTTATGCAGGCTGGCAGAAATAAAACATTTGTACCTACCACTGTACATTGCGACCACCTGATTCTTGCAAAAGAAGGCGCCTCGAAAGATTTGTCAATGGCCAAACAAACGAATGAAGAAGTATTTGATTTTTTAAGTTCTGTATCGAATAAATATGGCATTGGTTTTTGGAAACCTGGAGCCGGAATTATTCATCAGGTGGTGCTTGAAAACTATGCTTTTCCGGGAGGTATGATGATTGGAACCGACTCTCATACGGTGAATGCCGGTGGTTTGGGCATGATAGCTATTGGCGTAGGTGGAGCCGATGCGGTAGATGTGATGGTAGGTATGCCCTGGGAACTAAAATTCCCTAAATTGATTGGAGTTAAACTAAGTGGTAAGCTAAACGGATGGACTTCGGCCAAAGATGTTATACTCAAGGTAGCCGGCATACTCACGGTGAAGGGTGGAACTGGTTGCATTGTCGAATACTTTGGCGAAGGAGCTAAAAATCTTTCCGCCACTGGTAAGGGTACTATATGCAACATGGGCGCAGAAATTGGTGCTACCACCTCAACCTTTGGCTATGACGATTCGATGCGCAGATACCTTCATGCTACCGGTCGTGCCGAAATTGCTAAGCTTGCCGACAACATTGCCCCTTACCTTACCGGAGATGAAGAAGTCTATGCACAACCCGAAAAATATTTCGATCAACTTATAGAAATTAACCTGTCGGAATTGGAGCCGCACCTCAATGGGCCATTCTCGCCCGACATTGCTACTCCGATCGGAAAAATGAAAGAGCAGGCCGAGAAAAACGGTTGGCCAACCCACATAGAAGTTGGACTGATTGGTTCCTGCACCAACTCATCATACGAAGATATTTCTCGGGCTGCCTCCATTGCAGCCGATGCCGTGAAGAAAAACCTGGTAGCCAAATCGGAATTTACCATTACACCCGGATCGGAACAAGTGCGCTTTACCATTGAACGAGATGGCTTTATAGATACGTTTAGCAAAATAGGCGGAAGGGTATTTGCCAATGCCTGTGGCCCCTGCATCGGACAATGGTCGCGCATCGGAGCTGAACAGCAGAAAAAAAATACCATTGTGCACTCATTCAACCGAAATTTCGCCAAACGAGCCGATGGAAACCCCAATACCTATGCTTTTGTGGCATCGCCCGAATTAGTTACTGCTCTAATCATTGCTGGCGATTTGACCTTCAACCCAATCACCGATACCCTGCTGAATAAACAGGGTGAACACGTGAAGCTTGATGCTCCTGTGGGGGATGAACTTCCGAAAAAAGGTTTTGATGTAAAAGATGCCGGCTATCAGGCACCTGCTACCGATGGGTCGAAAGTTGACGTAAGCGTAAAACCTGGTTCAGACCGTCTGCAGGTACTTGAGCCTTTTAAGCAATGGAATGGAAGGGACCTTACTGGCATGAAGCTCCTCATTAAAGCTAAAGGTAAATGCACCACAGACCATATCTCTATGGCAGGCCCATGGCTCAAATACCGTGGCCACCTCGATAACATTTCAAATAACCTGCTTATTGGTGCTGTGAACTATTTTAACGACAAAACCAACCAGGTAAAAAATCAACTCACTGGCGAAACCATGGAAGTACCTATAGCGCAAAGAGCTTACCAGGCTGCCGGAATCAGCACCGTAATTGTTGGCGACGAAAACTATGGTGAGGGAAGCTCACGCGAACATGCCGCCATGGAACCACGCCACCTTGGAGTAAAGGTTGTTTTGGTAAAATCATTTGCCCGTATTCACGAAACCAATCTGAAAAAACAAGGAATGCTGGCCTTGACCTTTAGCAATAAAGGCGATTATGACAAAATTCGCGAAGATGATACCATCGATATCCTTGGACTAGAAAGCTTTGAGCCTGAAAAAGCCCTCACATTAAGTCTTACCCATGCCGATGGAGCAAAAGAGGAATTCGCGGTGAACCATACCTACAATCGAAACCAATTTGAGTGGTTTAAAGCAGGTTCGGCACTAAACCTGATTAAAATACAACAGAAGTAAACAATCGCTCAATCGATTAAAAGGGCCGGTTAAAATTGCCGGCTTTTTTTACTCTCCAGGGTAGAAAACTAATAATTCCGAATTTGGATATTCCAATGAACAAAGCTTTATCTTGATTATACCCAATGAAGTATATTTGGGTGACAAAAACATCCTAAATCCATGAAACCTTTGCTTGTTGTAATTGGAGGTCCGACAGGAATTGGAAAAACTCCTGTAGCAATTGCATTGGCACAGTATTTTAAAACCGAAATCGTTTCGGCCGACAGCCGTCAGTTTTTTAAGGAAATGACAATCGGTACTGCAGTCCCAGCACCCTCGGACCTTGCCAAAGTGAAACACCACCTGGTTCAAAACCTGAGCGTAAATACTCCCTACAATGCAAGCCAGTTCGAAAGCGATGCCCTTGCCTGCCTCGAGGCTATTTATAAGAAAAACAACATCGCCATTTTGGCCGGTGGATCAGGATTGTATATCGATGCTATTTGTAAGGGAATTGACGAATTGCCCACCATTAGTGCTGAGGTAAGGCAAAAACTCAATCATTTTTACGAAAGCGAAGGTCTTGAAAGGCTCCGGGAAGAAGTGAGCCGCATCGATCCTCAATATTTTGCAATAGTTGATAAGAAAAACCCCAAACGTTTGCTCAAGGCACTGGAAGTATACGAAATGACCGGCCTCCCCTATTCGGGCTTCCTGCTCAGAACCAACAAGGAAAGACCCTTTCGTGTAATCAATATCTTTCTCGACACCGACAGAGCAGTATTGTACAACAGAATTAACCAGCGGGTAGACCAGATGGTTAAAGCCGGATTGGTGGAAGAAGCCCGCAGCTTATATCCTAAAAAGGAACTTACCCCTTTAAAAACGGTTGGCTACACCGAACTTTTTAATTGTTTCGATGGACTAATTAGTTTGGAAGAAGCCATTGAACAAATAAAAAACCACAGCCGGGCCTATGCACGCCGTCAGCTCACTTGGTTCAGGCGTTACAAAGACAGCCATTGGTTTGATCCCAGCCAACTGGAAGAGATGAAAGCGCTAATTCAAAGTTTAAAGAATTAAAAAACTGATATGGCTGGTAAATTTAACATCAGGGTATATGGCCTTCGGGTGAACGAAAAAAGAGAAATCTTACTTTCAGACGAATTTGTATTGAATACCTACATGACCAAATTTCCGGGCGGTGGACTGAATTATGGCGAAGGCCCTGCCGATTGTTTACTGCGCGAAGCCATCGAAGAGTTTGGGCAGGAAATAATCATCCAAAGTCATTTTTATACCACCCACTTTTTTCAGCCTGCCCTATTTTACGAAAAAGTTCAATTGATCAGTATCTACTATTTTTTCGATTTTAAAGAAGAAATTAGGTTTAAAATTTCTGAAAAGAAATTCGATTTTGAGCCCCTAACCGAAGGCAGCCAATCGTTTCGTTATCAAGCACTCGATACTCTAACCAACAATGATCTTAGCTTCCCGGTTGATCGCTATGTATTACAATTGCTAAAAGAAAAATTTTTAGATTGATTATCTTTCGGCAGAAACCCTAATAACCATCACTGATAAAATAGTACCATGAATGTTTCTGCACAAAAGACAAAAGCTGTTTTCCTCGACCGCGATGGAGTGATGAACACAGAGCGCAGTTACATTATCAGGCCCGAAGACCTTGAGTTGTTCTCCTATACCCCCGAAGCAATTAGGTTATTTGGTAAAGCGGGGTATAAAACCATAGTAGTAACCAATCAATCGGCTATTGCGCGTGGCATGTTCACCCTCACCGACCTGGAAAGCATCCATGAGCGAATGAAATGGGAAATAAAACAAAAAGGCGCACACCTCGATGCAATTTACTATTGCCCTCACTTGCCAGCTAAAGCGAATTTCATTCCCGAGAACGAATATCAGGTAGAATGTTCCTGCAGGAAACCCAAACCGGGTATGTTATTGCAGGCAGCCCGCGAATGGAACATCGACCTGAACCAATCAATATTAATTGGCGACACAATAAGGGATATGGAAGCTGGAAAACTTGCCGGCTGCTACACGGCGGGAGTAAGAACAGGCTATGGTTTGAAGGATTTAAAAGATGCGCCTGATTTTATTGTAGATAATCTGCTGGATGCAGCCCTGATTCTGACCAGCAGCGAATACGCACAACTTTTTTATCGGCTAAAAAATCAGCTCAACAAAATAGAAAAACCACTTTTAGTAGGAATTGCCGGAAAATCCCTTACTGGCAAAAGTAGCCTGGCTGCCTACCTGAAAATGCAATTTGAACTGAATGGCAACAAGGTTGTAATCGTTCAGGCCGATCAAAAAAGTACAATTGATGAAATACAAAATAGTGCTGATTACTATCCCGAATCCAATACACCAGAATTATTGGCTCATACCCTAGAAGAAATACTAAATAAGCCTGCTCAACCTGACCTTATTCTTGTAGAAGGAAAAACTGTTCTTACCAGTGATCGACTCTTAAAAATGCTGCACGTTAAAATTTTACTTGAAACCTCTGAAGAAAAGCGTAGAGATCGATTCAAGGAATACCTGTTCTGGCAAGGAAAAACTGCTATTGAACAGGATTGGCTCTTGCAACAAATAGCAGAGATGGAACTTAAATTGGAAAAACTAACTTCCAACCAGGCTGATTTTGTAATACAAACCTAATACCCTTTTCGCTTCTTTAAAAAGCAGATTACTCTTTGAGTGATCATCGTTCGAATTAGCTTTTATTAACTTTTTATTCATTAAGCCCTTTCGTACTTTTCGTCGATTACTTAATCAATAAAAAGAATAATGATATATCCTAAAGAGGTTTGTGTATTAGTCTTGCTACTTGCGATAAATCTAAGCGCAACAAAGGCACAAAAACAGCTGGTGATAGAGGGAGAAATAAGAGACGCCTCGACGAAAGACCCCCTGCCCTATGCATCCGTTGGAGTTTTAAATCAACATTTGGGCACAGTTTCAAATTCAGAAGGTTTTTTTCGATTGTATCTGCCAGATTCGCTGCTTCGCGATAGCATTCAAATTAATTACCTCGGTTACCATTCTTACAAAGCCTCAGTTTATCAGTTGCAAGGGCAAAAAACAACTTTTGGTCTCAAACCTGCCCTTACACCCATTGAAGCTGTTACCATCAGACCATTAAGCCCCGAGGAGATTATAAAACGTGTAATAGAGAACCTTGAAATCAATTATCCCCAGGAACCATTTATCTCAAAAGGTTTTTACTTGCAAGAACTCGTTGAAAATGAAAAATACATCCAATATGTCGAGGCTTTTATCGATGTGTATACACCTCCTTTTCAGGATACATCGAAATGTCAGGCCAGGTTAATACAAGGACGCAGCCGCGACGATCTGGGTGAAATTCAGTTCATGAAAAGGTTTGCCGAAAAAAAGATAGATAAGGAACAAAAAAAGGCTTCCCGCAAAGGGAAAGAGTTGGATAGTCTCAACGCGCAAGGCATTCAGGTCAGCTTTTCGGAACCCAATGACCTGACCTCGATCGACAACATCAGGCAATTCCAGAAATACTATCATCAAGGTTATTTGCGGAAGTTCAAACTCACGCTCGAGAAAAACACCAGCATTGGTGGACATGAAACTTATGTAGTGCGATGCATCAGCAAAAAACCCATCGATCATGTAAATGCAGATATAAAACTTTATATCGACAAAGCAAGCTATGCCCTTGTGATGTACAATTCGGATCTGGTACCTGAAATACCTGTAATTCTAAAGCCTGTTTTTAAACTATACCGGCTTAGTGTAGAAAATTTGCGATTTTACGAAGAAACCGAATACAGACTTGTGAACGATAAATGGTATCCGGCGAAAACCATTGTAAAGGCAGAAGGTGAGGCCACAAAAAAATACAGTGGGAACTATACCGAGCATTCGGAGGGTTATATTCGCAAAGCATTTGTGGTTACCGATGTGGAAACCAAAGATATTAAGCCATTTTCCAAAGAAGAATGCATCACCCACGAGCCCTTCGAAAAACAGCTTGGTGAATACAATCCGGCATTCTGGCAAAACCGAAACAAGATTGAATACTAAACAACTGAGGCAAGTAAAAAAAACTGTTAATTCACAGAAGGCAGCTGTTTGAATACCAATGGAATATTACCCATTGACCTGATTATATCTTCGGCCTTTTCTTTTGAATCGACACGATACACTTTGTAATTGCTCCCGGCATTCTTATAGGCCCGCTCAAACAACATTGCTGAAGAATAGGCATCGACAACCCGAAATACTGCCTGCGGCTCATAAGACTCTATTAATTTCATCATTCGCTGCAACATAATACGAGCACTGCGGGGTCCGCCATGCAAACGAGAAATATCACACACTATAAAAGAGCCTTTCCCAAGTGTGGCCATTTTAACCCAGAAATCCTTTGCTGCTTCAAGCGTATCGTCCTGACTAAAAACTTCTTCCAACTCCACGAAAAGAATTTTCTTTTCTCTATCAATCTTCGATTTATACATCCCCTCAATATCCTTTCTCACAAAACAAACTACTTTACGGAAAAGAAAAGATTTCGGTTACATGAAAAATGTCACGAAAGGGTATATTAAACAATTGTCATATTTTTTTCTGCTAAATCGTAATATCTTGAACTTTCAACCTAACAACTTATACCATGGCTACATTTACGCGTGAAGATGCATTGCGGTACCACTCCGAAGGGCGTGCCGGTAAAATTGAAGTTGTACCCACAAAACCTTATAGCACACAACTCGATTTATCGCTTGCCTATTCACCTGGCGTAGCGGAACCCTGCAAAGAGATTGAAAAAGACCCTGATGCTGCTTACTTGTATACGGCCAAAAACAACCTGGTGGCGGTTATGTCAAACGGAACAGCAGTGCTGGGTTTAGGAGATATAGGTGCCCTGGCTGGCAAGCCTGTGATGGAAGGCAAAGGACTATTGTTTAAAGTGTTTGCCGATGTTGATGTCTTCGATATTGAAATTGACAAGCATACCATAGAAGAATTTGTTGATGTTGCCAAGGCAATTTCACCAACCTTCGGGGGAATTAACCTCGAAGATATCAAAGCGCCAGAATGCTTCGAAATTGAGGAGATACTTAAAAAAGAACTGAATATACCAGTTTTTCACGACGATCAGCATGGTACAGCCATTATTTCCTCAGCAGGCTTGCTCAATGCCCTTGAAATAACCGGCAAAGACATTACAAAAATTAAAGTTGTAGTAAACGGAGCGGGTGCTTCGGCCATTTCATGTTCCAAATTGTATGCTCAGTTAGGTGTAAAAATGAAGAACATTTATATGCTCGATACCAAGGGGTTGATTACCAAATCGCGCACAGATTTGAACAAATACAAAAAAGATTTTGCCCAGGACTCAAATTTAACCACACTTGAGGAAGTCATCAAGGGAGCCGATGTATTCCTGGGGCTGTCGAAAGGGAATATTATGACCAAAGAAATGGTAAAATCGATGGCTCCCGAAGCCATTGTGTTTGCAATGGCCAATCCTACTCCCGAAATCTCGTATGAGGATGCATTAGCAGCGCGAAAAGACATTATTGTCGCAACAGGCCGTTCCGATTATCCAAACCAGGTTAACAACGTACTTGGGTTTCCATTCATCTTCAGAGGTGCGCTCGATGTAAAAGCAAAACAGATAAACGAAGAAATGAAGATTGCTGCCGTGTATGCCTTGGCAAATCTTGCAAAACAGGAGGTGCCAGAAAAAGTAAATGCAGCCTATAAAACCAAAAACCTTTCTTTTGGCCGCGATTATATCATCCCAAAACCTCTGGACCCCCGGCTAATCACTGAAGTAGCCCCTGCTGTAGCCAAAGCCGCCATGGATAGTGGAGTAGCACGCACCCCAATAACCGACTGGGAAGCCTATAAAATAGGCCTGATGAAACGCATGGGTCTCTACAACCAACTAATAAACGACGTGCACATAAAAGCCAAACAAGATAAAAAAAGAATATTATTCGCCGATGCCGAACAATACCGAATACTTAAAGCCGTGCAGGTTGTTAAAAGTGAAGGCATTGCCGAACCGGTGCTTCTTGGTAATAAAAAAGAAATTGAACTTGCTGCCCGCCAGAACCACCTTAGCATTGATGGTATCGAAATAATTGATTTTCGCGATGGACATGAAACAGACCGCAAGAAGAAATTTACACAAATGGTTTTTGAACGCAGGCAGCGCAAAGGTTTAACTTTTGAAGAAGCCACAAAAAAAATTGATGACCCCAACTATTTTGGTGCAATGATGGTAGAAAATGGCGATGTAGATGGATTTCTGGCTGGATTCTCTACAAGTTATGCCAATACCATCAGACCTGCCATACAGTTGATAGGCACCAACAACAGCCATCGCACCATTGCCGGCATGTACATTGTGCAAACGAAAAAAGGACCCTACTTTTTCGGCGATACCACGGTTAACAAAGAACCCAATGGCCGAACACTGGCCAATATCACGCTGCTTACAGCACTCGAAGTAAGAAAGTTTAATATTGAACCGGTAATCGCCATGGTTTCCTACTCTAATTTTGGTACCACACTCGATGGAAGTCCACTAAGAGTGCAGGAAGCCATCAAAATTTTGCACCAGGAACATCCCGAATTGCTTGTTGATGGTGAAATGCAGGCCAATTATGCCTTCGACAAAGAACTAAGACAAAAGAAATTTCCTTTTAGCAAACTGGCTCACCGCGATGTGAACACCGTGATTTTTCCCAATCTGAGCTCGGGCAATATCGCTTATAAAATGATGAGCGAGCTGGGCGAGGCTGACATCATTGGCCCAATTTTGCTGGGAATGAAAAAACCTATCCACATTTTACAAATGGAGAGCACCGTGCGGCAAATTATCAATATGGCCGCTATCACTGCCGTGGATGCTCAAACCAGCAACGACCAGCTTATAAATCTCTAATTTGCAATTTTGTAAAGCAAAAAAGACCGAAACAGGATTCAAATCCCATTTCGGTCTTTTTACTTTTTTTTTCGAAAAGATTAGAGCAGTTTATCGGTATAAAGCAAAGCTACCGCGCTTTTCAATAAACGTGTTGTTCAACATTTCGGCCTTTATATAATAGGTATAAGTATCAACCTTTTGAGGTTTGCCGTCGAAAGTACCATCCCAACCTATATCCTCGAGGTTATCGGTAGTAAACATTCTTTGCCCCCAGCGGTTGTAAACGCTGAACTCGATTAGCTGGCTGATTCCCCATCCATCGACCATAATGGTTTCATTGATACCATCGCCATTGGGTGTAAAGGCTTCTGAAAGACCAATGCTATACAACTCTTCTGCAATCACCCTTATGCTATCGTCTTTCGAAGAGCATCCGATTTTATCCCAGACAGTTAGGATATAAATGTATTCCCCCGGATTAAGAGGTTTGATAAGCGGATTGGTGCAACTGGTGCAGCTAATGTACAGGTCGGGCGACCACAGGTAATTAAAATTGGGGTTAGAGTCGACATGTACCGCAACGCTTGCACCCAAATAAATTGTAGTATCGACTACACTTATGCTTGTTAAAATATCTTCTGGTATAAGTACGGTAATGGTTTGCGCCACCGAACCCTGCAAACTTTTACAATTGGTTGTTGTATCGGTTACTACAGGCTCGTAGCGGGTAAGTGTATCGGGAGAAGCAAATGGGGTATAACTTTGAAAATTATCCAAACCGGTAACTGGCGACCAGACTATGGTTTGTCCGCCACTGGCAAAAAGTTGCGCCGTACCTCCCTGGCAAATGGTGGTGTCATTTCCTACTACTATGCTTGGTAAATTGTTAATTGTAAAATTATTGGAGGCACTATCGGCACATCCAACAGAGTTGTTCACCAGGAGTTTAACCGTATAGTCACCTGCGCTGTATGACTCCGTGGGTGCATAACTAGTATCAAATTGTCCATTTCCAAGATCCCATAAATAGGTTAATACTGTATCGTCGCTCGAGGTAAGGTTTTTAAATGTAACGTTGACTCCCTCGCAGAAAAGATTGCTTTGGTAACCGATACCAGCATCAACATAATAGATGCGCAAGGAACTATCGGTAAGCTCGCATGAACCATCCGGACCAGTAACCTGCAACAAAGGCAGGTAACTACTGGCAACATTATAGGGGTGGCTGTATGGATTGATGTTGGAAACTTCCACACCCCCAAGCCCTTCGGGTAACCATTTAAAGCTTGTAATGCCGGCCGTATCGCCCAAAGCAAAAACAACCGAATCGCCCAAACAGCCCTCATAGCTGCTCATAGAAAAGTTGGCAAGCACACTTTTTACTATAACCGGTTTGGTAATGGTGTCGGCACATTGCCCCAGAAAAGCATACAAAGTAGCATTGTAGGTGTTCCCATTTGTATAGGTATGGTAAACAGGATTTTCCAATGTGCTTATTTTGGTCCCATCGCCAAAATCCCACCTTAAACTATCCAGAAGGGCATTTGCAGGTGTATACTCAAAACGTACCGGCTCACTGCGACAAAAAGAAGTTTTATTCACAGTGAAATCGACATTAGGAGTTTCATCCACCTCTACATCATGCGTTACAACATCGGTTTCCTGCGTTACAGTATTTCGAACGGTAAGTGTTACCGTATAAACCCCGGGTATGGAAAAAGTTTTCACAGGGTTTACTGCATTACTGGTATCGGAAAAGCCAAGACCAAAATCCCAATGATAATAAAGGTTCGAACCAGTGCTGAAATTTTGAAAATTTACCGTGAGGGGAGCACAACCCCCGGAAGGTACCGCATTAAATATGGCATCCACCTGAGCAAAAATCGAAGCCGCCGGAAAAAAAATGAAAGCAATACTGGAATAAAAGATTTTTTTCTGGTTTACAATTGCAGAATGTGCAATCCTAAGGCTGTTTATAGCAAGGGTTCGTGTGAGCATATATTATTTTTTTTTTGGATTCAAATAACAATATATCAGAGATTTAAACAATATTTAAAAAACAGCAGAACAACTAATAACATCCAATTGTAATTCTAAAAATATCATTTATTAAGTAATATTAAAAGAAAATTAGCGAAAGGCCGCAGCTTATTGTCAATAAATATGTTTCATATCCCATAAATAATGCTTATTTTTTGTGAGGTTTTTCATATTTACATATTATGAAATTGTTCATAACTTTTCAACATCAGTCCGCTAAGAGCTTATGCATCAGAGTCTTTTTCTTGATTCTGATGGCAGGGTTTGTCCCCATCCATGGGCAGGATACCAAGCTTAGCACCTTTAATTACAACCCATTGTTTTTAAATCCTGCTCACACGGGTAATTTTTATGGCAATTGGCGTGCAGCCATTAGTTATCGAAATCAATGGGCTGCTACCGGAGATCCCTATACTGTCGCCGTAGCCGGAATCGATGTGCCCATGAAATTTAGAAACCATAACTATGGCCTGGGGTTGATTTTTGTCGACGATCATTCGAAGTCTATAACACAGGATAAAATTGCTCTTTCTGCAGGTTATTCTTATAAATTGAGCGATAACTTCTTTTCTGGGGGGCTGCAGGTGGGTTTTGTGAGCAACTCATCGGGCAATGCAAACTGGAGAAACTATAACCCACTAACAAACCAGCCAGACCTTCCGAACGGTGAACCAGGAGCCATTGCAGAGCCAGGCTATCTCGACATTGACTTTGGAATAATCTGGCGACGCAGCATAGGAAAATTCGAACCCGAGGCTGGCATCTCTTTTTCTCACTTAAACCAACCCAACCAATCGTTCTTAGGGGGCACCGAAAAAGTTCCGGTAAACACTACTCTTCATGGTGCAGTTAAAACTAACCTAAGCGACGAAATTTATGTACTCCCAACCTTTTTAATCAGTAGCAGTAATAGCAACACAACCACTATTCTGGGAGCACAAGCTGGTTACCGGTTGCTTGGAAACCGTTCGAGCCTCAAAGAAGTTTTTGGAGGAATCACGGTACGAAATGGAGTAAGTAGTTCTCTCAGCGATATTTCGATGTTGATTGGTGCCACAGTAGGCCGTCTCGATGTGGCATTGAGTTATGATATCAATGTAAGCGGATTAAGCCAAAGCACCAATGTATCAACCTTCGAAATTTCTTTGATATACAAGAGTATAAGTACAGTATTAAACAGTTATTCTATTCCCTGTGAAAGGTTTTAAACATACCATAGCCCTTTGTGCCATTCTATTACTGGTGAGTTTAACCAGTAGCCAGGCACAAATAAATAACATCGACCAGCTGTCGCCGGCCCAACTGAAAAAGTTTGCCAAAACAGCTACCCGTGCAAACGATGCCTTTACTGCCATTGTATTTCTCGAACGCTATCATAGTCTGAAACCTGGCGATCAGGAGGTAAACTATCAATTGGCCGGATTACATCGAAATGTCAGAAACTACATCCAGGCCAAAGAGCTTTATGCAGTCGTATCGAAGGAAGCATCGGGTAAATATCCTCTATCGCAGTTTTATTATGCTCAAATGCTTAAAGCCACTGGTAATTATGATGAAGCCATTGTTGAGTTTAAAAAATTTAAGCGCGACTACCAAGGCAAAGATGAGCCGGTTTACAGCAAAATTGTAAAAAAC
>JAMIIA010000106.1:0-1366 GCA_035913795.1 Bacteroidales bacterium
AGAACTCAATAAAATCATTGGCGAAAGCTATTTCAACCTTAAACAATACGACAAAGCCATCCCTTACCTCAAAGAATACAAAGGCAAAAAAGGAAAGTGGAGCAACACCGACCTTTACCTCTTCGGCTATTCCTATTACAAACAAGGCGACTATGAAAACGCCATTGCTCAGTTCAATAAAATCATCAACGGAAACGATGCTGTGGCACAAAACGCCTATTATCACCTTGGCGAAAGCTACCTTAAAACCGACAAAAAGCAACAAGCCCTCAATGCCTTCAAAAACGCATCTGAAATGCCTTTTGATGTCAAAATTCAAGAAGATGCCTTCCTAAACTATGCTAAATTGAGCTATGAGATAGGCAATTCATACCAAACCATTCCCGGAGTGTTGTCAGCCTTTCTCGAAAAATATCCAAACAACCCCAATAAACCCGAAATTGAAACACTTTTAATCAGTTCCTTCATCACTTCTAAAAACTACAAAGGAGCGTTAGAGTTAATCGAAAAGAACAAAAGCTTCTCAAACAAACAAGCCTATCAAAAGGTAGCCTTTTACCGCGGATTAGAACTCTATACCGACGGCGACTTTACCGAGGCCATGAAGATGTTCAAAAAATCAATCGCAGAGCCTCGCAATGCAAAGTTCACCGCACGGGCAACCTTTTGGAAAGGAGAAACAGAATATGTACTCGACAACTTTTTCGAAGCATTAATCACTTTTAAACAGTTTCTCGGTTTCCAGGAAGCGAAAACAACACCCGAATTCAAAAACATCCATTACAATATCGGATATGCCCATTTCAAATTAAAAGAATACGAACAAGCGGCCACACAATTTCAAAGCTATATTGATGCCTCGAAAGACGATAAAGTTCGCCTCAACGACAGTTACCTCAGAATGGGCGATTGTTATTTCGTATCCTCAAAATATTGGCCGGCATTAGAAGCCTATAACAAAGCCATTGAACTAAAAGGTGTCGATGCTGATTATGCCTCCTATCAAAAAGCATTAAGCTATGGCTTCGTTAACAAAAATGACAAGAAAATAGAAGACTTAAACACCTTCCTTAAATCATTTCCAAAGTCACAATACCGGGATGATGCCCTTTTTGAACTCGGAAACACCTACACCAATCAAAACAAAACGGATTTGGCCATTAAAACCTATGACCAGTTGATCAATGAATACAAAAACGGCTCCTTTGCCGCAAAATCCATTCTTCGTCAAGGATTAATCTATTACAATGACAACAAACCGCAACTAGCCATCACAAAATTGAAAAAAGTAGCAGCCGATTATCCCCGAACTCCCGAAGCAATGGAAGCCGTGACAACCGCTCGCCAAATCTATGTGGACACCGGC
>JAMIIA010000107.1:0-1001 GCA_035913795.1 Bacteroidales bacterium
CCAGCAAAACCCCATCTAACCCACAAGCGATTGACAACGAACCAGCAACAGAACCACCGGAGAAAGAAGAAGATCAAAACGATAAAGAGGCGGCTTAAGAGATTGATTTTATGATAAAATAGCGGTGCTGAATGCGTTTACGAGACGCACCCAGCACCTAATCAACCCAGTATGAGAGAGATACCGTGATGACTAGCTTAAGTCTATTCGATTTTCCTAATGTTAGTACAAAAATTTGTGCAACCTGCAAACAGGAAAAGCCAATAGAAGAATTTTGCAATGAAGCTAAACGGATAGATGGTAAAAACATATATTGCAAACAATGCTTTAATGTATATAGGGTTAGATGGTTAAGAAATAATAAAGAAAAAGCTAATGCTGCTACCAAGGCATGGTATAAAAACAATAAAGAAAAAGCAAAAGAATTATCGAGAGCATGGGAACGGAATCATCGAGATAAAGTAAAAGAAAAGCGGATTAGGATGTATGAGAAGCATAAGGAAAAGCGGCTTGCTTATGCAAAAAAGGTTAAATTAGAGAATAGAGAAATTTACACGCAACTGGAAAGATTGAGGTGCGCGAAGCGGTCTCAAGCATTTCCGAAGTGGGCTGATAGAAAAAAGATGAACGCGATTTACCGAGAAGCGAGACAACTAGAAAAATCAGATGGCATTAAACGCCATGTCGATCATATTGTTCCGCTTGTTCATCCTTTGGTTTCTGGACTACATTGCGAGTTTAATTTAAGAATTTTGACCGCAGCAGAAAACATGATCAAGCATAACAAATTCGAGATTTCAGCATGAGCGCCGCTTGTGGTGGCAAGAAAAAGAAGGGCAAGCCGAAATGATGAATCGTGATTTTACCGGCCTGGCCGGCGCCCGCTTCGAACGCGAGGCGACGCTGAGTGTCCGCGAGGCCAATGCGGAAGCGCGCACGGTGCCGGCTTCCCTGTCCAGCGAAGCGCCGGTCGCGCGCTGGTTCGGAATGGAAGTGCTCTC
>JAMIIA010000108.1:0-1166 GCA_035913795.1 Bacteroidales bacterium
CCCCCATGCCCGGAGAAAAAGTCTGGGAGAGACACTGAATGGATATCCAAGAGACTCCAGCCCAGAACTGCAGACTTTAGGGTTGGTACTCATGATCTGTACCCAGTGCCGGCGCCAGGTTATTTAGCGCCCTAGGCAAAACATTACATACAATTTTTAAAAAGTTAAAAAGTGTATCAACGTTTATAAAATTTCTAAAAATGTGTCTGAAATGTATTGACTGCACAGTTACTTCGCTTTAAAAAACCCATTACATCGGGGGAAGAAACACTTTACTTTTTATCACTTTGTTTTGGTGTTAAGAAAAAAAAAATAATTACATAATTAGCGGGGATTGATTAAGTGCAATGTCGTTAGGTATTTTTAACACTGCCTTTTATTTATTCTATACACTGAACATACTGTTCAATAATTTTTTTAAATCAATAACATTTAATAAGCCAGGTCCTACAAATCCTATATGTTTATTTCTTTCCATTTACGGATAAGCTTGGAGTATTATCATTTTTGTTCACTAAATTGAAACAGGCGCGTCCGCCCGCGCCCTTGCACGGTTCGATTTGGCACCCTGGGTTATCATGTGAGCGCTATGCTGCATAATTTTGTTTTCAACAGTGCGATAGACTATGGGTAAGAAAGGTTACTATAGCCTTTAAGTTTAAGTGAATCAAATCCGGGCGTCCTCCGGCACCCCGACAGGGTGCTATTTGGCGCCCCGGGCCTTCCGGTGTACGCTATGGTATATACGTTCGCGTGAGTTCAAAAGACTATGAATAAGTTATGTACTATAGTCGTTTACTAAGTTGAATCAGGCGGTTACGTCATGGTGCATCCTCTGTCGCCCAGACAGGGTGCAATTTGGGGCCCCGGGCCTCCTGTGTCCGTTTAGCGCCTACGTTCGGTAAAGTGAGTGCAAAAGACTATGAATAAGTTGGGGTACTATAGTCGTTTATTAAGCTGAAACAGGCGATTCCGCCCCGGGCTAGACTCTGAGCACTGTGCGTTCATGTTCGCGTTCGTGTTTTCTTTGTGTTTAGGTTGGGTTTGCGTTAGTGGTTGCGTTTTGATTTGGTTCGTTTTTGTTCTTTCTTTTTTCGTTTTCGTTTGTGTTTTATTTTCTTTGCGTTTGTGTTTGTATTTGTGGTTGGTTTTGCGTTTGAATTTGG
>JAMIIA010000109.1:0-36152 GCA_035913795.1 Bacteroidales bacterium
GAATGATTTTGAGTTAATAACGCATCTAAAACACAAATTTAAACAAACTCAAAACATTCAAATTTTTGGATGTGATTTCAGAAATTATAAAATTCCAAATTTTTCGTTTAAGGTTGTTTCAAACATACCATTTGGTATAACATCAGAAATTTTAAAAATATTGATGTTTGAAAATATGGAAAGTTTTCAGGGCGGTTCAATCTTCCTACAATTTGAACCTGCTAAAAAGTTATTTGCAGACAAAATCTTTAATCCTTACACTATCCTATATCATACATTTTATAGTTTGAAGATAGTTTACGAAATTAATCCTAATAGTTTTATACCTCCTCCAACTGTTAAGTCTGCTTTTCTTAAAATTGAACGAAAACCTTTACATATTGATTTTAATCAGAAAGTCAAATATTTAAATTTTCTATCTTTTCTGTTACAAAAACCTAATTTACCTGTCAGAACGGCTTTAAAATTAATATTCAGAAAAAGTCAGGTTAATGAAATTTCCGAAAAACTTGGAATTAATTTGAACTTAAAAATCGTGAATCTATCTCCAAGTCAATGGAAAGATTGTTTTATTGAAATGCTGAAAGTTGTCCCTGAAAAGTTCCACCCTTCATAAATCAATTCTATCTTGTCAAGGTAGTATTTTCTGCGAGGGGGTGTCTTTAAGCTGACGCACAACGTTTGCGTGTATACACCGTTGCGTCATTTAAAGCACTTTGTTATCAAGTTACCACAACTTAAAACCATGCCCTCGGAATGTTTCTGCTTAGTAGAATGTTTCCGATTCGCACACCCACTGCCAGCAATGGCTTATACACGCTGTTGGGTACTGTGCTTTCGAAGGGCCAGCCCTGTCCTTGCGGATCTGTTAGTTTGATTTGCTCAAGGTTCATTATCATAGTGAAAACGTATCCAAGTGAATCGGGACTCTTTTATTCTTACACCCAAAACCCGTGACTTTGAGGAAGAGGAACGCATATCAGTTTGACTGGCGATGAAGAGAAATGTTAATGCTGAACTCCTATAACAACTTTTGAGGTGTATGAATAATTGATTTTAATTTTCTTCTATCAACAACCGAAGTTCAGCTAACAGCCGCATTGTACCCAACGTTTGACGGTATGAAATCGTTGGGGATAGCGGGCTACTATTCTGTCCAGTTACACCAAGCTTAATGCGGAGCAGAACGCTCATTTAATCACCTAAACCCCAATGTTTTATACCGTGTGTTGGCCACAGTTAATTGTTGTTTAATTTTTCAATCGCTTTAATAATCAATTCATCTTTATCATTTTGTAAATCGGATAAAGTATTAATCATCACAATATCAGCAGGCACTCCAACTTTTTCATAACATTTCCTATTACTGTCATATATTCTTTCATTCGAGAGTGTTCCCCAAAGTTCTTTGTTTTCGTCAATTGTGTAATTCATAGAATTAGAGAATTTGCCTTTTGTGTTTGTTCCAATAACTGTTACGTAAGGTAAATCTTTTAATGCAATTAAGAAATTCTCAGCAGCACTTGCAGTTCTACTATTAGTTAAAATTACAATAGGTTTACAGAATCTAATTGAATCATTCGGATTTATTATAAATTCTGTCATTTCTGAAAAATTCTCGTAATCTCCCTTTTGTCTAATACTTTTGTATTTTGCTATTGTGGGTTTGTCAATAAGTCTTTCAGCTAAATCATTACACCAAAGATTTCCTCCTCCATTATACCTTATATCCAATATCAAACCTTTTTTATCTATCATTGAAATCAATATAGAGTCAAAAATCCGAATTGCATTTAAACTATCCATTTTTTGATATTCACTATCAAACAGAGCTTTCTCTTTTCCATGGAATCTGCTTATTCGTATGTATCCCAGATTATCTGATTTCGAATAATAAAATAATGAAATATCTCTTTCTCTTGGCCCTGCATCTTCAATATCCTTAAATTGATTCATTCTTAATGTTCGAAAATTGACATCCCAAAGACTATCTTGCAATGAGCGTGGAATTTCTTCGTATACATTGTCACGGCCAGGAGCAGAGAATTTGAAGGTATCACCCTTTAAAATAAAGGAATGGCCATCTCTTAAAGGGCTGATCATTTCTGACAGTATCGAGATTAATTCGTCCTCTGTAGTGGAAGGTGTTACTTTCTTTCGATATATTTCATATTGCTGATGCCAATCAACTGAATCCATATAAAAGAATGCATAATTATCCTCATATGCTTTCCATGAATTCTCAAATGCTTGTTCAATCTCACTAATCTCTTGAGAAAAAGAATTTAATGTTATCAAAAATAAACTTATTGTTAAAATTGTGTTTTTCATATTTGTAATTCTTTGTCTTTGTTTTAATTGTGGCCAACGTTCGCAGGTATGAACCGTTGCGTTTTCAGGTCACTTTGTTGTCTAGATAACACAAGGTAAACAAGTGAACAAACCTAAGCAAACCCTCTGCCAGCAATGGTTTATACCTGTTGTTGTGAGCTGGCTTATTTTTTTCTAAATAGATTCCATTTCTTTTTAGTTTTCTTTGCTCTTTCTCTCTCAATTAAATCTTTAGTGTCTATGCCCAGGGAAGTTCTTGCATTGTAAGCAATCAAATAATCTTTATGATTAATAAAAGACCTTACCTTTTCTTTAATTCTAGGATCATTGAATCTCGATAGATAATGAAATATAAGCATTAAAGAATATTTACCTGAAACACTATTGAATTCTTTAAGTGCAATGTCCTTCATTTCATCATCACCGTTTTTAATATCATTAATATAACTAGACCAAATAATCCTAAGGCCTGCACTTTTTGCAGATTTTAGTTTTTTTGTCAATAGAGGTAAAGAATCAATAGACTTTAAAATTGTTAATGTTTCACCAATTAAAATATCGTCACTGTTTTCAAGCATTAAAATTAATCTATGTTCAATTTCCTTTTTCTCAATTTCAGATAATGAAAGAATAATATGCTCATTACTAAATCCATTTCGATGCTGATAATTGTTTGGTGGAATAATTTCTTCTAATATTTTGTCGATGTCTCTCATGTCTTTTAAAGCTTGCTCACAACTCTATTATATCTGAAGCTAAAAATACACAAAAGTTGTTGATATGAAACCTACGGTAGGCATATTTCCATATCTTTTTATGCGTGATATCATGTTTTTTTATTTCGGCGCTTTCGGCCCTTGATGCTAGTTTTGTGTTTCTGCCCGCAAAGCTTCTTTCTTAATTCTTTTACCAATTCTACCTGCATTTCTTAATCCCCTAATCGATATTTAACTCGTCAAAAGGGTTTATCAAGGCGTTAATCCGCCGCTCGCTTACATGGGTGTATATCATGGTGGTTTTAATGTCGCTGTGCCCCAGCATCTCCTGTATGTAGCGTATGTCCACACCTTTTTCCAGCATGTGGGTGGCATAGCTGTGCCGAAGGGTATGCACCCTCACATCTCTCTTTATTCCCGCTTTGCGGCAGGCCCGTCGCAAAATATTCCTGATGCTCGATGCCGAATATTCTTCGTTTCCCTGTCCTCTGAAAAGATAGGTTTCAGGTTGATAGGTTTTTATGTAGCTCGCCAACATTCGCCCCAGGTTGTCAGACAAATTCACCACACGGTCTTTGTTCCCCTTGGCAGCCCGTATGTGTATCAACCCCCGGTAGTAATCTATGTCGTTTACTTTAATATGAACGGCTTCGCCAATGCGCATACCAGCAGAATAAATCAGGCTGATAATGGCCCGGTGCTTCTGGTTGTCGATGGCTTTTATAATTAACTCAACTTCTCGTTTCGACAATACTTCAGGCAGGTACTTCGGCCTGCGCGGGCGCTCTATCTTTTCAAGATCCAATTGCCGAACCTCAATTTTTTCGAAAAACAGCTTAATAGCACTGATTATCTGGTTCTGGTAGTTGAACGAAAAATTATGGCGCAGCAAATAGTCACGGTTAAAAACGACAATATGGTCCATGTTCAACTCTTCCACTTTTAACTGTGGAAAGAACTGAAAAAACACTTTAATCATCGACATATACACCCTTTTTGTGTTTTCGCTGTAGCGGCGATAGTCGAGGTAATCGCTAAACTTTTGCAAATAAGGCGCTACGTGCGGGTTATGTCGCAATACAAGGGTAGAGGGGTTGATAAGACCAAGCTTTACCAAATAATTTTTGCTCTGGTTTGTATTTGGCACATGCCAGCAACGCATAGTCTTGCTCCATAGAGAACCGGGTATTCGCTTTAAAAGTTGATTTATTTCTGAGTCATACTCGAAAATAATCTTCACGCGGTTTTGTTCCTTATGCATCACAGGTTCGCAAATAACTGTTTTCATAACGATTATATTATAATCAAAAAAAGCGGTGATAATATAAGCGAACGAATGACAAAAATCAAGAAAAAAAGGAGAAAAAAACAGCGAAAATTGCTTGGTTTGCGGAGCTCCGCCCCGTCACTCACATTAAGGGAAACGAGGTAACTGTTGATACGAAAGGAAACTAGTGCAATCTAGCGATTCAAATTTAAATTGCAAAGAAATGCGCAAAAAAAACATAATTATGTTGAAAAAATAATCAATCATAACTGCAAAATTCATCGTTTGGTTTACTCACGATATTTAAGTTGCGCAAATAAATAAAGAATTGTATTATTCAGAATTTTAAGCATCTGTTCTTTTTTTTGCCAACCCGCACCCTTTACTTCCCTGAAAGGAACAGCGTGCTGGTCATCCACTTCAGGGGTTCCGACGGTTATCGGAAGAGGGGTGAGCTTAGGAAAGACTTAAAATAAGGAATTAACAGGCATATTAGTGGCTAATCAATAGCCTTATTTCGGTTAGAAAGTTTTCTGGTAAAACTTTATGAATTCATCCTATTCTGCCTAAAAAATGTTCTTTTCTCTATGGTGAATAGATTAATTTAAAATTTATTTGCATTACGAACCAGGCAATTTGCCATCTGTCGAGCTCTCTACCGCAGGGAGCAACATAGCCATGCTCTCATTTTCCATATCATGTATTGCCAATAGTACTTTATTTCCGAAGTTTATCTTTACGAATAAAATCCTGATAAATAGTATCTGTAGTTATAATCCGCTGGAATCCCTGATCAGAGAGTCCTTGTATTAATTTCTTGTCACCAGTCCATAATTTTCCTCGAATATATTCAGTAAATGCAACAAATACCGTATCATCAATATCTATCGATTTACATATTTCGGCTGCATGTTTATAGAATTTTAACGGTAAAATTGAGTGGTTAAGAATTGTAACATTTCTTATTATCAATTCATAAGTCTCTAGAAATGCATTATCAGTGAGGTTGGCAATTTCTTTAATTTTTTCTTGATGTTCAAGAAGTTCTGTTCTGATATACTCGGGTGCGTAAAAGTTGTAATATTTAAACCCATTTATAATTATCTGACCAATTCGGCTATTTACATTTAATATAGCACTAAATGCAATATTGGAGTCAATAATTATTTTAGTCATTCAAGCCAATTTCCTTTTTTATCCTGGTCCATCGTCCTTTTTTGGCATCCTTTATTAAGGTATCCACATCAGCCTCTGATGCATTTGATTTTGAGGTCAATTCTTCATATCTAAGATAATCGAGAATAGTCTGAATCGTGGATGCTTTCGTACCAGCACCAAATCTGACTAAAATCTCATTATTTTGTCTTTCAACTATCATTTTTTATTTCAAAATTACGAAATATTTTGGTCACTTGGAATTTTCCAAATATAGATGGTCGATGCGTTGACCAATTACTACCGGCTAATAACAAACAATGTTTGTGCTTTGCATGAAGACCATATATACCTGTCGCACTAGGGTCTGTTAGCAGATAGTTAATATTTAAAGCCAAATATTTAAAACCCAATTTTATATTTGCCGTACGAAACAGAAAATATAAACCTGCAATTCATTGAAACAACTTACCTTCTTTCTGCCTTTATTTTTATTGCTGCTTGTTTTACCTGCGCAAGGGCAACGCAAAGAATGCCATTTGCGGCCCAAACGTTTTCCATCAGCCTTTACACATCTAAGCTCAGATTATTCGGGCATGAGCCTGCAGGCCGATGTCATTCCCAAACGCTATTACCAGTTCGAATCGGCGCTTGGTTTTGGGGCTTTGTTTCAAACGCGCGAAGACGAACGACTGTATGGCTACAACTCCAACCTCTTTCGGGTTGGCATAGGCTCCAAGCTCGAAGCCAGGCTTGTGTTTGGCTTTCCGGGCAATAATATACAATACAACAATCCGGAAATCGAAAAACTTTCGCCCCCCGTGGGTGCTGGTATAAAGGTGAACCTGTTGGCCGAGAGCAGCTCTACACCTGGCATTGCCGTGCTTTCAGAATATCTTTTCTACAATACTTATTCGCACATCGAGGCTATGCTCATTGTCGACAAATACATCTTTAAAGCCATCAAACTAAATGCTTCGGCCGGGCCCCGAATTGGAGGGGGGAGCAGCCAACTAAGTTATTCGCTGGGTTTTGTAATGAAAGACCGCGACAACCGACTGGGAATTTATTCGTTGGCTACCAACCGTTATGCCTACATGGAAAATATCTTTCACATGGGAATTGTGTATTCCGATAACCTCAACTACCAGCTAAGTGCCGGCTATGGGGTGCATCAGAACGATGGCTTGTTTATGATGAGCTACACAGGCCTTATAACTTATAGCGGCCTGCAGCGTAAATTCGGCGTTTTTTTTGGACGAAAATAAAAGGCTGCACAGACGTTTTTGTTTAGGCCATCCATTGTTTGCAAGAGTTGGTAGCTTTTCGTACGGTATTGCGAAGCAATATCTTATCAGATTACCACTTACTTTGTTTATGAGCCATCCCGATGTACATAGAAACAAAGAACTGAACCGAACCAAGGGAGCTCAGCGAACCGAGCGAAGTGAGCTCACGACCGCAGGGAGTAACAAAGCTAAACCCGCATGCTCGCTGACCATTTGTTAGCACCTGTGAGTTATAAATTTACCACCTTTTGAAAATCAGAATATTTTAGGACTGGGGTAGCTTCGATTTGTTTTAATTCTAATAAATCAAAATATCTAGTAATTAAGTAGTTATCGAACATAAAAAAAGGCCATCGCAACATTCAAATCGTAAGTGATTTCGTTATCTTTGTGCAAAAGTTGAAATATGAAAGGAATGATAAAAATAGAATATCCAGAATCCTTAGCCAATACATTAAGATTAAACGGAAAGGATTTTGAATCAGAGATGAAAACTAGCTCATTAGTGAAACTTTTTGAATTAGGTAAAGTTTCATCAGGAGTGGCTGCAAAAGTTTTAAATTTAACGAGAGTTGATTTTTTAGAGTTGCTTGTAAAATATAATGTATCGGTTTTTGGTGCTTACGATATAAATGATTTAAACGAAGATATCGCGAATGCCTAAAGTAGTTTCAAATACCACCCCGATAATATCTTTATTAAAACTAAATCGACTTGAATTATTAAAACAACTTTATGCACAGATTTATATCCCTTTAGCTGTTTATAACGAAATTGAAGCCGGAAAAGCTAAAGAGTTTTACAAAGATTTATCAAAAATTGACTGGATAAAAATTGTTGGAATTCAAGATGAACAGGCTGTTAAATACTTTTTAGACCTTGATTCAGGAGAAGCAGAGGCGATTGTATTAGCAACAGAATTAAACGCAGATTTGATTATTCTTGATGAGAAACTTGGTCGATTCCATGCGAAACATGCTGATTTAAAGGTCACAGGAACAATCGGAATTTTACTCAAAGCAAAAACAGAGGGGTTGATTTACGAACTGTCACCTTTGTTGAATGAATTGACTAAAAAGAATGTTTGGATTAGTGAGAAACTCAAGAGGGAAATTCTAATAAAAACAGGAGAGATATAATTAGTTTTGCTAACAAATGGTTGGCGATCATGCGGTTGTCATTGGGGTGTTCCGATGCACAGATTCAACTTTGGCCGTTATCTCTTCGAATGATAAATCATCTGTTTTTGTTGATTTTAACAGGCTATTAAATCTTTTAAGAAAAAGGGATTTCTTTAATTTATTATATATTTCAAAATTATCATGATCATCTAATTTGTTAATGATTTTGAAAAATAGGTTCTTATCTAGTTCTAGATTAATTGTTTTAATAATAAAAAACTCATATCTATCAAATTTTGCTAAATTCTATATTGTGACAAATCATGCTACTGATTAACGGTCATCGTCTTCGCCGGAGATGTTATCAGAAAAGCTAACGGTATTCTCTAAAATATCAGTTATTTTAGTTCCACCAGCTTTGTAAGTAAACACATCCATAATGGGCGATTCGGCCACCGACGGAATACTGTAATCGCTCACCGATCCGGCCATTAATTTCTCTACCGCCAGGTAAGCTTCTTTTACATTGTTCGCCTGCATCAGCACATAGGTGTTCGATTTTCGTTCCACACCCTTTTCTTCGTCGAGCAAACTCATGCTCAGCTTGCACTTAAACCAGCGGTCGCCTTGTTCGTTGGGTATTAATTCAGAGAAGCCAGCCTTTTTAATGTTGGTTACATTAAAGTCGCCCGAAATGTAGGCTTCCAACTCGGCATGTATGCGGCTCTCGGCTTCGGTAAACGATAGGGCATCGACCAGGTAGGGCTCGTTTACTGCTTTTTCTTTACCATTTGCATCGGTCTTTTTATACTTCACTTTGCATTCAAACCATGTACTCATGTGCGTGGGAATTTTTAATGTTTCAGGGTGGCAAATATACGTTTATTGGCAGAGGTTGATTGGTTTGGGTATGCGATTTTATAAAAAAACTTGTGCACATTTTATTACCCTCGCACTTTTTTGCTGTACCAGCCAATTTACCCGCTGCTAAAGCGCGAAGCTGCCACCGCCCGTTGCACCGAGTTGCGTCCATAGCGGTTGCGCAGCATATCCATGGCTTTGTACAGATTCACTTGCGAAGGGGTGTCTTCGAACATGTTTAACTGTTGCGAACCCTGTACCAGGTGACTAAAACGTACGCCAATAAGCCTTATGAGCATGCGCCGCTGATACAGGCGATCAAACAATTCTTTGGCAACAGGTATCAGCTGATGGTCGAACGAGGTGTAGGGCACCCGCTTTTGAAGGGTATGGGTATCGAAGTTCGAATACCTTATTTTAATGGTAATGCAGGAGCTTAGTCTTTGCTTGCTGCGCAACTCGTAACAAAGTTTCTCCACCATCACCACCAATAAGTCGTTCATGCGTGCCAGGTCAATCGAGTCGGTTTCGAAGGTACGCTCGGTACTGATTGATTTTCGTTCCGAATAAGGTGTTACAGGAGTTGGATCAATACCATTCGCCTTGTCCCATATCACCAGCCCGTTTTTTCCCAGAACCCGTTCCATCATCTCTTTGGGAATCATGCTCAGGGTGCCTATGGTATCGATGCCCATTGAGCGCAGCAGGTGAAATGTTTTTTGCCCTATCATGGGTATTTTGCTAATAGGCAGGGGTTGCAAGAAAGGCCTTACCTGCATACCCGGCACCTGAATCTCGCCGTTGGGCTTGGCAATGCCTGTACCGATTTTGGCTACCGTTTTATTTACCGAAAGGCCAAAGGAAATGGGCAAACCGGTGTGGTCGATAATGGCCTGCCGCAACTCGTGGCTCCACTTCTGGCAGCCAAAGAAACGATCCATGCCGGTAAGGTCGAGGTAAAACTCGTCGATAGAGGCTTTTTCGTACAGGGGCGTGCGACTGGCAATGACATCGGTTACCAGGTGCGAGTATTTGCTGTACAGTTCCATATCGCCCCGCACAAGAATGGCATCGTTACACAGGTGGCGGGCCATTTTCATGGGCATGGCCGAATGCACCCCGTATTGCCGGGCCTCGTAACTGCAACTGCTTACCACACCACGGTCCGAGGTGCCACCGATAATTACCGGCTTGCCCGCCAGTTTGGGGTTTATCAAACGCTCTACCGACACAAAAAAGGTGTCGAGGTCGAGGTGTACAATGCTGCGTCCCTGCCAATCCATCTTCTTTTGCTATTACGATTATATTATAATCAAAATCACGATTGTAATATAAGAAATATAAAAGGGAAAAACTATTCGGAAGGCAGATAAAAATGTAAAAGAGCAGAGAAAAGTTTTAAAAGATTTTCTCCTGTTAGCGCCCATGAAAACTGCATTTCGCGACAAGTAGAATTTTATTTTGTAAATTTGTATAAATTGGCAAAATGAAACAAGCATGATGTAAAATAATCATTAAACACACACGACAATGATTATTTTACATCATGCGGTTCCATCTGACAAATAAAATAAATTATAACCAGATGAAATTAAGAGTTTATATAGATACGTCAGTTGTTGGTGGATACTTTGATGAGGAATTTGAGGAAGATACAAAACGATTTTTTGATAGAATTTTCAAAAACGACTTTTTAGTCTACTTCTCTGAGATTAGTGAAGCTGAATTAAGTTTAGCTCCTGATTTCGTTAAAGAATTAAAAACGAGGATTCCATCCGAAAGTTATAGATACCTTGAATTAGATGATGAGTCACGGGAATTAGCCGAAACATATATTAATGAGAAGGTTTTAGGAAAATCAAGCCTTGATGACGCTTATCATATTGCGCTTGCCACAGTAAATCGCCTTGATGTACTTGTAAGCTGGAATTTCAAGCATATTGTAAATTATGACAAAATAAGACTTTTTAACTCAATCAATTTAAGATTGGGGTATCCAGTTATAGAGATTCGCTCACCTAAAGAATTTGTTAAATATGAAAGCAATGATTGAAAAAAAATTTGATACTGTCATATTTTTTCGTTCAATAAAAGAAAAATTAGCTTCAAGAATGGCTAATATGACTTTTGAAGAACAACGAGAATTCTTAAAACAGGTCAGAGAGGGTAAAATTAAAATTGCATAACTCACGGGTGCTAACAAATGGTCAGTGAGCATGCGGGTTTAGCTTTGTTACTCCCTGCGGTCGTGAGCTCACTTCGCTCGGTTCGCTGAGCTTTCTTGGGTTGGTTCAGAGGTTTTTCCCGATGAAGTATCGGGAGATAGATTTTCACTTCGAAACCCTGCACGACACGCTACCATAAACCGTTTATGCTGAGTAAAAATAAAAGGGTTATTTGTGCCTGGGGACGTTTTTTTCGATGTAAGCCTTCGATACGGTGTTCCAGTTATTTACGGTTGATTGCCGGTTCTGATCGAGATAGCTAAGGTTATTCTTAAAAACGGGAGTTTTTACATTTATTTCTTTTACGGCGTTGTTATATGCTGATACCTCTTCGGGGGTAAGCAACATGGGATCTTTGGCTTCGAGGCTGCCCTGAATTTTATCGAAATTATCGGCAAGCAGCATGTATTCTATACAAGGTTTTATTTTTTCGGTGGCTTCGGTACGATAAAAAGTAAGCGATTTGTGACAGGCTAATATCAGCGAGCGATCGCCACGAAAAGGAGTTGTTGTTTTGAGAAGTGCAATTCCTTCGTTAGCGGTATTTGCCAGGGCATCACGGTTTTGTTCGGCGCTGCTGTAGTTTTTCTGTTCGAGAGCCTCCAGCATATAGACTTCTTGTTTGTAACTCTTAAAAAAAATCAGGTATACCTCGTTGTAATGCTTATTTACCGCATTGGTCTGTTCAATTTTTTTGGTCAACTCGCTTTTTTGCTCCACGAGGTGAATCTGATTCAAGGCAATAAATGCATCTTCGATTTCGTCGAGCCTTTTCGAACATTGCTCAACTTTATTTGCGGCCAGCTCTTTGGCCAGGAAGTATGCTTCCATATTGTCGAACGATTGCTCGGCAATTTCTTCGAGATTAAGTATTTGGGCATAATCTTCGTTTATTACCAGGTTGTACATGGTTAAAAAGGCTAAAGTTGAATCGCGCAACTCACATTGCCCATAGTAACAGGGCATAGCGGAAAGATTATTCTTTACCTGTTGAATAGACCCCAGCATTGCGGCACGCTTTTTTTCCGATTTGCGTATGCTGTTATGTGCTACCGAACTGGCATACTCCATAAAGCTTTCGGCAATCTGGTAATGTTCCGAAGCAATTTTAAGAAAATAGGTTTGTGCTTCTGCGGTTGATTGCGCCAACGACAGTTTTGAAGTAAATACAGAAAGTGCAAAGGCAAAAAAGATAAAAAATTTCATTTGTATTAGCGTTTATTTCGAGGAATTAATAAGGTTAATATAATCGTTTATGATATAATACGCCTCTTCGATTTCCCTGTCTTCTTTAAGTGTACGGCAGTAATCGAGAAACACTTCTTTTGCTTCCGGGGTAAGGAAGTTAATGCGCTGGTCGAAGCGGTTACTTGTTACCGAATAGGTACCATAATCCGAATAGGGGTATGATTCCATTCTGCCAAATTCCTGAAACTCTTGCTTTAAAAAATCAGTGTATTGGCTTTTTTCTAACGGAATTGTATCTGCCATGTTGATTGTAGCAACCGCATCGGGATTATTATCGGGGTACAGGTAGCTGCCGTTTCGCGCAATGTATTTATCGAACAACAAAGCCGAGGGCAGGGGAGGCAAAGGGTTAAATACTGCTTTCTTATTTGTCTGAAAGGGTGGAAAGGCATAATCGAGGAATGATTCCCTGTTTTGATATAATCTGTGCGGTGCGTTGAATCGAATGTGTGGTTCTACACCATTGCCCTGATTGCTTTGTCCGGTAATATCGAAAACTCTGCCAGTAGTTATTTTAACATGCCCCCCGGGGTTCGTGTACTGGTCGGTTATGGTTGTATCGATCGGAAGAATTATCTGACTGGTTGATTTTCCATAACTTTTTTCGCCTACAATCAATGCCCTGTTGTAGGTTTTAAGCGCACCCGAAACCAATTCCGATGCCGATGCACTGTAACCATTGATAAGGATAACCAGAGGGCCCTTATAGGCACTTCCACGGTTAAAATCGTTTACCACACCCGTTTCGTTTTTATTTTTTTGCCAGATTATTACCGGCCCGTAATCGATAAAAATACCTACCAGTTCGATGGCCTCTTTTACCGAGCCTCCCCTGTTATTGCGCAGGTCGAGAATAATGCCGCTCACTTCCTCTTTTTTAAGCTTTAGTATTTCTTTTGTTACGTCGTTGGCACAACCATAAGACTTGCTATTGTCGTAATTTGAATAAAAACCAGGCAGAGAGATATAGCCAATTTTTCTGATTCCGTTGAGCACAAAGCTTTGTACCAGTTCGTCGTTCGAAAGCAATGCAATTTTTACCAGTTCCACAGCAATGACCGATTGGTTAGCCTTTTGCACTTTTAGCTTAATGCGTGTTTTGTCGGGCCTGTTGAGTAGTTCTTCGACAGCCCTTAAACCTATACCTGTAATGCTAATTTCCGGTTCATCCTGCCATTGTATGCTGATAATTACATCGCCCGCATTCAGTTGGTTGGTGTTCCATGCAGGGCCACCGGGCACAAGTTCTGCAATTTCTATTTCGCCCTGCTGGTTTTCGGTGAGCCCAAGACCAAGCGATATTTTACCGGCCGACAGATGGCTTTTAAATTGCAGGTACTCCTGGGCCGAAAAATAGTCGGAATGCGGATCGCAACAAGCCATCAACGACTTTAAAAACACATTCGATAAATAGGCAGCCAAATCGGGCTGGTTAAGAATTTTATCGAGTTTATAAAATTGTTTTTTCTGCACCTTTGCCGCAGAGGAATCGGCATTTTTGTATTGCACCCTTAAATGGGTTTCGGTAAAATGACGCTCCTCAAAGAATATTGAATTGTTGGGAAAGAAATAGCTAATTATGGTTGTATCAAACAAGTAGGTCTCAGCCATCTCATAGAGCATCTTTGCCTTTAAATATTTTCTGAGCCAATTATTGTATTCAGCCTCGGTTTGGAAGGGTTCGGCTTTAAAGCGCATGACTATAAAATATTCATCTGTGCCAAAATCCATCGCGTTGTATAATAATTCGTGTATCTGGAGTTTTACTTCAGGAATTCTTACTTTCAGCATGGCTGCTACCTCTTGCACAAAGGTGTCCGATTGTGTGTGAAGGATATCATCGAGCTGATATTGAAAATGTTTAAAGGCATCGATCTGCTCCGAGGTGAAAAGAATGGCATTGGGATCGATTGTTTCGAAAAACATCTTAAACACCCTTGCCGACAGGGAATCATCTATAGCCAGCGGCTGAAGGTGGTTTTGCTGTATAAGTTCGAGTACCCGCTGGTAATCAGATGTGAACGATTGAGAATGAAGCCCTGAATGCCAGACAGAGGATACAATCAATAAAACAAGAATTCTTTTCACAAGAATGTACTTTAGTTTAACAATAAGCCTTTTATAACATACTATCTTTAAATCATTATTAACGTATTTAAGTTCATGAATATTTGTTGATGGAAGCTTAATTTCTAAAAGCATGGCATCGATTTTAAAAATAAGGATTATCCGATTACTTCAGCACTTTTTTATTTCGACTGAGAATTATTATTTATTTGATTAAATAATAATCTAAATATTGCTTCTTATTTAATCGTTTTGTAGATTTGTTTCTGTTTTATTAAAAAGAACAAATCATGTATTTCAGCCAAAACATCAAATTTTTGCGTAAACGCAAAAGCTTCACCCAGGATCAGCTGGCACAAAGCCTCGAGATGAAACGCCCTACCCTAAGCGGTTACGAGAATGAAGTAAGCCAGCCTACCGTGCAGGCATTGCTCACCTTTTCGAAGTTTTATAAAATTGCCATCGACACTTTACTGAACATCGACCTGGCAAAACTTTCGGAGTTGCAACTGCGCCAGCTCGAGAATGGCGAAGATGTGTACATTCGCGGCGGTGCGCTTCGCGTGTTGGCCACTACCATCAACAACGACAACGACGAAAACATCGAACTGGTTAACGAAAAAGCCAAGGCAGGCTATGCCACAGGTTTTGCCGATCCGGAGTTTATTAGCCAGTTGCCGGTGTTTCAGCTACCATTCTTGTCGAAACAAAAGAAATACCGCACCTTTCAGCTGAGTGGCGATTCAATGTTGCCAATACCCGAAGGCGCCTGGGTAACAGGCGAATATGTGCAGGACTGGAGCCAGATTGTATCGGGGCAAGGTTATGTGGTGTTTACGCTCGACAACGGAATTGTTTTTAAGATTGTAGAAAATTTTATTGCCAAAAACGGTATGCTCAGGCTTTTTTCGCTTAACCCACTGTACGAACCCTACGAGCTGCATGTGTCGGAGGTAAAAGAAGTATGGAAGTTTGTGCATTACATCAGCAACGAACTACCCGAACCCGTGCTGCCTCAGACAGAACTATTGCGCACTGTGGCCAGTTTAAAAAACGACATGTACCGCATTAAAGACGAGTTTTTAAAAACCAATCAACTGGCTTCCGATGCCATCAAAAAAGAGTCGTAACTAGGTTATTTTTCCAATGCCTGTTGGAGTGCAACGATTCCTGTCCGGGTCATTTCAGGAGTCACTAGTGCCCGCAGCGAAAGGGGTTAACAACGATTCTAAAAAAAATGTAACGAAATGGGTATTTGTATCGTAAGAGGGTTTACCACAAACGATTAACAAATAACCACGAAAATGACAAACTATTACAAAAGCAGAGTGAAGGGCAGGGTAGAATACAAGGTACTTCTTTTAAAGTATGTGCTGATTGTTACCGGCATCAGTGTCTTTATTATTCTCGTGAACAGCTGTAGCTAGGCTGCAGACCTGATACAAAACTATCTCAAAATTGCCTGCCTATTCAGCAGGCTTTTTTGTTTACCTTCTATTTTAAACATTTTGCCTGCTGCAGCGTTAACCCGTTGTTATAAAAATGGTCTAACCTCTTATGATTCTTAGCATCACCCCCTACGAAATAGGTGATCGGCCACAGGTACCTCAGCCCGATTGCTCAATTCTACAAATACTTGGCGAAGAAGGAATCCGCCAGCTTATCAGCCAGCACTACGATTTACTTTCGCAAAGCAACATACAACACCTTTTCCCCCCGCCAGGTGATGCCCTTGAAGATGCCAAAAAACATTCGGCGGATTTTTTTATTCAGCGTTTTGGTGGACCCGAATATTATAGCCAAAATAGGGGCAAACCCATGCTTACACGCCGTCACGAACCCTTTGCCATTACCATGCAGGCGCGCGAAACATGGCTCGACTGCTACCGGCAACTATTGCCTCAGTTAAACTTCTCCGAAGAGTTAATACTTTCCTATTGGAGATTTCTAGATATCTTTTCAATCTGGATGGTTAATACCCATTGAGAATGCTAAGTTTTGCAACACCCAACGTGACTTCCTGATTTTTTTTCATTAAAATTGGTCAAACAAATTGAGTTATATACACTTTTATTTATGTACTTGATAAATTGGGTGTAAATGCCCATAAAACAATCACTCTAAAAACGAAACCTACAACTTGCCTGTTCGTACTATAAACATTCACAAGTGCCGATAAGATTGAAGATGAAAATAACTCGAATTAAACTTAGCAAAAGTTATTGGTTAGCCGGGTTTTCCAGCAACATAAAAGTGTTTTTGTTGACAGCCATGCTGCTGCAGTTTGGTTATTCACTTTCCTATTCTCAAACTCCGATTTACAGCTTTAATTTCGATGTCGTCGCCACCGGGTGGACCTTTGGTGCCACCGGACTCAATGGCGGGACCAACAACCGCAACAGCTGGGTTATTGGCGTGCCTAAGGGAGGAAGAGGCTACAACGATATAAACGGACAAAAAGGATACATTGGAAATGCCGACCCTACCACTGACCACACTGCTGCCAATACCACCAACAAGGTTGCCGGACAAGGCTTGCAGGCCAGCAATACAAAACAAGGTATTTCTGGGCATTACAACAACTCGAGCGAATGGATGAGGTCGCCGGCCATTAACTGTTCAGAATATTACAATGTTTCATTAGAATATTACCGATGGGCCAACCTTGAGCCAGGCTATGACCGTGGTTTTATCGAGGTATCAACCAACGGCACCACCTGGGTTACGGTATTCAACTCCACCAGCCTGAAGGACAATCAATGGGTGTATCATCGAATCGACCTTTCTGCTTACGCCGACAAGCAGCCTGTTGTATACCTTCGCTGGCGCTCCGAAAGCGATGGAAGCGTTTTTTATTCGGGTTGGAATATCGACGATGTAGTGATTTCCGGCACCTACAATACCAACGATTTTACGTCAAGCATCAGTGCAGCTACCATCACTGCACCCGCTAACATTTCTTCTTTGAAAGATACCTATTCCGAGAAGGTTGATGTCATGAATTTTACCCTCACCGATGCCGGTTCGGGAGATGCTCATCCTACCATTATCGATACACTGGTTATTGTTCCGGGAAGTTTTAATACCATTAGCGATTGGAAAAAATCGATTACCAACATTTACCTTTACGATGCAGTAAGCAATACAGAAATTGCCGGAATAGTGAAAAACAATAAGGTAATGTTTACGCATCCAAGTTTGCTTTCCATACCCGACGGCAGTTCAAGAACCTTTACCTTGAGTTATTATTTAGAAGTGAACCTTACAAGCGTAAGCGACAACCAACGTTTCGATTTTGTAGTCGATTTCAATAATTTTGTTCTTAATGCTTCCGGTTCGCTGTTTAATGCAGGTAAGTACAGTACAGGAAGCACCAAGCTAAAGCTCGACATTCAAGCCACCACACTGAACTTTTTTACTGAACCTTCCTCTTTGGTAGCACCAAACCGGATATTGTTGCCAATTATCAATGTAGCGGCCACCGATGCCAACGGCAATACCGATACAGATTTTACCAACCAGATTACCCTGAGCAACTCAGGCAATCTGACCATGACAGGAAATGCCGTATCGGCCATTAAGGGAGTAGCTGCATTTAACAGCTGCCAGTTTACCCAAACAGGCGGGCCCGTGAACCTTTTAGCAAGGCACAATGGATCGGCAGGCATTGGAAATGCCACATCGCAGGTGATGATAACCATTGCCAACAGCTTGCTCAGCACTGCCTATTCTGAAAATTTTGATGGAACCATAAGTGGATGGACCACAGGCGCCCTCAAGGGCAGTAATTCATGGAAAGCAGGCTCGCCCAAGGGTGGAAGGGGATATTCTGACGTGAACCCCAAAGGTTATGTTGGAAACGCCGACCCCTCAACCGACTACTCGACCAACAACACAAAAAACTTTGTGTATGGGCAGGGTTTATCCAACTCATCAACCACACAGGGTGTTTCTGGGCATTACAATAATTCGAATGAATGGGTGATGTCGCCGGCAATTAACCTCTCGAACTACTACAACACGCAGCTAACCTTTTGGCGCTGGGCGAATTTCGAAGCCTACTACGATACAGCGGTGGTAGAAATAAGTATCAATGGCACCAGCTGGATTAACCTTAATCAGACATTGTTTCCTGCCGATAAAAATTGGACCCAGGTTGCAATTGACATTTCTGCCATTGCCGACAGACAATCGACTGTATACATTCGTTGGCGTTCGGTGAGCGATGCAAGTGTTTTTTATGCCGGGTGGAACATCGACGACATAGCCATTGCCGGAATATTCTCTCCGGTTACGAACTGGACCGGTGCCGTATCGACCGATTGGGGGAATGCTGCCAACTGGAGCGGGGGTAATGTTCCAACCACTGTTTCGAACGTATACATCGAAAAAACCACCAATCGACCCATTATAACCGGTACGGCAGTGTGTAATGAAATAATCGTGCGAAAAAATGCCTCACTGGAAGTTGCCAGCACCGGAAATCTTACGGTATATGGCAATGTTCAGATCGAAACCGATTATCAAAACTATGGGGCTTTTATCGATCGTGGTGCGGCTACTATCTATGGCAACGGAAAAGTATCGGTTTACCTGTCGGCCAAACACTGGCATTACATTTCGTCTCCTGTGGCAATAGCCAACACCAACCAGTTTGGCGAAGAGGTTTATCTCTATAACGAAGTATTGGCCAGCAATAACTGGAACCGGGGCTGGGTGCTTGCCGAAAACACAGCCATCGAGCTGGCGCGGGGTTATGATGTATACCGTCTGGTAAATTCGATCGTTCCACTTGAGGGTCGCTTCAATACAGGAACACAAGGTATTCGGGTGACCAACACCAATGGTAGCGAAATTGCCGAACGCGAAGGTTGGAATCTGGTAGGAAATCCTTACCCTTCGGCCATCGACTGGGACGCTGTACAGGGCTGGACAAAAACAAATCTGACGAATGCCACTTATATCTGGGATCAGAAAACACAGAATTATGCTACCTACATCAATGGTGTAGGTACCAATGGCGGAAGTCGCTATATTCCGCCTATGCAAGGTTTCTTTGTTCGGGTTGCCAATCCAGGCGAGGGCTACCTGGGTATGAATAACTCAGTAAGAACAGCCATTACCACCCAAAAATTTAAATCGACCAACTCAGAGGAAGAAGGCATTAAAATCCGCATTGTTGGAGGCGACTTTCGCGACGAAACCGTGGTGCGTTTCGATTCGAATGCTGGATACAATTTCGATGAAGACTTTGATGCCCTGAAAAAATTCTCCGACAACCCACTGGTACCTCAAATTTATACCCTAACAGGCAAGGGCGAACAGCTTACCATTAACACTTATCCGCTCGATACTCTCAATATTCAAATTCCGGTTTGTGTGCGCACCAATGTACCAGGAACTTATTCGTTTGAATTCGAAGGTGCCTGGAATATAAATCCTGAACAAACTGTGTATTTAGAAGATTTGCTGGTCGATACATTAATCGATTTACGCATGGCAGGTGAGTACACTTTTTCTACCGAAATAAGTGAAGTAACCGACCGTTTTATCCTGCATGTAGGCATGTCGCTCCGGATTGAATATGCTGTCACAGCGCCCACCGTAAAAGGAAGATCCGATGGAAACATTGCGCTCACCATTTTTGGAGGCAAACAACCTTTGCAGGGTGTGCATTGGTCGAACGGAGCAACTACCGAAGATTTGACCAATATTGGCGCAGGGAATTACATTGTGGAAATTACCGATGCAGCCGGAAAAACCCTTGTCGATACCATTCTGGTACCCGAAGGTGCAGCAGATACCACAAGCACCGATACCACTGGCGGAACCAGTGTGCTTGATAACCCTGATGCTTTGCACAATGGCATTTTGGTATACACTCAGAACGATAAAGTACACATTAAACCCATAGATACTTCGACACCTATTTTATCGGTGTATTTTTACGACGTATCGGGCCGTGTACTGTTTCAGTACAACAAAGCTGTTTATGGCGAATTGATCTTACCTACCCCGACGGATTATCGCGGACTCATGCTTGTTCGAACGTTTCAGGGTGAAAACCATATTTTGAGCAAGGTAAGCCTTTGGTAATTTTGAGTGTGGTATTGTGCCAAAACTGAATTAAATTTGTGAGCTTGTTTATTTATTCAGACATGATAAAAATAAATACTATCCTGTTTACCCTAATCTGCCTGATGGCTCCTGCCTGTGTGTTTGCCCAACCTGGTAACCCGGGAAGTGCACCCGTCGGTGGTTTGGTGTATCTGCTTTTAGCCGCCGTGGGACTGGCCTTTGTATCGCTGCGAAAAAAGAATAGATAACTTTCTGTTTAGGGTTTTAGTGCCTTTTCATCCTTCCAAAGAGGCTGTCGTAATCGTGTTTTTTTCCTTTTAAAACTACAATCCGTTCTGTGGCCGAAAAGAAATCAGAAGCCAAACTTTGTGTGGTATCAATTCGGCTATTCGAAATACCACCCAGGTGCAGCAGGGTATGAAATACCGCTGTGGTGGTGGCTGGCTGAGATTGATTCTTTTGCAGGGCCTTATATCTTCCTGGATACAATTCACAGTAAGCATCGGAACACCATATAAAAAGGGGTATATGGAACAACTCGGGCGATATCTTTCCCAGGCCCCGGCCAAATCCGATGGAAGCATCGTCGAAAAGGTTCTCACCATGGTCGGAAACATAAACGAGCACCGCAGGCTGGCTTGTTCGCTTAATACTTGCAATTAATTCCGACAGGAAAAAATCGGTATATAGAATCGAATTGTCGTAATTATTGAGAATAGTTTCGCGTTGCTTTTGGTTTAGAGCAATGTGCCTGTTCTTTTGCGTAGCCGGTTTAAAAAGCTCAAATTCTTTAGGGTAACGGTTCTGATAAGGATAGTGACTGCCCATTGTATGCAAGACTATCATCACAGAGTTTTTATTCGACCCAACTACCTTGTTAAATAGTTCGAGTAATTCACCATCGTAGGGTGTGTGTTTACCCATTGCTGTCTGCTGCCATCCATCGGCCTGTCGGGCAAGCAATTCGATCTTACCACCCTTGATTATCTGGTTTCCAAGCCAAAAGGTTTTAGTATCAGCTTTTTTAAAGAAGGCCATTGCCGATAGTTGGGCCGAATCGATACGTCCTGTGAGCAAGGTAGGAACACTCTCGAGGGTAGTAAAAGAAGGGGTAATCACCTGGCTGAAGGAGATGAGCGAAGACTCAGATTTTAGCAGAGGTGAAGTGTGACGTGAGTACCCATTGAGTTCCCAGTTCTGATAACGCGAAGATTCGCCGATGACTAATACAAATATTGTAGGAATTTGATTTGCCAACGAATCTGTTGCTACGATGATATCTTTTGTTTCTATTGGTGAATAGCTGAGCTGGGCGCGATACACCTTCAAAGCCTTTGCAGCCCTTCGTGCAATGCCCACTGGGGTATCGCGGAAGCTGGCATAAAAGGCATGAGGTATAATTCTTTCGAAAGAGCGGCGCATGTTTATTTCATAAGCAGTGCCTGCCAGAATAAGCAGCAAAAACCCTACAATAATTTGTTTTCTGTTGCCCGTGAATAGGAGCTTTGTGGGCGTGAAGCGCAAATTGGTAATAATTACCAAGGCAGGCACCAGAATAACAAAGGTTTTTAGCAGCCACAAGCCTTGTAAAAATTCAGCGCGTTCGTTGGGTGCCGATTCCAAAATCACCAGAAACAATGCACGCGTGGGCATTTTATGAAATAGCAAAACGCAATACACCAGCAAAGGTGCGAGGACCAGGAAGGGCGCTGAAAGAAATAGGTAGTTCCTGAGCCTTATCTTGAATAATGCCGGTAACAGGGCAAAAAGCATCAGCGTAACAAGGGTATGATACAATGCTACTCCGGCAGAATGAAGGTTCAGTTCGGACAGTTTAATTCCAGCCATTACCAAAAGAGGAGTAGCCAATGCAATTGCTGCCAGCAGAAACGACAGATAGGGTAAAAACCTGGTAGAAAGTTCAGCTTTCTGCTTCATCGATTCACTGTTTTGTTAGGAAATCATCTTTGTGTTGGGTTGGTCTGTTGTTTTAGCCTTTGACCTGAACAAACAACCTTTGGCTTTAATGTGTATATTCGTATTTACTTGGGCAATGACCTAAATGTATGGCATAAACAGATAAGAATCAACTGCTATGAAAGAAAAATTCAAGCATTGGATTGATGAGCGCAGCAGGCTCGATTTATTTCTTCTAAAAGGGGGCGCACTTCTGGTGGCATATTATATCCTGCGAATGGCTTTTGCGAAAATACCCTTTCTGTTTGAAATTGCTAAACTAGTACGCCGTACTTTTGCTCGTTTTCTGGCCGATGCCAGTGGTTGGTTGCTCGATATTGCCGGCTATGATGCCCAGAGTATTAACCGGATAGTTTGGATTGAAGGCTCTCAGGGAGTAAAAGTAATTAATGCCTGTCTGGCATGGTCGGTTATGGCCCTTTTTGCCGGATTTGTGCTCATTTACCCCGGAAATAGAAAAACGAAATATTGGTTTATTCCCACAGGTATTTTGATTGTAATTGCAGCCAATCTTTTGCGCATTACTGCCATGGCATGGCTCTCTTTCGAAGCCAGTCATCTGCTCGATTTCTACCACCATTACGTATTTAACCTTATTCTCTATTTGGTAGTTTTTAGCCTGTGGTTTATTTGGATCAGGCTGTATGGACAAAAAGCTTAGTGCTGGAATTAGAGTGTGCGCGTCAACTCTTCGGGATTGCGAATGGCGGGTATAGAAAAGAAAAAGGTGCTTCCATTGCCTGGTTCCGATTCTAACCAAATGTTCCCGTTTAAAAGCTTTATCAGATGCCGGCAGAGTGTAAGACCAATACCTGTTCCGGTGTATATCTTTTCGCGCGTATCTTCAATACGGTTAAAAGGTTTGAAAATGCTGGCATGCATGTCGCTGGGAATACCAGTGCCGGTGTCTTTTACAAAAAACACAAGCGGTTCCTGAAGGCCCTTGTCTGTTAGTTTCAAAGGCTGGTAGCCTATTTCAATGCCTCCCTTATCGGTAAACCTTACTGCATTCGATATTAATGCATCGAAAATCTGGTTCAGTCGGTCATAGTCTGAAACAATAAATAGCTGATCCTGTGGGGCAATAACCTTCATACTCAGATGTTCCTTCACTTCTTTGCGCACATGTTGGTAAAAAATATCTTCCTGATCGAAGAGTAATTGGTTGATGTTGCAAAGGGTGAGTTTGATGCGTAGATTTCTAGATTCAAGCAACGACACTTCCAAAAGGTCCTCGATTAAATGCAGGAGTCTTTCTGAGCTCGTTACAATAGAACGGCAGGCAGGAGGCAACATTGAATCCGGAATCCGCTTGTCGCCGATAAGGGAGCTGAAACCCATAATGGCATTTAGTGGAGTGCGAATTTCGTGCGAAATATTCTCAATAAAGAAAGTTTTCAATCTGTCGCTTTCTTCTGCCTTTTCTTTAGCTTTTAGCAAATCGTTGCTTTTTACGCACGCGATGCAGGCTTGAGCCAATTTTTCGTTTATCTGACGCAGACTTTGCACCATCTCGTTGGGAAGTTCCATTCCTGATTTTTTGAGACAAAGCAAACCGAAGTCGGGGAGGTGCATAAGGTAAAAATGTACCCCACCATCGAAAATTTTTTCCAGCGGAAGACTCTTTATAAAATTGTCGATTTGATGCCGCTCAGTTTTGTTGGGTATAAGCGAATATATTTTTTCAAACTCGTGGTTGAATTTCGATTTATAGGGGATCGTCAATGCACTCTTATAGTAGCAAATCCCCTGCTCGTTCTGATGCAATTGCAAAACTGCCCCTGCAGAGCAGTTTAGCTTGCGCAGATAGGTCATCAGTGAGTCTTTTAACATTTTTTCGAGGTTACCGGAATTGCCAATGGCCATGGCGATTTCGAACAATATCTGGATGTTAAGTTGTTTATCGGCCTGAGGCATAGGTATTAAAGTTATATTGAACGACAGGAAGCATCAAATCGGATATTTTTATTTGATGAAGCATGCCAGCACTGAGGTTTTATTGTAAAACTCGAGGTATTCTTTCCTGTTATTGGCAATTTCGCCGATGGAGAGGGCTCCAATCAGAGGCACTTTGTCGGACTTAACTGCCAGTAGCTCCTGTTCAAAATCATCTCCCAAAAAAAGGGTGCGGGAAATGCAATCGAAAAAAAGGTCGAACAGGCGCTCTTCAGGTTTCAGGTTGCCCGTGCACCTTACTGCCGCCAGCCTGGCAGCTTCTATAAGACTTTTACCATTGCCATGCAGCACATCGACAAAGGTTCCTTCCTGAATTTCGCCCACACACACCAGATGATTGTCTTGCATGGATATGGGATCACGCACCACCATTTCGGCCCCTAACTTGTGAATACCAAAAGGGTAAGCCTTTGCCAGATCGAAAAAATTCTTCTCCTCAATTATTTTGCCTGTATGCTGCATTATTACCTCGCGGTAAACTTCCAATGCAGGGCGGTAATCGAGACTATTTATGATATTTCTGTCGGCTGAAGTAACCTTAAAAGGCCCTGCCACGCTAAACCAGCCGTGTTGTACCTCCACAAAGCATTCCAGTGGTATCCTTACAAGCAATGCACAGTCGGTTAGCATACCACTGTTAGTGAAAAGACAAGGCTTTTGCATCATGCATAACGAACCTGCCCCACCACCAATATAGTTGCAATCGAGCCCAAACATCAGAAACAAAGATTCGATAAGCGCGCTGATGCGGCGCGAAAACCCATCGACCAACACGCCCAGTGTTTTAAACTCGAAATCGTCGTGCACAAGTTCACTTATTTGGGTTTCGAAATCGGTATTAGGATCACTTAATTTATCAATTACACTCACCTGAACTTCGGTTTTGAAACCAACTACAATAAAACCATGGTTGAGTCTTTCGGCGTTATGCAAGAGTGCAGGAAAAACTCCTCCCCAGAGAGGTTTTTTTACGTTTTTTAAAATTGGATCTAGCTGGACGGGGTGCATTTGACTGGCATCGCATGCCAGAATAAGGATACTTTTTACCGATTGATTCTGCTCAAAGGCTTTCAGGCAATTCTGCAATTCATCAATTGAACCCTTGGTTGAAAGGTATAATTCCTGCATAGTGTCGATTCATGTTAAAACTATTAACCCAGCAAAGGCTCTAATTTAATCAATTGCAGCAGAAAAGCAAAGGTCTGTATTTGGGAAAAGTTCCTGAATGTCAATGCTTCAAAAAAAGTTAAATAAAATCAATCATAAAGGTCACCCAAAACACTTTTTCTGCGTACAACCAAACACATGATTTACCAGCATGAAACCACAAAAAACTAATGTCTTCCTGCTTTTGCTATTTTGGTTGCCGATGGTCATGGCTCAGGAGGGATACATCGATAAAACTACAAAAAACCACTTCGATAGCCTCGATACACGCATTGTTGAACTAAATCAGCAGCTTAGGGCCTATGGAACTGAAAGACATGCGCAGTATTTTTATGTGCGCCGCGAGATTGACATGACCTTGTTTGTACGCGAATTCGACCAGCTGGTGTATGACGAAAATCTTCAACAAGCCCAGGTTCTTTGCGACTCGCGAAAGGCTGCTTCGGAAAAACGTTTTGACAACTTTGGTGTCGAATTCTATTCGGGATACCAGGCAAAAATAACCCAATTAAGAGCCGATAAAATGCGGCATTATCAGAGCTTGTTGGAAAAAGAAAAAAACTTTAAAAAAGAGTATCGGCAATACATTGCCCCGGCCGATGAAGCAGCCTATCTGAAAACCCTTCGTATGATTGACCTGGCCCTCAGGTATACCGAGGAAACAGGGCGCACAGAAACCATGGCCTACCTTCTTTTCTATCAGGCACAAGCCAAGGCTTTGCTATTCGATTTTTACAGTGAGTATGATTTGGCAGAACTTACAAACAACCAAAATGCTTTTCTGAAAATTTTTGAACCAATGCTCGAAAGCGATTCGCTTAAACAATTATTGGAAGGGCAGGAGTTAGCAAGGTTTTGTTTTGATTATACCAGCGGAGCTCTCTGTAAGCTGGATACCAATTATTTTTCGATGCAAAAAATTGTTGCTGCCAATGCCATTGCCGATTGGAACGAGCGGCAAGGATTTTCGGCAGAATTGTCCACCCTCACCGGGCAAGCGGTGGTTGCACGCCGCGACAGCCTGAACCGCGAAGGAATATACCAATGGAAGGATCTGATTTTAGTGATTGGGTCGGTGAACTTCAGCTCCAAATCAGAGGCAGTGCGCCGTGGAGAAGCCATTATCGATGCCGATAAAACCTTGTTCGAATACCTTCGGGTGAATAAGTATTCTAACTCGGCTAGCAAGGTTAACCTTGGCCAAACCACCTTATTGCCTGTAAAAGATAAAGACAGGGTAGTATTTTTTCAGTACGATCCTTCCTGCGATGCCTGGCAGTATATTATTGCCTATAGCGAAGTAATGGATAAAAAATTTACTAAAGAAATGAGTCGGTTTTTGCCGCCTTTGCAGTTTCAGGAAGACATCCAGGAGAATATCAGTGAGAATGGCTTAAATTAGTAGCTTAAAGCTGTGGCATGAGAAAGTTTTCTTACGATTACCCTCGTCCGGCCCTAACGGTGGATACTGTGTTGTTTACCTATTTTAAGGACAAACTACACAGCTTGTTAATTCAGCGCGGCCAGGAACCATTTATGGGCATGTGGGCTTATCCGGGTGGTTTTGTCGATGAAGGTGAAACCGCCGAGCAGGCTGCTGTGCGTGAACTGTGGGAAGAAACCGGTGTGCACAGTATTCAGCTTGAACAGTTGTTCACCGATACCAATCCCAACCGCGATCCGCGTGGATGGATTATTTCTGTTGTTTTTTATGCCCTGGCACATCCGGGAGTAGAAATAAAGCCTGGCGATGATGCCCGTCTGGTGGAGTGGCACCCGGTTCATCAGCCTCCTACCTTGGTTTTTGGACACGAACTGTTTCTTCGAAAAGCTTTAGAAAGATTTCGACATCAGCTATTATTCCAAGTTTTTGGACGCGAAATGCTTCCGGAGGATTTTGAGTTAAAAGACTTGTATAAGCTCTATTTACAGCTTATCAATGTACCGGAGCAGGTTGAAAAACTTGTAAAACGACTGATCGATTACAACATCCTGATACAAATTGGCAGCAAATGGCATTTCGAAAAAGGCAGGTACGAAGCGGTGTTGAAAACAGGTTTTTTACAATAGAATTTCATTAAATGCGCCCCATAGCCATAAAAATTGCATGCAGCGAGAGGGTGATAAACAAGTATAGTTTTCGAGCCACTGCTGGCGATGCACCAATGAATTTATAGTGTAGCGATTGGTCGCGGCAACTGTTAAGGCAGTCGCCGCAAAGGGTGCAGGTTATTCCGGGTTTTTTATTCTGAATATCGGTTTTATTGAGTGCATCGTAACGGCAAGCAGGCATGCATCTCATACATAGGGTACAGGATTGGTCTATCACCAACCGAAACGGAGAAACGGGCTTTAAATAATTCACCAAAGTGCCAATGGGACAATAGCTTACACAATGCACCATTTTACCTTTTCGCGGCGAGATAAAAAGAACAATAGCCAGTCCGGCCACTCCAAAACCAATACCCCAAAGGGTGGCAGTCCAACTCTCTACGCGAAACCATCTAAACATCAGTACCACCATTATCATAAGCAACAGAAGGGATGTTTTAAGTTGTAAAAGTCTTTTAAATATTGGGGTAGACACAACAGGGTTCGATTTAGATAACCATCCATCGATGGCACCAAAATAACATAACTGGCTGCACCATGCAGGCCCCGATAGCATGAGTGTGCTAAGAAAAAGGAGTGTCATTACCGATAACTGGCCACGGTATATTGGGCCAAAAAGCATCATGGCAGGAACAGGTATATGGAGTTTGCCGGTGAGAAGGAATATTTTCGAGACAAACAGCCCAGCCAACAATTGCGCAAAGAAAAATATCGAAAAAACGGTCCATGAGCGAAGCCTCCATTTCTGGCTTTGTTTTGGATCTTGCATTTTATAAGCCAAAAAACTACCGTATAAACTAAGTAGCAATACTTCTGCCCAACCAGCGCCTGGCCATAGCCTCTCCATTAGTAGCATTGGTTTTTCCGGTAGTAGTTGAACCATTGCGAGACAGGCACCCACAAACACGAAAACAGAAATTGGCAGGGAATACTTTTTATTCATTTTAAAGGCCGTAAGAGGAAGTTCTTATAAAAGAAAAGGCGGAGAAATGGATACCCCGCCTTTATTTAAATCAAAAATGGTATCTGATTAATTCATATTTTTGAGCAGGTAGGAGGCTTCGCGCTTTTCGGCTGTTTGGAGCCACTGCGGCACAACTTCTTTCATAAAGCGGGCTTTATCGGCCTCCATTGCTTTCATATCGAGACCAATGTATTCCTGGGCCTTTGCCTTGGTAGTAATATCGGGATAAGGCACCTCCTCGAAAAAACCGAGAGTAGCAAACAGACGTGCCAGCTTAATGCGTGCTTCTTGGGCCAAAGTAATGCCGCTGGCAATAACTCGTGTTGTTTCAACGGGCGAATGGAAAGAACTTCCATGGCCTGCAGCAGTGTAATCCCAACGCCACTGGGCATGACGAATATCCGTCAGTATGTTTTTCATGTCAGCTTCGGTGGCTCCGAGGTCCCAGGCTTTCTTAGCCTCTACATGCGCCCTTACCAGCAATTCCTCAAGTTTATCGCGGTTTTCAAGGATGCGGTCCTGGCGTTCGTATACATCTGCCAAAAGGCGCCCTGTCTCTTGCCGGTGACATACCTGGCAAGAGTTTGAAATGTTGTTAAGTGGACTTTGCAGGTGATGGCTGGTGTATTTTAACCCGCCTTCGCTGGTATAAGGCATGTGGCAGTCGGCACATGAAACTCCGCGGCTGGCATGCACGCCGGTCATGTACACCTCGTAATCGGGATGCTGCGCTTTTAGCATGGGAGCTTTGCTCAAAGCATGGGTCCAGTCGGTAAACTCAATTTTATCGTAATACGCTTCCATCTGCTCTGCCGAGTAACCATTGTCCCAGGGAAAGGTGAGGTAAGGAACACCTTCTATTTTCTTTTTATTGAAATAATATTCCACATGACACTGGGCGCAAACCAGCGAACGCATTTCCTGATGCGAAGCTTTGCTGATGTCTTTACCCTGACGCTGATAGGCTTCGATTAAAGCCGGGCGAGAAATACGTAGGTTCATGGTCTCGGCATCGTGACAATCGCCGCAACCAATGGCGTTGACAATCTCATGCCCCTTAGTATCCATCGATCCGCTATAAAAAGCAGCTACTCCAGCTTCGAAATTTCCTCCATTTTCTTCTATTAGCTGGTGCATCAGACGCGGTACATCGGGACTTTTGCAAGTCCAGCAGGTATTGGGTTGGGGGCTGGGAACTCCTTCGGCCGGAGCTCCGGTGCGAAGGCTATTCCACACATCTTCGATGGCATAGTAGTGACCACGTCCCTGGTTGTAGTCTTTCGAAAAACCATATCCGGCCCAAAGTACTACCAAACGCGGATCCACTTCAAGCATATCGATGGAGGCATTGCCGTTATGCTTGCTCCGGTAAGAGGTATCTGAAGTTTGAATATAGGATTGGTATTCCTTGGGGAAATTCTTTCCCCAAACTTCGCTTCGTGGTTCAAACTGCCCATAATCGACCTTTTTTGTGTAGGCAAATACTGCCTCGGCGCGACGCTCCATAATAGAAGAAGCAAGCAGACCCAGAAAAAATACTACTACCAGCGTGGCAAAGAAAATTAGCCAACCAAGCAGGGGTTTTTCATTAATTTTTTCACGGAGAGTGTTCATAGTGTATGGATTTAGTCGTTTTGTTTTTGTTTTAACCAATCGGGCACCGGACTTTGCGGCACCGGAACACGGGCATTGGGCACACTCGAAAGGCTTTTTACACTGCCATGAGGAGTTTCGCGGTGGCATTCCCAACATTGCCGCTCGGTTCGGAATTGATGATACTCGTCGGTCCAGGCAAGTACTCTGGAATCGGTTATCTTATTGCTATGGCAGCGAATACAGTTTTGTTGAACCACTTTCTGACCGGGCTCATGCATAACTATTACCTGTGGTTCGCGACGCAATGTAAATATGGTGGCATGGCGCAAACCATCTTTGGCTTTGAAATAATATTTGTTTAGTACGTTGTTGTGCGGTACATGGCAGTCGTTGCAGTTGGCCACCTCGCGATGGGCACTGTGATTCCATGTTGCATACTGAGGTGCCATGATGTGACAGTTGACACAGGTTTCGGGCTTGTCGGAAAGGTAGGAGTGGGCGCGTGAAAGAAAAAACATATACGCCATTAAACCAAATACAATGCCTGAAAGCACTATAGCAGGTAATTTCCAGTTTTCTGGCGGACCGAAAGTTTTATGAAACCAATTTAGTTTCATGGAATAAGTTTAGGAAAATAAAAATAAATAATATATCGCTGTAAATGAAGATATACTTATAGTTTAAACTCATTCTTAATTAGTTTATCCGATGGGAGTTATAGGATTAATACTGAATAACTGCTATCAGTAAAAACCGGTGATAAAATTGAATGCAGTACATTGTATGGAAGAATTTCTCACCCTCAATAATATCTAAATATTTACCTTAAACTCCTTCTTCTCCTTAATCATGGTCAGAAGCATTTTAAACTTCTCATCGGCATCGACGGCATGCGGAATATTGGCTGGCATAATAATGAATTCGCCCGTTTTTACATGGTGGGCCTTCTTGTCGATGGTAACCCTTGCTTCGCCATCAATTACCTGAATAATGGCATCGAAGGGGGCGGTGTGTTCGCTCAGGTTCTGGCCTTTGTCAAAAGCAAACAGGGTAAGGTTTCCAGCTTCGTTTCGGGTAATTATTTTGCTCACAATCGAACCTGCAGCATAGCTCACGGAGTTTGCCAGGTTTTGAGGACTTGATTTTTCGAATACTTCTGTCATAACAATGGAGTTTATAAGTAATACAATCTTTAAGGGTAGTTAATCTTGCGTTAGTAGCTTCGTGTTTTTTGCGCCTTGCATCCTTTTTAGCCATCTTTCTACTTGCTACCAAGCTTTAAAGGTACCAAGAAGCATACACACAAAAGCCCTCGCCAAATTAACCATAGCCACAGTTTATTTTAATAAAATCAACAGAAACTCTGTAAATAGTTTCTGTTGATTCGCAGTGAGTTTCTTAAGATGCGGCAACAGCCTCAGCACCTATTAGTATTTTCATATCTTCGTCTACTTCGCCAATTCCGGCTATACCAAAGTTATCGACCAGTACTTTTACCACATTGGGCGAAAGAAAAGCCGGAAGGGTAGGCCCGAGGTGAATATTCTTAACCCCGAGGTGCAGCAATGCAAGCAGCACAATTACCGCCTTTTGCTCGTACCAGGCAATGTTGTAGGCAATAGGCAATTCGTTGATATCGTTGAGCTGAAACACTTCTTTTAGCTTGAGTGCAATTACAGCCAGCGAATACGAATCGTTGCACTGTCCGGCATCAAGTATGCGGGGAATACCACCGATATCGCCAAGCTCAAGCTTATTGTAGCGGTATTTGGCGCAACCTGCAGTAAGAATGATAGTATTCTGAGGTAACATGCTGGCAAACCGGGTATAATAGTCGCGGCCTTTCATTCGGCCATCGCAACCGGCCATGACCACGAATTTTTTGATGGCACCTGATTTTACTGCCTCTACTACCTTGTCGGCAAGCAACATTACCTGGTTGTGGGCAAAACCTCCGATAATTTCGCCGTTTTCTATTTCAACAGGTGGCTGGCATTTTTTTGCATGTGCAATAATGGCCGAAAAGTCTTTCGATTTTCCTTCTGCCCTGTTGGCAATGTGTTTTACATTCTGAAATCCGGCGGAACCAGTAGTGTAAACGCGGTCTTTATACGATTCAGCCGGTGGTACAAGACAATTGGTAGTAAAAAGAATAGGGCCGTTGAAGCTTTCGAACTCTTCTTTTTGTTTCCACCAGGCATTGCCATAATTTCCAACAAAATGACTGTACTTTTTAAATGCCGGATAGTAATGCGCCGGAAGCATTTCGCTGTGTGTATACACATCTACACCTGTTCCTTCGGTTTGACGCAGCAGTTCTTCCATGTCTTTCAAGTCGTGGCCGCTGATAAGAATGCCGGGTTTGTTCTGCACACCGATATTTACCTTGGTTATTTCCGGGTTTCCATAGGCACTGGTGTTAGCATGGTCAAGCAGTGCCATGACATCTACACCATACTTACCGCATTCGAGCACAAGCGCCACAAGTGCATTTACATCCAGGTCGTTGCGCGTAGTAGCTACAAGGGCTTTGTGCATGAACTTATACACCTCAAGATTCTCCTGGCCTAGGTTGAAGGCATGCTCGGCATAGGCGGCCATTCCTTTTAAACCATAGATAATAAGTTCTTTCAGCGAACGGATATCCTCGTTGGTTTCGCGCAGGATGCTAACCAATAAGCTGCGGGCAATGAACGAATGCTCGTTTTTAGGTTTCCAGATAGCACATTCTGGAAGGTCGGCCGGAATATCCTGGCCATTTTTAAGAATTTGAGCCTTAAGGTTCTCGCGAAGCGCAATACCTTCCTGGCACTTTTCGATGATAACCGAATCGTTGAAATTGGCATTGGTGATGGTCATAAAAAGAGCCTCGAAAACGTATTGATCGGCCGCATTATTTCTTTGACCATAGCTTGAAGCTAATTCTGTAAACACAGATACACCCCGGGTAATATCAATCAGCAAATCCTGTAAATTGGATGTAGATTCACTTTTTCCACATACACCTTTTATTGTGCAGCCGGTTCCTTTGGCTGCTTCCTGACATTGAAAACAAAACATACTCATAATCCTATTATTTATTATTTGGTTTTTACTCTATTGAAAAAAATATAACGCGCTCCAGGGGCATACCATTCCCCGGGAATAAAGTCAGTTCCTTTTTAGAAGGCAAAAAATCTCATCGATTAGTTACTCCTTACTAATGCTGTTATGGGTGATATTTAAACCCAGTCTTCGCTGATTACCGCACCTTCCACAGATACAATGGCAAGTTTAATGGGTACCTTCCGGCTGGCATGGGAGGCAGCTGTTTTTACCATTTGCAGCAAACCACCACAACATGGCACGGACATAATCATGACGGTAATGGTATTTACTTTAGCCTGATCGATCAGGGCAATGGTTTTCTGAAGGTAGGTTTCCATGCCACTGTCGAGCTTAGGACAGGCAATGGCAAGGCTTTTACCTTTCAGGTATTGCTGATGAAAATTACCCAATGCATACGATACGCAATCGGCAGCAATCAGCAAGTCGGCGTTCTGAAAGTAGTTTGCCGAAGGGTTAATCAGGTGCATCTGCACAGGCCACTGTCTTAATTGCGATTGTGCCGAAACTGTCTGGGATTTGTCAACTTCCATGCCTCTTGGTTCGAAACTCATGGCCTGCGAACCCGGGCATCCGCCGCCAGAGTGAGCCATTGGCCGGGCATGCACATGCGCTTGCCCTGCTGCAGGAGCGTGTGTTTGTGGTTTGTGGCCATGGTTATGCACTACCTCAATGACTTCGTCGACACTGAAAGAAATGCTGGATTCGTTTGCCCGCAGAAAACGAACACCTTCTTTTAAAAAGGTGGTTTCGTTGTGGTCTTTCAGGTGCTTAAGGTGAGCAATCACCGTATTTTTACCTTTTTCCACCATTAACTCCATAACCTTGGTTTCGTTATATGCTTCGGCTTCGCGTTTTTCGATTGTAATAGCCCCCAGTGGACAATGCCCAATGCAGGCTCCCAGTCCGTCGCAAAGCAAATCGCTTATTAGCCTTGCCTTGTTATCGATAATTTGTAAGGCTCCCTCGTGGCAATTCGGAACGCATTCGCCGCATCCGTTGCAAAGTTCTTCGTCAATTTTTACCAGTTCTCTTATCATTGCTTAATTGTTTTATTGTTTGTATGCATCAAAGGTAAATGCTATGGAGAAACCAAAACGGTAACATATGTTACATACTGCAAAAAAAAATATTCAATACATTTATTCAGAAATAAAAACCCAGGACTAATACTAAAAATTACTGTTTAATGTACGAAAAACTCACACACTGTATTCTTTTTAACGGACTGAATAAAGCCCAGATTGAAACGATTTTTGCCAGCATCGAAGTATCGGAAAAGCAATACATTAAGGATGAACTGATTGTTACTTACGACGAGGAATGCCGGAATTTACTGATTGTAATGGAAGGAAGCGTTAAAGGCGAAATGGTTGATTTTAGCGGAAAAACCATAAAGATTGAAGACATCGAAAGTGTGCGCATGCTGGCACCGGCATTTATGTTCGGGCAAAACAACCGCTATCCGGTGAGCATTGTGGCCAACACCGGGGTGCGCATACTAAGTATTTCGCGCGACAATTTCCTGAGCCTGCTCATGAGCGAAAAGCGCATTCTGACCAATTACCTCAACAGTATTTCCAACAGGGCCCAGTTTCTTTCGAATAAAATCCGGTTTTTATCGTTTCAAACCATCAAAGGAAAAATTGCGCATTACCTGTTACAGGTGCGCCAGAAGCTTCAAACAGATCGGTTTATGTTGCCAAAATCTCATAACGAACTGTCAGAACTTTTTGGTGTGGCGAGGCCTTCGCTTAGCCGGGCCATGAGCGAGCTGGCCAAAGAAGGATATATACGTACCGACGGCAAGCAGATAGAGATTGTTGATAAAGATGCGCTTAGCAGCCTGCTTAAAGATTGATGCTCTGACAAAGTCTGCTGCATATCCTACTTATTCATTACTTCCTGATACTATGTCGATGGATGAAGAGTTCAGAAAATGTATTCTGTTTTTTTTATCTTTGTTTAATGAATCAAAATGAATTATTAAGCAGGATTAAATCTGGCATTGCTGGCAAAGATGCAAATGCAGAAATATACCTCTATGGATCAAGAGCGAGAGGTGATAATCGTAAAGACTCTGATTGGGATATCCTTGTAATTTCTTCAAAAGACAAGATAAATTTTGACTATGAATCAGATCTTAGGGATCCAATCTGTGACATAGAATTAGAATCTGGTGAGATAATTTCTTTATTGGTGTATTCTAGATCTGATTGGTACAATAAAAAGTCAATATCGCCTTTGTTTGCAAACGTGGTTAAAGAAGGAATAAAAATATAATACATTGAAAAGGGAAAACATAAAATATAGGATTAAGAGAGCGAGAGAAACTTATCAAGATGCAATATTTTTATTTGAAATAGGGAGCATTAACTCAAGTGTAAATCGGTTATATTATTCTGCTTTTTATGCAACAATTGCCTTATTGCTCAATAGCGGAATTGAGGTTAAATCACATAATGGTGTAAAACAAAAACTAGGTGAAGAATTTGTTCTTAAAGGACTCATATCAAAAGATTTTGCAAAAACTTATGGCCTTCTATCTGATTTTCGCCACAAGGGAGATTATGACGATTTGTTTGATTTTGATAAAGAAATTGTGGAACGACTTCTAAAACCAATTAGAGAATATATTGATGCAATAGAAAAAATTATATGTCAATAATACCATCAACCAATAATTGCCTGATTCATTGATTTTATTGAGTTTACTAACCCGTTGTGCATTTAGGCGATATTGATTTTAATATTATTCATATTTCTCTCCAGAACGAACTTATTAATGGCTTGAATAATGGTTAAAGCAGTGATTTTGGTTAAGATACGCGTTTTAAAACCCTCGAAAGATTTGGCATAATTGCGTCTAATCATAAATTGGTCACATAGTTGCGAAAACAGGGTTTCGATTCGTTTT
>JAMIIA010000110.1:0-3192 GCA_035913795.1 Bacteroidales bacterium
CTTCAAGCATCCGATCCTGATTAATCCGCAAGGGTCAAAGTTTGAGATCGTGTTCAATTTGCCAAATGAGAACAAGCCTATAAAGTTATTCTGTGAATCACAAAGGGTGGTCGATGCAGAAGACAGCATTCAAATCGGCGCCTCCTTTGTTGATGCTGATTTTAAGAGCTACAAAGCGCTCCAGACCTACCTGATGTAATACGTTGACTTGCTTCTTCCTATCACGGAGACATTCGGGAAAATAAAAATCAAAATATTTTATAGTTATAACGCTCTATGCTTTTATACGATGGGCAGTGTCGGAATATTTTACAAAATAGAATATAATGTATTACATAAGTAATGCTAAATTAAATTAATATCTTATACAATAACACCACCAAAATCACCTGTAAAAAGCCCTTTTTTTGCCATTTTATTGTCGGGTTTCTTTACAAAATAATAATCATCCTCTGCTATGTTTAAATAATATGTAATTGATTTAGTAGTTTGCAGATATGGCATACTTCCTGTATTACATTTATTAACATAAAATTACTGAAATTAAAAAAATTCAGGAAATAGGTGAAAAAAATGAAAAAGATGATTTTTTTAAGCTTGTTGCTGTTAGGACTTGTGTTTGCGACAACCCCGGCGATGGCATATCCGGTTGTAGGAGATGTAGATACTATAACAGCGTGGGCATTACTGGCCAATAGCGGGACCGAAGAAAATAATTGGTTGGCTAGCAACGGCTTTGTGGAAACAGATGAATACTTAGGTTCTTCATTAACATGGAATAATGTCGAAGGGACAATATGGTCAGCACAACTCAAGGACTCTCCCGGTTTTTATTTCATTAAGATAGGAATTGGAGGAACAAGTATTCTATACGATCATTTCATATATCAGAACAATGCTTCGCTAAACTACTTAGTTATTGATTTGAAAGATTGGTATTTAGGTACCAACGTTCCCTTTCCTTTTCCTAACAATATTAATATAGAAAGAGTTAGTCATATTGGTGAAGGTACCAGTGTACCAGAACCCGCTACAATGCTGCTTCTTGGGCTTGGTCTGATGGGATTGGCAAGTGCAAAGAGGAAGTTTAAAAAGTAAGACAGCATCGTTTTTTTACCACGAAAGGCAGGGTGAAAAGATGAGTCAGCTAGAAGAAATCATTGTGCGTGAGCTTGACAAAAAACCTGATATTCACATTACAGACCTGGAGAGTATGACAGGGTTGCCCATTGGCGAAGTCTGCAAGATCCGACACTTTTGGAGATTGGAAAAAAAACGGGAGGGAACAAGATTTGGCACTGGTCGAGACATTGGAAAAATAAAACATACATTGAGGGAATGCAGACTGCACCCATAACTGTTCAGAGTCGTGCAGTTGTAAGAATTCAAGACAAGGCAGAGTCAGAAATGGCTCTGCCTTTTTTAATCTTAACCAATCCATAACACTGCCACATGTCTTTGATATTGAAGAATAATAATTTAATGTGATAAATCTTTCCTTGCCGACATTGTTCTCACGGAAAAGGCATTGCAAGCACTCCGCCGATATGTTAGAAAAATTTAATATTATTTACACTTTGGGAGCAGACCATATTTATGAAGTACGAACCGATAACTATCGAAGAAAAATGGCAAAAGAAGTGGGAAGAAGAAAAAGCCTTTAAAGTCATCGAGGACCAGCAAAAGAAAAAATACTATCTGTTGGAGATGTTTCCTTACCCTTCCGGGAAAATTCATATAGGCCATGTCCGTAATTATACGATCGGCGATGTGGTTGCCCGTTACAAAAAAATGAAAGGATTCAATGTTCTGCATCCCATTGGCTGGGACGCCTTCGGTATGCCTGCGGAAAACGCCGCTATTGAACATAAGATTCATCCATCGAAATGGACCCACGAAAACATCAACCACATGCGCAAACAGCTCAAACGCATGGGCTTCAGCTATGACTGGGATCGGGAAATTGCCACCTGCGAACCGAAATATTACCGCTGGGAACAACTATTTTTCATCTGGATGTATGAAAAAGGGCTTGCGTATAAAAAGCGCTCTAGTGTTAATTTCTGCACCAAGTGCGACACGGTGCTGGCCAACGAACAAGTAGAAGCTGGCCTGTGTTGGCGCTGCGGCACGGAAGTACAGGAAAAAGTTCTCGATCAGTGGTTCTTTAAAATAACCGCTTACATTGATGAATTATTAGAGTACTGCGACAAGCTGCCCGGGTGGCCGGAACGCGTTATGACGATGCAGAAAAACTGGATCGGGAAAAGCTATGGCTGCGAGGTGGATTTCCCCATGGTCGATGCCGAAGGTGCGATCAAAGTTTTCACCACCCGCCAGGACACTCTTTTCGGCGCGACGTTCATGCTGGTGGCTGCTGAACACCCGCTGGTCATGCAGTTGGCCAAAGGCAAGTCCTGCGAAGGCAGCGTCCGCCAATTTGTGGAAAAAGTGAAAAAGCAAGACAAACTCATGCGGACGTCTGAGTATTATGAAAAAGAAGGTCTGTTTCTGGATTCTTATTGCAAAAACCCTCTTACCGGCAAGGAAATGCCGATTTATGCTGCCAACTTTGTTCTGGCCGATTACGGTACCGGCTGCGTCATGGCAGTTCCTACACACGATCAGCGCGATTTCGAATTTGCTAAAAAATTCAATCTGCCGTTGATTGTCGTCATTTCACCAAAAGACAAAACGCTTGATCCGGCAACGATGACCGAGGCCTATGTGGATGAAGGCATACTGGTCAACTCTGGCCAGTTCAACGGCATGGAAAACACGAAAGTTTTGGAAGCCATCGCCGATTTTTTGGAGGCTCAGGGAAAAGGCCGACGTACGATTCAATACCGCCTGCGCGACTGGGGCATCTCGCGCCAGCGTTACTGGGGTGCACCCATCCCGATGATCAACTGCGATAAATGCGGAATCGTTCCGGTCAAAGAAGAAGACCTGCCCGTTATCCTCCCCGAAAATGTTGTGTTCAGTCCGGAAGGCGGCTCGCCGCTTGCGGCGCTACCGGAATTTATCCATACGACCTGCCCCAAATGCGGCGGCAAAGCCGCCCGCGAAACCGACACGATGGATACGTTTGTGGAATCGTCATGGTATTTTGACCGCTATTGCTGCCCGGATTGCGACGTCAAGCCCGGACTGGACCGCCAGAAGCTGGATTACTGGATGCCGGTAGATCAA
>JAMIIA010000111.1:0-11416 GCA_035913795.1 Bacteroidales bacterium
CTATCGAAAATGTGCAAAAAGCTAGCTTGCTTGCCAAAAAGTGCGATTTCTGTGACCTTTTTAAGCCTTTTTGAGGCAAAATACAAAGCTTTATTAAATTATTGCATGGTTACACTTTTAAAAGTTAACCAATCGCAATACCTTAAAATTTATCTGTTGGCTAAATAAAAAGAGGATGCCCATTTTTGGACACCCTCTTTATAATCCCACTAGCGCGCGTTTAGCTTTTGCGTAACGCGTGCTGTTAATATTGTTGCCCTACTTTTAAACGAAAAGCAATAAATTTGAGAAAAAGCAGCCCGTGTCTGAAAAATATAAAATACGAAATCCCGAAGGTATTTATTTTGTAACCTGCACGGTTATTCATTGGATAGACGTTTTTACGCGGAAGAACCATAAAATATCACTAGTTGAATCGCTGGAATATTGCCAAAAAGAAAAAGGTTTAATAATATATGCATGGTGTTTAATGAGCAATCATTTGCACATGGTAGTAAAGTCGCAGAAAAACGATATATCAGGTACAATGCGTGATTTTAAGAAATATACGGCCAGAGAAATTATCAAAAATATAAAAGAAGAACCGGAAAGTAGGCGTGAGTGGTTTTTGAGGGCATTTGAGGGTAAGCACGCGTTACGCAAAAGCTAAACGCGCGCTATTGGGGAAACTACGCTGAGCTTTAGGGACTTGCGGCAGTTGAGATACCACCATTTGTCAGGCCACTTTGCTTACTAACGGTATTCCTGATTTTAAAATTTCATATACAACCGGGTTTTCTATATTAAAGTCGGTAATTGCAAAGGGATGCGGTTCAATCCTCAAATCGACTTTTCTTCGCAATTTCATCATATCAATCTGAATATCAATAATGTCCGAAACGTTTTTAATAACTATCGCTACATCTATATCACTTTCTGAATGGTTTGTTTCTTTGGCAAATGAGCCAAACATAAAAGCTTGCAAAATCACATATTTAGTGCTAATGGCATCAATATACTGATTGGCTATTTTAAGAGCTTCTCCTTTATCCATGATTGCAATGTTTTTATTTTTTCAATCCACTCCGTTGTAAAATCATAGGTGCATTTCTTGTAAAAGGCTTCCTTATAGCTGTCATAACGGGCATTCATATTAAAAGTAGTTATAGTATCTAACCAATCTAAATACTCTTCGGTAAAATTAAGTCCCGATAAATGTGCCAATTTGGTTAAATCATGCGTATATGGGGCGTGTTTCTCTGTCTCTTTGACAACAGAAGCTTTAAGCAGTCTTTCCATCACTATATGACCAATAAACAAAGACCAATGATAATCCTTTGAGTCAAATAAATGAATCATTGTGTTAAAATCCTTGTCTGAAGTCGTAATCCAATGATAAAATGTTTTATCTATGTTTAATTGGTCGTCCATTTTTAAATTTTACTCAAAGATAGTCAAATCAGACCTTTTAGGAAAATAAAGAGTAACTATTTGACATTTATATGGTTATGTTATAAATGAGTGCTCTGTTACAATGTTTTCTTTAAATTCTAAAGTCCTGGCTAAAACCCGAACCAGCAAAACTATTAAAGGTACAGATAAGTTTGGCATATTAATGCTCATTTATTCCGGCTGTCAACCTGCATTTAATTATCTTTGAAAAAATTTACTGGCTATGAAGAAAATCTTTCGCGTTGCACTTTTGATTGCTGTTTTTACACTGGCGGTTATTATTTGGTGGCGCTATTATTTTGTGTTTGGCGAAGGGGTTAAAGCGGGTACCGTAAATTTTATTGTTAAAAAGGGATATATCTTCAAAACCTACGAGGGAAGGCTTATACAAACTGGGTTTAAAACCTCCGCACCCGGAGCGCTGCAAAGCAATGAGTTCGAATTTAGTGTAACCAACGACAGTATTGCAGCAATACTTGAGCGCTGCAGCGGAAAAGAAGTGGAACTCCGCTACAAAGAATACCTTCATGCTATTGCCTGGCGTGGTATGAGCAATTATGTTGTTTTTGAAATACTTAGCATCGAAAACGAAAAACCTCACAACAATCTGCCTTTTGAATAAGGCACTCTTACTTCCTTTCCTGAGATGTATTTTTTAAGGTGACATTTATGCATTATCATCGATTTGTGGCTAATGTTATTCGCCCCAGCTTTTTTGCACTAAGCCCTACATTAACCGCTCTGCCACTAATTAACAAGCTTTAATACTTCGAAAGAATAATTCCTTAATAATCGATAGTAACTTTGTCGCTTGTTATCGGCTTAAGAAAAAATAGCTTCGAAACCTAATGTGGTTTGCAATTATTTCTTCTGATTACCGATTGAATTATTATTGATTTAGAATACTTTTTTATGATGAATATTAGCAAGGCTGCACATACCTTTCACATCCCGGTTATGGGCATAGGTTATACCATCGATTCTCCCATAAAAATTGCGCATTTTGGTATCGACTCTGTTATCTCTATTATCGATCACAGTATTACCGAACAAATGCGCGAGTACCATTGCCATCTGAACGAATTGCCCTTCATACCCATTCCGGAAGATGATGATGATTGCAGGGCAAAAAGGATAACCTCCTACCTTAACCTTATGAAAACTCTTGTCGACCGCAACTTTAAGCGAATCAAGAGAGAATCATTTGAGCCCGGTAGCGATCTCACAAAATATTTCGAATTGCTCCCCGAAACTTCGGCCTTAAAAGCTGAATACAAAGCGATGCTACAATCGAACCCCGAAAGTATGCAATCGAAACAAGAGGCACTAAAGGATAAAATGGTTCCGGGTGAGATTCATGTAAACATCATGACCAAACTTGATGGCGCAACCTACACGAAAAATTACGAAGCATTGCCTGTTGAATATAACCATGCCCATGCTGCTTTGCGTGGTTTTGCCAACAGCAACCTCGATACTTCTATGGTTTTATCTGCAGGTTTGAATCCCCGGTTATTTGCCTACATGGCCAATTTCGAAGACTTTTTCCCGGATGAAAACGGAAAACTGAAAAAGAAAATAATTCTAAAAGTAAGTGATTATCGTTCGGCTATAGTTCAAGGTAAAATGCTCGCAAAAAAAGGCTTGTGGGTTTCGGAATTCAGAGTTGAATCGGGACTGAACTGCGGCGGGCATGCCTTTGCCACCGAGGGGTATCTACTCGGGCCTATCTTGCACGAATTCAAAGAAAACAAAGCCCAGCTTATCGATGAACTTTTTGAGCTTTATACCGATGCCTTGCGCAGCCTCGAAAAAGAAACCCCAAAAGTACCCCATAAAATTGATATTACTGCACAAGGTGGGGTTGGCACCCACGACGAGCATCAGTTTTTGCTCGACCACTTCGAAGTGGATTCTGTAGGTTGGGGTTCGCCCTTTCTGCTTGTGCCCGAAGCGGTAAACATCGACGACGATAGTATGAATCTGATTGCAAAAGCTGATGAAAATGATTTCTATTTAAGTAATATATCGCCCCTGGGAATCCTTTTTAATTCGGTTAAAGGTACATCGGGTGAAATTGAAAAGCAAAAACGCACCGAAAGTGGAAAGCCTGGCGCACCCTGTGTAAAGAAGTATTTAACTTTTAATACCGAATTTTCCAACAAAGCTATTTGTACTGCCTCGAGCCAATATCAAAAGTTGAAGATTTCAGAACTTGAAAGTAAAAATCTCGGCAGTTCTGCATATAACGAAGAAATAAATAAAATTACCGACAAGGTATGTTTGTGCGTGAGCCTTTGCAATTCTACTTTGCTGAAAAACGAAATAAAAATGCCGGCAGGAATCCAGGGCGTATCGATTTGTCCGGGTCCGAACATGGCCTATTTTAACAAATCGGTATCGCTAAAAACTATGGTTGACCATATCTATGGCAGAACCAACATTATAAGTCGAAGTGACCGGCCCAATATGTTTATACAAGAGCTTAAAATGTATATAAACTATCTGAAAGAGAAAGTTGAAGAATCGCTCGGGCAGCCCACAAAAGCGCAAATTAAATATTACCAGCTATTTCAGGAAAATTTAACCAGCGGCATAAACTACTATCTGCAATTATTTGCAAGCTCTGCAAGCAAAACGCGGGTTGTATCGGAAAAGATTTTAAACGACCTGCTTGTTTATCAGGAAGAATTGCAGTCGATAAAAATCCCTGCTTTGCAAACTGTTGCCGTTTAAATTAGCTTTTCTATTAAATATCCGTATTAATTATTGCTTGTCTATGGTAATAGTTTGATATTCTATTTTTATAACTCCACTACTTCAAAAATTTCATTCCTGTCCCATTCTACCCAGTAATTTAAGGCATTACGGCGAATGAGCTTCCAATAGCCATCGTCCATCAGACCATATTTAACAATACCTTCGCGAATGTCGGCATCAACTTTTACGAGGTATTCCTTTTTTAGGCTAAGCCTAATCGAACGACCTTTATAAGTAAAGATTGCAGAAGGCACTTGAACGGAGTCTGTTGCAATGCGAATGGTCCCCATTCCCAGAGTGGCTCCGGTACTTACCTGTATACCATCGTTCAGACAACTATAGGGTGGCCGGTTACCTGCATAGCTTATCACCTCAATATGGTCCGGACCAACACCGAATATCTCGCGGGCCCGGATGCCCATTTTAGCCCCTACAATAGAAAATACTCCCAGATGCCCATGAAACTCATCTGTCATCACATTGGCTTTCCACTCTTCAAGGCCATATCGGTGAATGGCCGAATCCATTATCTGGCGTACATCATAAGCAAACAATTCGCGGTTAGTGGGAAATTCATTAAAAACTACACCTTTTCCCTGCACATATTTACCAGCAATCATATCATCCATTGCCTCCTTTACCGAGGCAACATGGTAATCCATATTGTACCTTATCCCGAAGTTATCCTTCAGCGTATTGATATCAAACAATTCGGGGTTTGTAAGATAGAGTGCCACAAGGTCATCGCACATTTTGAAATGCTGCTGCCTCAACTTCTCAAAAACAGCAGGCTGGCTAAATACCTGAACAAAAACACGAGAAAGTGCAGTGTTAGATTGCTTGCAAAGGGCAAAAAACGAGGCATCAATAATTGCCTCATCCTTTTGTAGGTTCGAAATCACATCGATGCGAATACCAGATTCAAACACGCGTTTAGTGGCCGATGTATCGCATTCATAATTAAATCCTTGCAAAGGTTTTATCGATTCGTTATACCAAATTATCCGCTCAATTTTCGGTGCGAGAGAGGCATCTTTTTCAATTAATTTGGCCACATTTGTTAATGCTCCAAGACACACCAGGGTAAGCTTTTCGTTTGCTAAAGAAAGTGTTTCCGATAGCAGGCTCACAGCACCTGTTTCAGAAATTTGGTAGCCGGTGGTTGTTCCCCAGCTTACTTCCCTAACAAATTGCCTCCAGGGTGGGTTAACATTTGCTAATGCGGTGCCGCAGGCCACGGGAATGCTATCGCAGTGAAATTCATGCAACAAGGCCTTAACCTTTTCATAACCCTCGCGCGGTGGTAAAGAGCCATCGGATATCAAAATAGCCTTAATAGTAATTTCGGGTCTGGATAGCAAAATACTTAAAGCCCTCATGTCATCGATAGCGCAATCAGTATCAATTATTATGGCGTGTTTTAATTTAGCAGGCAGCGGATTCGAATATATATTAAGCGTAACAAACGCCAGCAAATAGAGCAGAGATATTTTTTTCATAACTAAATATTTCTCAATAATCACGGTTGTTCTGTTCAATTTTTAGCTAATACCGTAGGTTCAAACCTGCGAATAATATAAAACCCGGCATTGGGTAACCATCGTTAATATAATAGCTTTGGTTGGTTAGGTTTTCGCCCTTAATAAAAACATCGGCAAATCTATTGAGTGTGTAGGCAACTTTTGTATTTAACAAGGTATAGTTTTCTTCAATAATTGGGTTGATTGTGGTATAAAGGTTTTGAATATGCTGCACAGATAGATTGAGAATGAGTTTTTTCCAACGGTAAGTTCCACTTATAAACATTTGCTGTTCAGGGGCAGCCAAAATGGGTACATCCATCGAAATATAACTGTAGTTTGCTACGAATGACAAAGAAGAAACAGGTCGGTAATTTCCCGAAAATTCAATTCCAAGGTTCGAAAACTTACCTGAATTTTCGTTTCTGGGACCATTTGTTCCCATTATTACCTGAATCAGGTTTTCCCCTTCCGACTTAAATGCGGTTAGCTCCAGCGAAAGTTTATTTTTAAGGAATTGCTGAATCACACCCATTTCATAGTTAATCATCCGTTCAGGCAAAAGTCTATTATTGGCCGGAGTCCAGAGGTACAACTCACGAATAGTTGGGCTGCGGAAACCTTTGGCAACCGATGCTTTTAAGGTGGTGGCCGGGAAAGGATGATAGGCCAATCCGGCCGTAGGAACAGGCTCGTTGCCAAACACGCTGTTATGCTCTAATCGGAACCCTGCGTTTAATATCAATTTTTTTAATAATTCCTGTTGCATAAAGGCATAACCTGCAACCTCCCAAACAGTAGTATCGCCAAAAACCAGTCCGTTGCCGTTCATTGCCAGCACATTTTCAGCTATCCCGCCGTATTGCTTATAATCTGTTCCAAGGGTTATTGTATTACCCTTAAAAAGATTAACCGACTGATAGAATACGATGCCATAGTTCTTGTCCAATGAATGAAAACCATCCGAAATGTTATGCTCGCCAAAATTGTAGAAAAACCGGAGCGAACCGTTTGTGCGGTCGAACTGATTATCGAGTGCAAAAGCTCCCATTCCCCTTGTGATATCAATTGTTGAGCCGGCAACCTGGCCTTCCTTACCAGGATCGGTAGCATCGAAATTAGCCAGACTGAAATCGACATTTACATTCAGCTGATTAGATAATGCATAGCCCACCCGCAAATATCCGTTATTAATAGAAAAATCAGACGAATCGCGATGCCCGTCTGTTTGATCGTGATTGAAAGATGCAAACACATTAAGACCTTTCTTTTTAAATCCTCCATTCACCATGTATTTCTGAGTGTTAAACGATCCGAACATAGCACGGGCATTGGCTTTAAAACCATCCTCGTCTTGCTCCCTGGTGATTATATTGATGACTCCGCCCATAGCATTGGTACCGTAAAGTGTAGAGGCAGGTCCTCGTATAATTTCCACCTTTTCTACATCAGATGCTACATAAGCATCAGGCAGCGGATGCCCCATGATGCCCATAAACTGAGGGTTGCCATTGAGCATAATCAGCACCTGTGTATTAGGACTTCCGCCTATACCGCGCATATTTATTTGTCCTGCTGAGCCAGCTGCAACCCCAAAACCGGTTATACCCCGCTCGGTAACAAACAAGCCTGGAACGTGCTCTGACAAAACAGGCAATAGAGCCGACTCGGAGCTATTTTCGATCTTTTCTTTTGATATCACCGAAACTGTTAAAGGAACATTGTTTCGGTTTATAGCTGTTTTTGTACCGGTTACAACTACTTCATCGAGACTAATTGATTTTACTGAATCGGAAATATCCTGGGCACTTATAGAGGAAAAAATGAAAAAACTGAAAATCAATACTGTTGAAAGTTGTTTAAAAGAAAAGTGTTTCATAATTGCAAGGATTTAGTGTCACTTAATTCATATTCGTGTTACCAAAAGGATAAAAAAATAGTTTAATGTCAATTAAAAAAAGTATAACCCTTTAGATTTAGACAGAGAAATAGTAATATCATTTAAGTTTATTGTCATAAAAATAATCGCTCGATTAGTTTGCATTTTTAATCCAACATTGAGTTTGCAGAACCATCAAAAAATGCAAACTGTTTTTAACCTGCTCTAAATTATACCATAATTTCAAAATAGCAATACAAAAAAGGACACGTGCAGCCATATATACAGAAAAAAAAACCGGAGCCAAAATCGCCCAATTCTATATTCATAATTTAGAGTCATCGGTACCTCGATCCATGAAAGAGCTAAATGGATTTGAAAAGATTGTATTAGCACCAGGCGAATCTAAACAACTAAGTTTACTTTTAACCGAAGCTGATTTCTCGTTTTGGGACGATAACCAACATCAATGCACTGCTGAAGCTGGTTTTTTTGAGGTGCTAATTGGATCTTCTTCGGCGAATATTTTATTAAAAGCCAGCGTAGAACTTTTAAAACAATAATTATGAGCGATTGTGTGGCAAAATAATTTTTGAAGCTTTATGGCATTCTAGTAATAATTAAAAGCAGCTCATAAAAAGCTTCCATTATTGTTGCAAATGCTTTATTCTCATCGCTATCATGTTGGTCTCCAACAGAGCTTGATTCCTTTTCAGATTAACTTTCATATTAAAAAAAAACTCTAATTATCACAAGCCATTTTTCAGTACAATACCGAAAAACACAGATCTTTCTATTCTTTTACATGCAGTCCGCACTCTTTGTGTTCGGGTAGTTCCCACCACCAGCGTCCGGCGCGAACATCTTCGCCTTTCTCAATGGCACGGGTACAGGGCTGGCAACCTATGCTCGGAAAGCCCTTATCGTGCAAAGCATTGTAGGGTACATTCTTTTCTTTAATATAACGCCATACATCCTTCTCACTCCAGGCAAGTAAGGGGTTTACTTTCATTACTTTGTTAAGATCATCCCACTCTACCAAGGGCGTAAAAAAGCGGGTAACTGACTGGTCTTTTCGCAAGCCGGTAACCCAAACGTCCACATCGCTAAGAGCTCTTTGCAAAGGCTCTATCTTACGAATGTGGCAGCAAAGCTTGCGGTTTTCAATGCTTTCGTAAAAAAGATTTATTCCCTTGGCATTTACCATCTGCTCTACCTCCTTCTGCTTTGGAAAATAGACTTTAATTTTTATCCCATAACGTTTGTTGGTCTCAGTGAGGGTTTGATAGGTTTCGGGGAAAACTCTTCCTGTATCGAGGGTAAATATTTTAGTTTCCTGATCGATGGCCACAATCATATCTGTCAATACCTGATCTTCGGCACCCAGACTAGTAGCCAGACCCACATTTCCATCGTAATTATGAATAAAATATTGAAGAATCTCTTCTGCGGTTTTTTTCTTTAACTCTTCGTTCAGCCTTTGTGCTACCTCGGTCATTTGCTCTCTGTTTTTTGAAGTGTATATCTAAGTAAAAATTATCCAATTGTACCGACTATCAGGGAGCCGACTAAAATACCAATCTTTGCCGGATTTAGCAAAACCTCGTTTCTAAATGCAAAATGGCAATAAACAACGACATGGTAAAGACCATAGCACCCATTGCTGCAGCAAATGGGTAATGATGCATTTTCAAACGAAGACAACTCATCGGAAATAAATTCTCGCTTTATTGCAAGACCAACCAAAAAAAATAAAAATTCATTCAGGCCATCGTTGACCCAATGGTGAATATCATTCGAAAGGAAGAATTTTATTCCCTTTCTCTTTGCTAAACAACACTTAGAAGTTAATTGTTCTAAAGAAATGTACTTTAGTTACACTCAATAATGTAAAAGAAACTCCTGACAGTGAAGCCTATTCTTGCTGGAAAGACAGACATTGCATACCCATCAATTGAGCGAATGCCAATTTCGCTTTTTTAGTTGCAAACACGTAATTCACTCTTCACGAAATTATTAGATTTCTGGCTTATTTTCACCCCAAATAGAATTATCTCACCACTCAGCAGACTATATTTACCCTAAAAAGATAACCTATATCCCATTTTTTTGTTTAGATAGACAATATTTATTTGGTTTGAAGAAAATAATAAATCCTATGCACTATACAGAAATTCAACAAAAACTAGTTCGGGCCTTTAAACCCGAAAACGAAACAACAGAGCTTAACGAGCTTAACTTTACCATACATAAATACAAGTTTCAATCCCCCACCATCGAAGACGATATTCCTGAGTTTGGTGGACTGAAAGGGCTCGACACTTTCATCGGTTATAACTCCCTGGCTTACAGAAATCTTAATTTCAACTATTATATCTTTCAACCAAAGTCGGGAAAAGAAAAAGATGCAGCCATTGTGCTGTTGCATGGACTTAACGAACGCTCCTGGGAGAAGTACCTTTCATGGGCCTATGCCCTGGCAAGCAAAACAGGTAAATCGGTTATACTTTTTCCTATCGCCTTTCACATGAACCGATCGCCCGAAGCCTGGCACGATGTGCGCCAAATGAGTCGTTTTGTAGAAGCCAGAAAAAAGAGCACCTCGAACAACGAAAACCTGAGCTTTGCCAATATTGCAATCAGTGAGCGGCTTACCTATGCGCCTGAGCAATTTTTCCTTTCGGGTTACCAGTCGGCCAAGGATATTTACTTTTTAGCCAAGGAGATTAAGCAGGGCAAGCATAAGCTCTTTAATTCAGATGCTACCATCGATTTTTTTGGTTATTCCTTTGGTGCTTTTCTCGAAGAAATTTTAGCAATTGCCAACCCGGAAGGATATTTCACTCATTCGAAGTTTTTCTTTTTCTGCGGTGGATGCGTGTTTTCGGAGTTCAATGGAACTTCGAAATACATACTCGACCAACGTGCCTTTGAGCGTATCCGTTATTTTTATGTAGAAGAACTTGACATTGAACTCCGCCGAAGCACCTTGCTATCTAAACTCTTAAACGACACAGCCTTTGGTTACGCTTTCCGGCATATATGCTCTCTCGAACAGTTTAACAAACTTACGGCGGAAGAAAAAACCCGGATGGATAAAAATATTTCGTTGCTGGCACTCCGAAAAGATGAGATTGTAAGCCCGAGGGCACTCACACGTACTTTTCCGAATAAACTGGTTGACTTTATTGATTTCGACTTTGAATACTCCCACGAAGTACCTTTTCCGACAAATCACCAAAGCATAATCGAACAGGTAGATAAGGCTTTCGAGGAAGTATTCACAAAAGCTGCAGAGAGTTTAAGTTAAATAGCCAGCTATTGTGTTGCAATCTTACCTTGAAGTGAGGATGCTGCTCTCAAAACGCTTCACCCCAAGAAGTAATTGTTGTTTCATGCTTTCGTTTTCCAGTTTTCTGTCAACAAAATTCTGGTAATAGTTTGGCAGGGTAAAGGTCTCGATAATCTGTGCACCATGCCGCGGAAAACGTTCAACGGCAGCCGTTAGCACGCCCAAACCTCCCCGCGGGCCCGGCGATGTTGCCAGCAACAACATGGGTTTATTCTGAAAACAGGCGGATTCTAAACGCGATAGCCAATCGAGCAGATTTTTAAATACTACAGTCTAAGTACATGACAAAAATTTACAATATTTTCTAAACTCATTAATATTATCTGAGAATAATATTTTAGCAAGACTTGTCAACCCATATTTAAAAAGACTTTTAGCCCTTCTGCCATGGTTTTTTATGACAATTGGAAGCATTTCGTTTAAATATATGCCGATCTTATAAGCCCAAACAAATGCCACCAGTATCAGTGCAAA
>JAMIIA010000112.1:0-5346 GCA_035913795.1 Bacteroidales bacterium
CTATCGAAAATGTGCAAAAAGCTAGCTTGCTTGCCAAAAAGTGCGATTTCTGTGACCTTTTTAAGCCTTTTTGAGGCAAAATACAAAGCTTTATTAAATTATTGCATGGTTACACTTTTAAAAGTTAACCAATCGCAATACCTTAAAATTTATCTGTTGGCTAAATAAAAAGAGGATGCCCATTTTTGGACACCCTCTTTACTTTTGTTAAAGTTTTATACAATTCTTTATTCCAGAAAGGCTTTGGGTATTAAGCCAGGTTACCTCGAAAGTTAATCGACCTACATCACAGAAAATAACTTGCCGCGCATGCCTTGTTTCACCATCAGCTTAACTAAAAACCTGAACCTGTGGTATTGAGTATTGATTCATTTTGATGAATCGGTTTTCGATATAACCTGGATTAACCACAAGGTAAAAACCAATTATTCAAGTGAATTCAGGATTCTAAAGGTAGATTCATCTTTTCCGACCCCTTTAATGGTAAGCGACTTCCAACCTGCAGGCAGACAAGAGGTTTTCTGAACAAGACCCTTATGGTTGATTTCCAAACCCCCAAAACCATTCATCACTGCTTGAAGCATACCACCTGCCCCGGTAACAAAATAGGGGTTATCACAGCTTTGACATTCGGCAAGTACCCCAAAAGGTAGCCGCTGGTTTTCGGTATAACCGAGCTGAAAATAGCGATAAGCCTGTTCGCATTGACCCAACCGGTTAGCAATCACTGAAAAAATACTGTGTGTCATAGCCGGTCCCACGTCCACTCTGGTTGAATAATAGTCAAGGTCTTTCTGCATAATTGCCGGATCCGATACCAGTCCTAAGGGATAACTTAAAAGATTGGCATCGGCCTGTTTGATAAGTTCCCCGCTGTAAGAATCATGTTCCTTGGTAGTACCATCGTCAAAGCTTGGAATAACAAGTTTATCTGCTATTTCTAACCACAGACTGTTGGGCATAAGATTTAAAATCTCAGCAGCTTGGTAAGCTGCTTCGAGTGCAATCTTTGCTGCACCATTTGTAAAAGCATTGTTATCGACATTTTCGGCATACTCATCGGCACAAACTACATTTCGGATTTCATATTCCCCTTTATCATTCTTTTCTGCACGGCTAATCCAAAAATCGGCCACTTCTTTCATCACCAAAAAGCCTTTCTCTCTAAGCCAGGATGTATCTGCGGTAACCAGGAAATAATTCCAGAACGCAATGCCCACATCGGCGGTTACGTGATGTTCGAATGGACCGGTAAGCGCCCTAACGGGAGTTTCCTCGGTACCTTCATGGGCCGATTCCCATGGAAACATGGCCCCTTTGTAACCATGGCTTTGAGCATTTTTTCGTGCTTCTTCTAATCGATGGAACCGATAGTCAAGCATAGATTTTGCCATTTCCGGTTGCAAAAGCAGCATCGGCGGAAACATCCATAACTCTGCATCCCAGAAAATATGACCATTATAGCCATTCGACGACAAACCCATGGGAGGTATACTAAAGCCCGATTCTGACCGAATAGAAGAATAAAGGTTATAGAGGGCAAAGCGTACATCTCTCTGGGCATTTAAATCTCCCTCGATAAGAATATCGCTCTGCCATAGCTGATGCCAATCCTGTTGATGGAGTTGGAGTAATTTGTCCTGCCCTTGCAGAAAGGCAAACAGGGTAAGTCTTTTTGCCTCGTTCAACGGATCGGGATGCCCAACTGAAGAGCTAACTGAGCTCAGTAAACTAAACTGAATTTCCTCTCCCTTCGTAAGGTTAACAGTAAATCCAAATCTGGAAATAGACGAATCGCTTTGTAAAATTTCCGTTGCCTCAATACCCTGATCTGTAAAAAAAGTATTCGAAGCAGCCAGAATAACCTTGCCCATTGGAGACCTTGCTTTAGCCGAATAAAGTGAAATGTGTTTTACTTTTTCGAAGACAATCTCTGAAAGTTCGGCTGATTCTGAAGAAGAAAAGGTATTGCTCACCTGTAGGTTCTCCAGACTTTTAAGAGCAGTAAGTTTTACTTGTGTGAAGTAGGTAAAAGGAAGATGCCTGAGAGCCATCAGACGAGATTCTACGCGATAAAGGTTGCCAAAATCGAATCGGGTAATTAGCGTGGCATTTTTCATGTCCAACACCTGCTCCCAATTACGAATCATGGTATCAGAAACATGCGACAATGCATAGTCTCCGGCCAAAATCTCAATTTCTCCTGAATTAATGCCCATGACAATATTGGTAACCCCTTCGCCCCTACCATAACAATCGTACACACCATTTAGCAATACATAATTGAGTTGAAGCGGAACAGAAGTTGGTGTAATTCCTATCATACCATTGGCAAGGGTAGGCGCAAAATAGGGTTTACAGTTTTTTGCGGTTAAATTCCAGCCTTCAGCCTGCTCTTGTCCATTGCAAATAATTTGAAAGACAATTAGTACAAACAGATAAATGGTGCGCATAGGATAATATGTATCAATCGAAGGTATATAAAAAAGCTAAAAACTAGAGAATGAATCGCTAGATCCTCTTCAAAAATAGCCTTTAAGTATCTAAAAATCTTGATTCATCTAAAACCTTACACCAAATAAATTGTTATGCTTATATTTGCGCCTCGTTTTTACGATGCATACAATTCGACAATAAACAATCAAATAAACAGATAGAATGAACAAAGCAATACTGATGATTCTCGACGGATGGGGAACTGGCAACCATGGTAAAGGCGACATTGTTTTTCAGGCCAATACTCCAAACATCGACAAACTGATGCAAAATTACCCCAGCTCTCAATTGCTCACCTCGGGCGAAAATGTAGGTTTGCCTGATGGACAGATGGGAAACTCCGAAGTAGGCCACCTTAACATAGGTGCCGGGCGTGTGGTTTACCAAGATCTGGTTCGCATTAACAAGGAGATTAAAGACAACACCATTGCCTCTAACCCTACCTTGGTAGAAGCTTATAAATATGCTCAAAAGAATAACAAATCGGTTCACTTTATTGGGTTGATAGGCCCTGGTGGTGTGCATGCCATGAGCCATCATCTTTTTAAACTAGCCGATTTAACTGCCGATTATGGCCTTGATAAAGTATATGTGCATTGCCTCACTGATGGCCGCGACACCGACCCTAGGAGCGGATTGGGCTATATGACCGAAGTGGTAAATCATCTTAAGAAATCGAAAGTAAAGATTGCCTCGCTTATTGGCCGCTATTATTCGATGGACCGCGATAAACGCTGGGAGCGTGTAAAACTTGGTTACGACCTGATGGTGCACGGAACAGGAACCCCTTCCACCGATGTGCTCAAATCGATTGAAGAATCCTATTCAGCAGGAGTTACCGACGAGTTTATAAAACCACTGGTGATGGTCGATGAAAAGGGCAAACCTCTGGCAACCATTCAGGAAGGCGATGTGGTAATTTGCTTTAATTTCCGTACAGACCGCTTGCGTCAGATTACCACCGTGTTAACACAAAAAAGCATGCCCGAACATGGCATGAAAACCATTTCGCTGCATTATGTAACAATGTGCACCTATGACGAAAGTTTCAAAGGTGTGAACGTGATTTTCGAAAAAGACAATGTAGAAAATACCATTGGTGAAGTAGTATCGAAAGCTGGCCTGAAACAAATACGTATTGCCGAAACTGAAAAATATGCCCACGTTACATTTTTTATGAACGGTGGCCGCGAGGAGGAATTCCCCGGTGAAAAACGTATTTTAATTCAATCGCCCAAAGTAGCCACTTACGACTTGCAACCCGAGATGAGTGCCCCTGAAGTGCGCGATGCCATTGTTGCTGAACTTAACAAAGGCGAGGTGGATTTTGTGGCCCTGAACTTTGCCAACGGCGACATGGTAGGACATACCGGCGTTTATGAGGCTATTCTTAAAGCCATTGAAACGGTAGACCAATGTGTTGGAGCGGTGGTAGAAGTTGCCCAAAAAGGTGGTTATACCGCTATGATTATAGCCGACCATGGCAATGCCGACAATGCCCTTAACGAAGATGGCTCGCCCAATACAGCGCACTCCTTAAACCCTGTACCCTGTATTTTGGTAAGCAAGCAATACAAAACAATAAAAAGCGGAATTCTGGCCGATGTGGCGCCTACCCTTTTAACCATTATGGGTTTGCCCATTCCAAAAGAAATGACGGGAAAAGTGTTGGTGTAATAATCCCTTTATAATGAATTGAAAAGCCGGTTTTTTAATGAACCGGCTTTTTTATGCGTAAAAAGTTGGTATTAAAAAACACCCCTAATAACTCCTCCATCTACCGCATACACTTGCCCGGTAATATACTCCGACAAGGGCGAAAGCAGCCAGGTTGCCAGGGAGGCGAAATGATCTACAGAGCCTGTTTTGTGCATGGGAATTCGTTCTTCAAGCAAGGCACGTGCCTGTTTTTTTGAAATATTTTCGTCTTTAGCTTTCTTATCAATAAGTCGTTCTACTGCAGGAGTATAATGGTAACCGGGAGCCAGCACATTGAATGTAATTCCCTTATCAGGCAGTTCCTGAGAAAGTGTTTTCACAAAGCCAACTACCGAAAGGCGCATGGAGGTGCTCAATACCAGATTCTCGAGAGGCTGTTTTACCGAAGCACTTTCGATATAAAGCATGCGACCAAAACCATTTTTCAGAAGAATGGGCAAGAAAGCCTGCGTAAGTTCCACTTTCCAGCGTAGAGTTTTATGATACGCTTCGTCCCAATCGGTGAGTTTGGTTTCGACAAACTTCATAGCTGGCGGGCCACCTGCATTGACCACAATGCCGGCAATAGTTTTGTTGGAGCTTTGTCGAATTAGTCTTTCAATGGTAATGCTCTGGGTAATATCGCCAGCCAGAATATCTATTGAATCGTTATAAGCATCTTTCAGTTCAAAAAGCTTTTCCTCATGCCTGGCAATAGCCAGTACCTTTGCCCCTTCGGCAATTAACAACTTGGTAATGGCTAAACCGAAGCCACTGGTAGCTCCACACACAATGTAATGTTTCTCTTTTAACTGTAAGTCCATAGCTGATTGTTTAGAGGTTAAACAAGTAAAAAAGATAAAGGTTTTCTTACCCTCAAACAAAGAAATTTAGTGTATTCTGCAAGCAAAAGGGTATTGAAGTAAAACGATGGAAATAATCAATCTAATCAAAAAAGGTACTGTTTTAAAATGCAAATATTCTGATAAAAAAAATTACGTACTTTGTAATTGACGAAGGAGGACTTCAGTCGATTGATTGTACGGAAGTTCATCTTGTGTAGGCAACTCTCTTGGGTTGCCTACTTTTTTAGGGACTTCGTCCCTATGACGAAGGAGGAACTTAGCCTCCTGATTCCCGGATGTTCTGTTT
>JAMIIA010000113.1:0-13907 GCA_035913795.1 Bacteroidales bacterium
GTCATCAAGCCTTACATTCAGTGTTTTCATACTGTTATTATAATCAGAACAGCTGTGTTTGACAATAAAAATTAATAAACTAATCTTTATTATGAAACTATATTTTTGTCATCTATTGTCATCGGAGCGGCGGCGGCTGTTATTTTTTCAGGCTTTTGAAGCTGATGGCGCGCATGTTTCTTTTCTTCAGTTGCATGTTAATCAGTGGGAGCTGGTGTTTAAGACCGTCGCGGATAAACTGAATGACGTATTGTTCTTTGGTTTCTGCCAAGACATCGCCGGCTCTGAGGGCTGCAAGGGCGAGGGTCTGCAGATCGCGCATCTGGTTGAAGGGGACCAGGACAACTGAACTGCGGAAGCGGTCATTTTCACGGAAAAGCGAGAAGTTTTTCAGGCCGCGGAATTGCCGTTTTTCGCACATGGCGGCGGCATCGATGAGGTAGCGGGCGAGTTCGCGCATGTTTTCCGGGGTCATTTTTATGGTCTGGTCGGGGAGATCGTGCAGCAGGGCGTATGGGTCTTTGTCCTGGTCGGACATGGTGATGTGAAATTGCGGAACCCATTCGGTGAGTCTGGCGGGTTTTGCTGCGGGAGCCAGGGCCGGTATGGGTTCGGGTTTTACAGCCGGTTTCAGGGGCTCGGCAAAAAGGTCGGAGAGATCTTTGGGCGCTGGTGCAGGTGTTGCCGGCGGCGGGCTTTTGATCCAGGATTCAAGTTCTTCTTTGAAGAAAAGCACGTGTTTGCCGACTTTGCGGGGTTTGATGCGGCCTTTGGAAACCCAGTTGCGGAGCGTGCCTTCAGTGACTTTCAGATACCTGGCCGCTTCTTTGTAGTTCATGGTCTGCATGCTGAACCTCCCCTGGTGAAAACCGATTTGTCATCTACTAATAATATATGTAATCTATTGTCATTTGCAAGAACTATTTTCTGCGACTGGAGAGGTTTTCAGTGGTTTGCCGTTGCGGCAAAAAACTCTGGCCCGAAAACCCTTTCCCCTGCGGAGCCGCCCGTCGATGACCCCAGACAACCAGACTGATGCGGGGAAGTCAAGGCGGGGACCCGGCCGGCGATTTAGCCGGTCGGGGTGGAGGCCTTTACTTTTCCGCATCAGTCGGTATTTTAAAGATTCGACGGGCGGTGCAGCGGGAAAAGGTTTGTGGAAGAGGTATTCAACCCTTTTCCCCTGTGGTGAGCCCAGAGATGGAGTTTGGCTGTTTTATGTGGTTAGTCTTGCTTTTGCTGCTGGTTGCACAAGTTTTGTTAAGCTGGTATAAATGAACTGGTGTTGAAGATTTTTTGCAAAATTAGAGGTTATCTTTCGTGAGAAAACGTGTCAGCGTATTTTATGTATTTTTGTTGTTAATTTTGGTCACCACACGCTTATCAGCTGCGGGCACAACGCCTGTTTCCAAGCCTAAGCCAGCAATTGCCAAGCCCGGGTTAAATAAACCAAAACCAGCTTCGGGCACTGTTTTGCTCAAACCCAAGCCTGCTTCTGGGACTGTTCAACTCAAACCAAATTCTCCGAAGCCAGGGTCAGGGACGGTTGCCAAACCAAAACCAAAGCCTGTAAATACAAAACCTCAGACAGCGTCTGGGACTGCTTCTCTTAAGCCAAAACCGAATGCTGGTGGATCAACAACCACGCCAAAGCCTACCACTAATAAGCCCAAGCCAACTTTCTAAGCCAAATACATCTTCAAAGCCAAACGCAGGGGTTGCTGCGCCCAAACCAAATAAACCAAAACCAAAGCCGAGTAATACTGTTAAGCCAAAACCTGAAACTAATAAGCCTGAAAATGGCACAGCGCCGAAGGAAAGCAACAAACCGCCCGACCTTAACGATTACCCAAAAGGTACAAGGCTATCTTGCAAAATTAAATACTCTATTGTTTTTCCTGACGGAAAAAGCGAAGGCGGAGAGGAAATTATTCAAGGCGATATCTCCATAATTATACCTCCATTGACACCCGCTAATATGCAATCCCCGTATATCGTTACTGGTTTGCGTGAGGCTAGAAAGCAAGTTTGGAGGAAATGGAGAAATAGAGTAAATAAGCTGGAAAAGCAATATTCTAAAAAATTGGACAGAGTATTTATTCAGAGCACTGAATATTGGACAGACAAAAATCCGGACGTTAAAAAAGTAACAGCGTATATACGCTACTACGTTGTCCCGACTGAAGGTGCTCATACCAATGTGGATTTGCCTCCTACAGGTTTTGGGATAGAACCTACTGAATTTATGTTAGATCAAGCATTTTAAGGAGAATAAAATGAAGCGCCTATTTTTCGTTATTGTTTTGTTGATACTACCATTTTCTTTTGTTTTAGCGGATGAGAACAAAGAAACAGATGATTTTAATGTTTGTGTTTTTGTTGATTCCGCAAATGATGAAGAAGTTAAGAAGTTTGTTCTGGAAAGCCCTGAACGTATAAATATGGCTTATGGGCCCTCAAATCTAACTTTTCTTCATGCAGCAGTGCTTGAAGGTCGTTACGATCTAATCAAATTTCTTTTAGACAATGGTGCAAATCCAAATCTTGTTGATGCAGCCAATGCAAGCCCGTTGACATCTGCCGCAGAAAATTGCAATTTTGAGGTTGTTCAGTTGCTACTAGCTTACAAAGCAGACCCTAATATTAGATCCAGTGGCGGCGCAGATTTGCCTGCTACTATAGTTATTTCTTCGTTACACTCTAGCAGCATGGATGATAATTTTGAAAATGCCAAAAAAGTGGTTGAGTTGCTGGCACCACAAACCGAATTTGAAGAGGATGATATAACTGTGCCGGAAAGCAGCATAAAAGAAGAAAAGGATTCTAACGTCAAAGCAAAAAAGACAGAATTACTTGATATCTTTAAAGCCAAAGCAATAAAGCATTGATGCTTATTGTTAATGGCACGGAAGCCTGATTTATATGTGTCTGGCTGTCGTGTATTATTCTTGGCCGTAGGAGAGTTCCTTAGTTGAGGGGCATGGGATATACAGCCTGATCGCGGAAAAAGTCGCCAAAACGGGTATTTTATGTCTGTTTTTTGAAAAAAGGCTGGTGGGCGTGCTATGGGGCTCACTGGTGTTTTTTAAAACTCAGTGGCGTGTAAAAAAGGGGTTTTCTGGCGCAAGGCAGAGAGGCTGAAACGGCCCTGGGAGACGCGAACGGGCTGAAAAGGCGCGTTAGCCCCTTCCCTGGGACATGAGAGTTTTAGCGGGAAAGGGATTGGTTGAAATGCCCCTGCCGGTTATTTCAACAATACGGAACTGAAAAGGTTTTGCGGCGAGATTCGTTGTGTCTGGGCTTTCTGGGCATTACCGGCGGGTTGATTTATTCTGCGAAACTGGTTATAATATAATAAGGTGGATTTTCGGTCGCTGTTATTTTTATCACAACACAATTAAAAATTATCGTGTATACCATTCATATCACGTGCAAAATCTGGCGCAGAGACTTTCACGTCTCACGAATGTGCAGATCAGGTGTATTCTGACGGCTGCAGAATAAACTTCCTGCTCCCCTGCTCTTATTAATAGCGCGTCGGTATGCCTTCATCAGTAAGTTTGACCTGTTACGCGCTTTCGGCGCGTAATGCGGCCATGTGCCACAAATAGATTAATAAAAGAGAATCAGAATGAATCAGACAAATTTTCGCTCAAATTTTAAAAGTGTCATGCTCCTCATGCTGGGCTCAGCTATCAGCGCACTCGCCATCAAAGGCATTCTCGTGCCAAAGCAGTTTTTGTCCGGCGGCCTCACCGGCGTAACTCTCTTCATCAATCGCCTGATTCCGGCGGCGCACATTTCCTGGCTCTATCTCGCCTTCAATATTCCACTCTTCATATTCGGCTATCGGCAGCTTGGCAAGCGCTTTTTCATACTCTCTCTCATGGGAACCGCTTTTTACACATCAGCAATCGAACTGATCGACTACCGGATCGCAGTTAACGACATGATGCTCTCGGCTATTCTGGCAGGCCTGATCAACGGTGTCGGCTCCGGAATGATTCTTCGTTCAAAGGGGTCGGCCGGCGGAACAGATATTCTGTCGGTGCTTCTGGCCAGCCGATACGGCATCAAGCTCGGCACTACCATTCTTGCGTTCAACATATTTGTTCTGGCTGGCGCTGCGCTACTTTTCAGCCTTGACGAAGCACTGTTCACTCTTGTTTACATGTTTGTCTCTTCAAAGATGATCGATCTAGCCATCTATGGCCTGTCGCAGCGCAAGGCCGTCACCATTGTTTCCGAGCAATGGAAAGAGATAAACCTCAGTATTCTTGACGAAATGCAGCGCGGCACTACGCTCATCGCTGCCAGCGGCGGATTTTCGCAGCAGTCAGTTAACATGATCTACACTGTTGTTTCGAGGCGGGAAGTGAATCAGCTCAAAGAAATCGTTCTAAGAGAGGATCCACAAGCCTTTGTGGTCGTAAATGAGACAAGCGAAGTCATTGGTTATCGTATCGGCAATCAGCCGCAATGGTAAAAGCAGGAGGTTATCATGAACAACATTCGACCCGATCTCAAATGGATTTATAATCAGAACAAAAAACCTGACCTGACCCTATGCCAGCAGCTTTTCGCGCCGGAAACAGCGCGCAGGGCGCGGCGGTTTCATCGCCAGATTCCGGGTTTCAAGATGTCACCGTTGCTGGCGATGCCAAACCTGGCGCAGATGTTCGATGTTGGCGGCATCTGGGTAAAAGACGAATCGATGCGGCTGCAGCTAAACTCGTTCAAAGTGCTGGGCGGATCTTACGCGGTCTATCGCTACCTCAAGCGCCTGCTCAACGCTGACGAAGAGCTGACTTACGCCGAACTGACATCAGCCGAGGTAAAACAGAAACTCGGCAAAATCACCTTTGCAACCGCCACAGACGGCAACCACGGGCGTGGTATCGCCTGGGCCGCGCAGAAGCTCGGGCATGACTGCGTCGTCTACGTTCATGCCGAAACCTCTAAACCGCGCATTGACGCGATCAGAGGCTACGGCGCGACAGTTAAAATCATTGACGGGAACTATGACGATGCCGTTCGCCAGATCGTTGTCGATGCCAGAGAGCACGGCTGGGCCGTAATTTCCGACACCTCGTGGGAAGGCTATACCGAAATTCCTATCTGGATAATGCAGGGTTACACCACCATGATGGCCGAGATTCAGGAGCAGTTCGCCGGTCAGGGCATCACGCGCCCGACACACGTCTTCGTTCAGGCCGGCGTAGGCGCTCTGGCTGCGGCAGTAATTGGCTATTAGCCGCCGCCTTGAACAAAAAATAGAGCGCCAGGAATTGTTTACAATTCGTTGGCAGATCGTTTAATACTATTGAAACACTGTGAAGAAGAGGAAAAAATGAATACAAAACGCGTAAAAGTCTCTCCAGATAATGAAATTGAAAAACTAGATCTGCGCTCACATGATATTGCTACCGAGAAAACAGACCAGCTTTTAACTCTTTTTCCCGAAATTCGCACCGAAGGTGGCAAAATTGATTTTGATCAGCTTAAACGTGTTTTGGGCGAAACGGTTGATCCTGGCAAAGAGCGTTATGGTATGAATTGGCCTGGCAAGGCTGATTGTTTCAAAACAATCCAGCAGCCAACCCTTGCAACACTTCGTCCTTGCCCTGAAGAAAGCGTTAACTTTGATACCACAGAAAACCTCATTATTGAAGGTGATAACCTCGAAGTCTTGAAGCTTCTCCAGAAAAGCTATATCGGGAAAATCAAGATGATTTATATTGATCCACCTTATAACACCGGTAGCGACTTTATTTACCCCGACAACTATTCCGAGAGCCTGCAAACATATCTTGAATACACTAATCAGGTTGATGGTGAAGGAAAAAAATTCTCTACCAATACAGATACAGACGGCAGATTCCATTCTAAATGGCTGAACATGATGTATCCAAGACTTTATCTTGCCAAGAATCTTCTTCGTGAAGATGGTGTTATTTTCATCAGTATTGATGAAAATGAAATTAACAATTTAATTGTTTTATTAAATGATATATTTGGTGAAGACAGCAAAGAAGGCATTATTTGTTGGCGACGCAGACACAATCAGCCTAACGATAAAACAAAAATGATTGGTAAGGTCGCGGAATTTATATGTGCTTATGCAAAAAATCCTGTGGCGCTAAGGGCCGCAGGTGTTGGTAAAATAGACATCACAGGTAAATTTAGTAACCCAGACAATGATCCAAGGGGCGATTGGGCCTCAAAACCATGGAAAGTTGGTAGTGGGCAAAGTGGTTGTCGTTATAAAATTACAACACCAACAGGGATCGTTTTAGATGAAGAATGGATGGGCGACAAAGAAACTTATTGTGCGCTATTTAAGGACAATAGGATTGTTTTCCCTAAAAAAGGCAGTGGTTCCCCAAGAAAGAAATATTTCAAATCTGAAAGAGAAGAAGAAGGCCAATGTGCCACTAATTGGTGGTCTCACGAAGAGTTTGGTCATAACCAAGGCGCTAACGACCAAATGACAGCTCTGTTTGGCGTGAAAAATATTTTTGATAATCCTAAGCCATTTGAATTAATAAGAGGATTAATTCAGATTTCAAATGCAAAAAAAGACGATATTATACTAGATTTTTTTGCAGGTTCAGGGTCTACAGCTCAAGCTGTATTAGAGATCAATAAAGAAGACGCAGCCAACCGTAAATTTATTCTTATTCAATTACCAGAGCCAGTTGACAACAATAATTTCTCAACTATTGCAGATATAACCAAGGAGCGTATTCGACGCGCCATAAAAAGTGTTGTTAAGGGTGCCGAAGAAGCGGATGAGCCTATTTCACAAAACTTAGATCTTGGCTTTAAAGCTTTTAAACTTGTTGAATCAAACTTCAAGCCATGGCAAGCGAATCTTCCAAGCGGTGATACTCCAGCTTTAGCGAAGCAGCTAGAGCTACATATTTCCCATTTGCGGCCTGGTCGAACATCTTCAGATATTCTATACGAAATTCTTTTGAAAAGCGGCTTTCCGCTGACAACTAAGATAGAACAGCTCAAATTATCAGGCAAAGAAGTCTTCAGTATTGCGGATGGTTCTATGCTTCTTTGCTTGGAAGAATCTTTGACGCATGATGTGATAAAAGCTATGGCCGATCTCAAGCCTGAACGCGTCATTTGCCTGGATGAAAGCTTTGCCGGCAATGATCAACTGAAAACCAACGCCGTGCAAACCATGAAAGCTCGTGGTGTAACCAGCTTTAAGACGGTATGACTATGAAAATACAATTCAATCCCAAACAGGAATACCAGTTAGCTGCTGTTGACGCGGTTGTTGATATTTTCGAAGGTCAGCCCATCGAAAAAGACGATTTTTCTGTAATTTATAAGAAAGAAGCTTCCGGCCCCGGTTATCTTCTAGGTCTTGAACAGACTGAACTCGGTGTTGCTAATAATTTGTTGCTGAAAGAGCCTCAAATAAAGAATAATGTTCGCAATATTCAACTAAAAAACGATATTGAAATCACTAACCCGGTTGCCGATCTTGAATCTTGGCCCATTTTAGGTCAGAAAAATGAGTTTTTGCGCTATTGCTACCATTTTTCAATTGAAATGGAAACAGGCACTGGCAAAACCTATGTTTACCTGCGCACGATCTTTGAACTCTCGCGCCGCTATGGCTTCAAGAAGTTTATCATTGTCGTTCCAAGCGTTGCTATCCGTGAAGGTGTTCTCAAAAACATTGAAATAACCCGCGACCATTTCCAGGCGCTTTACAACAATGTTGAATTCGAATCTTTTGTTTACGATGCAAAGAAAATCAATCGCTTGCGCCAGTTCGCCACTAGCAATTCCATTCAAATACTGGTTATCAACATCGATGCATTCCGCAAAAACTTTACCGGTACTGAATCAGAGCAAAAAAGCAACGTAATCTATAAAGAAAGTGACAAGCTTTCAGGGCGCCAGCCGATTGAATTTATCCAGGCAACCAACCCGGTTGTCATTATTGATGAACCTCAAAGCGTTGATAGCACCGACAAATCACAGGAAGCAATTAAGGCTCTCAATCCTCTTTGCACTCTGCGTTATTCCGCAACCCATAAAAACCCATATAACTTGGTTTACCGCCTCGACCCTATCCGGGCTTTTGAATTACGCTTGGTTAAACAAATCATTGTTGCCAGCGTAACTGGCTCTAATGAAGGCAATGCCGCCTTTGTTAAAGTCGAAAAGATAGATAACACCAAAGGAATTAAAGCTAAAGTCAAACTGCATGAGCAGACACCTCAAGGCCCAAAAGAGAAAAGCAGAACCGTTAAACTCAATACCGACCTGTTTGAAATTTCAAACAATCGGGCCTGTTATCGAGATGGTTTTCTCATAACAGAGATCAATGCCGAACCAGGCAATGAATTTGTAAAGTTCAATAATGGCAATGTTCTTCGTCTTGGCCAGGAGCTGGGCGGCCTGAGTGATGACATTTGGCGGGTTCAAATCCGTAATACAATCAAAAAACATCTTGAGAAAGAACTTCAGGTTAAAGAACATGGCTTGAAGGTTCTATCTTTGTTTTTCATAGATCGCGTTGCTAACTATCGCGGTTATGATGAAAGTGGTCAGCCTGTTAAAGGAAAATTTGCCATTGAGTTTGAAAAAGCTCTCGCTGAATTGTCGAAAGACCCTCAATTTAAAGATCTTCAATGCTTCAAAGAACCAGTTGAACGAATTCATAATGGCTATTTTGCTACTGACAAAAAGGGCATTTTGAAAGACACAGGCGGCAACACTCAGGCTGATGACGACGTTTATTCTCTCATTATGAAAGAAAAAGAGCGGCTTCTTTCTATTGATGAGCCTTTGCGCTTTATATTCAGCCACTCTGCTCTTAGAGAAGGCTGGGACAACCCTAACGTTTTTCAAATCTGTACTTTAAATGAGACTCAAAGCGGCACAAAAAAGCGGCAGGAAATCGGCCGCGGTTTAAGGCTCCCCGTCAATCAAGATGGGCACCGCGTTCACGATGAATCGATTAACAAGCTTTACATCGTTGCCAATGAGAACTATGAAGAGTTCGCCCGCCTTCTTCAAAACGAATATGAAGAGGATTGCGGCGTTACTTTTGGCAAAGTTCCTGTAACTGCTTTTGCTAGAATGGCTTATGTTGTTGACGGCAAAGAACAGCCCCTTGGCCGAGAAGCCTCCGCCAAAATTCATAAAGAGCTTATTGACAAAGGTTTTCTCGATACATCAAGTAAAATTCAACCCGCTTTTGATCCCAGAAAACCAGACTTTTCTCTCAACCTTTCCCCGGAATTTAAACCCTTTGAGAAATGTATTACCGATGTTCTTTCTTCATATCAGATAGAGCGCCATATCCGTAAAGAAAGAGATGAGGGCAAAAACCGACTGCGCAAGAATGTCCAGTTAAGCCCGGAATTCAAAGAACTATGGGATCGGATAAAACAACGCACAACTTATCGAGTCGAATACAAAACACCTGATTTGGTAGTTAATGCTGTTCAGGCAATTAAGCGCATGCAAAACATTCAACCGTCAAAGATTGGCTACACAGCTGGAGCCCTGGCTCTTCAAAAAAGCGGTGTTACTACAACTGGTATTTCCTCTTTCCAGGAAAATCTAGATTATCATGGCCCCTTGCCTGACATTCTTGCTTATCTTCAGAGCGAAACAGAATTGACCCGTTCGACGTTGGTGCAAATTCTCAAAGAAAGTGGCCGCTTGTCAGAGTTTTTTATAAACCCCCAGGCATTTATGGATTCAGTTGCCTGCCTTATTAAAAACGAACTCCACCGCCTTTTGATCGACGGCATTAAATATGACCGTATTCCATCTTCTGAACCAGAAGCAGAATGGGAAATGTTGCTGTTTAAAGATGAAGAAGTCATAAATTACCTGTCAGCTCTTCAAGTAAATCGCTCTGTTTATGAATATATCGTTTATGATTCAGAAATAGAGCGCGAATTTGCTGCCAAGCTTGATAAGCGCGATGATATCAAGCTTTTCGTCAAACTGCCAGGCTGGTTTAAAATAGAGACTCCAATCGGTTCTTATAACCCTGATTGGGCTATTGTGAAACATAACGACCAGACGCTTTATCTGGTTCGAGAAACCAAAGACACTAAGGATTTCCTCAAACTTCGAAACAGCGAAGCAGACAAGATCCGCTGCGGTCAAAAACATTTCGAAGCTCTTGAGGTTCCATTTGCCGTAGTTGTTACTGCTGATGAAGTATAAAATCTTTTTCTGGAGGCAATATGAATTATTGGTTGATATGTCTGCCGCGTGAAGATATGGAACATTGTATTAAAATTGGGACCTTTGGCGCATCACGAAAAGCAAGCCTTGCATTGGCCAAAAAGGGTGACAAGGTTGTTTGTTATATCACTAAAGAATGCAAGATCATTGCAACTGGTGAGCTGACCAGCGACTATTACATGTCTGATGACAACGTTTTCAGATCTAAAGCAGATTTCCCCGATCGTTTTGATTTCAAAGCTTCTTTGCTGGGCCCAAAACAGGAACTGGAAATTAAAACAATGGTTGATGATTTATCCTTTATAACCAATAAACTTTTTTGGTCTGTTTTCTTCCGCTTAAGCAATCGCAAGCTGACAAAGCAGGATTATGATCTCATTTGCCAGCGGATAAAAAAGTGATAATTTAAAGCGAAATGGTTCTCAGCAACCAGTCTTCTCGCTCTTAAATCAACAGAGTTTGCCTTTCTCTCCCTGCATGGGTGCGTAAATCGATCATTCATGCAGGGGTTTTATCTGCTTTCGCCTTCTCATTTTTTGTAAAATCGGGGCTTTCCTGGCACATATTTACCGGAAAGATCCTTTAAAATTGAATCTTTGAATACATAGTAAAGACAATCTTGCCAGCCTCCGTTACCGTATCTGGCAAAGTTCTTCTGTATCTTCTCGATTTGTTCTTCAGTCAGATCAACCGTTTTATTGTTTCTATTAACCTGCTTTTGAATCATCAAAAAGATGTTCTGAAACCCGCCCTTTCCCTCTGTTAATGCCGGATTGAAAAGGTCACTCAGATCTTCATCGCTTAAATTCAATCTCATTTTCTACTCCTCGTTTTGCTTATTTTTAATGTTTTGCAGCTTCAACTGCACTCTTGCAGAGGCTTTAGCAGCTCTGGGATCTGTTCCCGCCATTGGAGCTGCTCGCTAAGATCCCGGCGCTCTTTTGCTATCCAGGCCAGCGTTTGGCTAATGTCAAAAAGGTTTTCATTTGGGCGCGCTGTTCCAGGTATTAGCTTTTTGTGAGTAACTGTTATATTTGATGGTTTTTTATCTTTATAATTGCCTGTAATATCAGCGTCACGTCCGGTTGTGGCTATTTGGAAGGCCCGGGCTGCAGCTTTGAAACCCCATAGTTTTTTCAGATCATCGTCTACCCATTCTGCTAGTTGATCTATGTTAATGCGGTGCTTATACCATTTTGCGAAGTTCTCTTTGTCGGCCTCTGAATCCCGTAGGCCATTTGTCAAAACATCGTAAACATCTGCAACATCGAGGTCACCAACATGGCGCCGATGTATATCAGATTTGGTTGTGCCAATTATCAGTCCGTTACTGCACACAAATCTGAACCATCCCATGAGAGCCCGGAAGCGGCTGCTTCCGTCTACCGAGTTAAAACATTCAAGGCTAAGCGCCATTTTATGCTTTCCATCAGGTGCTATCGAATATTTGTCGGGTAGATACAGGCTCAATGCCATACGCTCGCCATATTCAGTTAGCCAGGCTGCTGCTTGAACAGTCGCCGGGTCTATTTGGTGTTCTTCCAGCGCCCTAATAGCAACGTCAACCACCTGGGCATGCGTTATCAGCACATATTCTTTAGAAACCACTCCCACCGGGATGCAATGCGGGTCTCTTTGTGTTGGCTTCCGAATAATTGTTTCCAGCCGTTTGTGTTCTGGCATGCCCGCGCCCAGACTGAACGCCTGTCGCTCAAAATCTGGGATATGCTTTTTTACTTCCTCGATACTGCCATTGCATATCGTTACAGGTGAGTTAAACCATTTTGGCCCGCGATCGGCATTTGGTGTTCCTTCCATTTTCCTCTCCCCGTTTGTCTTCTATTTCCATTTGCCTTATACTGAACCAAACCATTCATAAAATCAAGAGGGGCCTTTTGACGAACAACCCTTTGTGATAGGTATCAAGGTTTGATGAAAAAACAAGATAAGATCCGCGTTAATTTTCAAGAATTTAAAGTGGCTGAGCAAAACTCATGGGTTTTACCTGCTTGGGGCTATCCAATGTCTGCTTGCATTATGCCTGTTTTTTCCCTTTATAAAGGTAAACTGACTCCAGTTGGCACCTCCTTTTTGATCAGCAAGTTTGGGTTAATTGCAACGGCAGCGCACGTAATTCAAGAAGCCCTTCGTGAAGCCACGAAGGTGCATCAAGCTATTGTTAACGGTTCATGCGAAAAGGAGTTATCTGTCGAAAACGTTGAGCTCTTTGTCCTCCATCAATCTATACTCGAAGACGGCAAATTCCGGGCAACTATATGGCCAATCGTTAATGTTCAAATTGCCTATCCTACTGATGTTGCATTTGGTTGTTTAAAAAGTCCCTTTTCTTTCCCGACCATGACTTTTCCGCTTCGACCGGCTGCCCCAAGAATCGGTGACACGGTATTTAGCATGGGTTATTGTGAGTCACAATATCCTGATGGCGGCATTCCTTTTCAAGAAGTTTTAGCTGGTAAATTTGATTGGCATAGAGACTATTCACACCGCTTTATGGTTATGGAAGGCAAGACAAAGGCGCTTTTCATTGAAAAATTTGCAACAGGTTATGCTGATGGCCCTTGCTTTATGACAGACTCCGATATAAAACCTGGTCAGAGTGGTGGTCCGGTGTTTAATTCAGAAGGTAGTATTTGTGGCGTAAATCTCGGTGGTTCATCATTATTTATCGAACATACAAGTTTGGCATCATTAATCTACCCGGCCTTAGCGGCTAATTTGAAATTTTCTACGAGCATTCCTTCTGGTTTCTCTTTCAATCTATCTCAGCCGCTAATCAATTTTATTTCAGAAGGTTGCATTATAACTGACGGTAGCGAAAAACTGGCAAGAATTTCGAAGATCGGGGCTGCTTTTTTAGTTGATCCGCAGATTCACTCTGATGATGCGAGTTCGGTTTTTAGAAATTTCCATGATTATCAAAACTTTCAACCAGCCAAACCGATTGTTTGCGACAATTGATTATTACATTATTAGAGAATGCCGGTTCATTGCTGATAAGATGTAAACTCATCTTAGGTTGGCATAATGTTATGAATGCCATTAGTGCGCAATACCAACTGTTATCACAGCAATCAATTCAGCGATATTGATATAAAGTTTATTTTGGCCAGGGGCATTTCAACCAATCCCTTTTCCGCTAAAACTCTCATGTCCCAGGGAAGTGGCTAACGCGCCTTTTCAGCCCTTTCGCGTCTCCCAGAGCCGTTTCAGCCTCTCTGCTCTGCCCCTGAAACCCCAACAACTACCCGCCTGCCGCATATAAAGGCCCTGAGTCTGCCCCACAGCCCGCACAATCGGTCTACAGGCCCTATAGCCCTGATTATATACCAATTACAGGTCTTTTGCCGCCAAACCCTCCCACAGAGCACCTCAGCCCCCTCCCGCCCGGCCTTTGCCAGAAAGCCCAAATACACCGAATCTCGCCGCAAAACCTTCTCAGCAGCGCTAGCCCCCGCAAGCATCAAAAGGGGGCTCTGCCCCCCTCTGGGCTCACCACAGGGGAAAAGGGTTGAATACCTCTTCCACAAACCTTTTCCCGCTGCACCGCCCGTCGAATCTTTAAAATACCGACTGACGCGGAAAAGTAAAGGCCTCCACCCCGACCGGCTAAATCGCCGGCCGGGTCCCCGCCTTGACTTTCCCGCATC